>JBCCYT010000192.1:0-7967 GCA_039188975.1 Actinomycetota bacterium
GTCGCACCCCTTCTGCCAGAGGCTTCTGGAACGATCTGCGGCAGCCGGAGTGGTGGGCGACGCTGCGTGCGCCGAAAACGAAGAAACCCCCCGGCCCGTGATGGTTCGGAGGGTTCCGTCGGTGAGACCACCAGATGGTGCGCGAGGAGGGACTTGAACCCTCACACCCTTACGGGCACAGGCACCTGAAGCCTGCGCGTCTGCCAATTCCGCCACTCGCGCGTGGCGCACTCCTGCTGAAGTGCTCGAACGAGCGTACCGCAACCCCCGGGCGTTGCGGCAGGGGTACTCTTCGGTGGTGGGCCTGCGATCTGTCGAACGACGACTCGAGCGGTTTGTCGATGGCGCGGTCGGCCGCTTCTTTCGAGGAGGGGTCCGGCCCGTCGAGATCAGTCACCGACTCGCGCGCGAGATGGGTGATTCCCGGTCGGTTGGTGTGAAAGGACAGCCGGTCGTCGCCAACGTGTTCGACGTTGAGCTCGCCGATGCCGACCTGGCCCGGTTTGCTGATGTCGAAGACTCACTGGTGCGCGAGCTCTGCGACGCAGCTCGGCAGACGGCTCGCGACGAAGGCTGGCAGTTCATGGGCCCGGTCCAGGTCGTCTTGCGGGCCTCGCCCGAGGTGCGAGCGGGGCAGATGCAGGTCAACGCTCGGATGAAAGAGGCCGATGGTGCGGCCGGCGTGCTGCACCTGAGTACGGGACAGCAAGTCGTGCTCGGTGAGTACCGCTTGAGCCTCGGTCGGCTGCCGGAATGCACGATCACCTTCGACGACACCAACGTCAGTCGTGAGCACGCCGACATCCGCCCCGACGGCGACGGTTTCGTCATCTCCGATCTCGGATCGACCAACGGCACCACCGTCAACGGGGTACCGATCGTGCAGCGTCGGCTCGACGACGGCGATGTGGTTGCGCTCGGGGCCTCGACCACCTTCGAGTTCCGGGCCGGGTGAGCCCGCCTCTCCCCGTCGATGACGCCTGAGTAGGATCTCACGCACCGTGTCGGACCAACTGCTCCTCATTCTTCGGGTCGGCCTCCTGGCTCTGGTCTATCTCACGTTCTTCCGCGTCCTTCGGGCGGTGTGGGTCGAGCTGCGCACCGAGAGTCGGGTCGTCGTCGCGGCGCCCCTCGTCGTGCCCGCGTCGAACACCAGCCCCGCGCCAGTGTCTGCGACGGCCACGCCACCAGCAGGCGCAGCCGTCGATGGTGGGGGGCTCAGCGCCGCACGACTGGTCGTACTCGCTCCCGCACCGTTGGCCGGGACCGTCTTCGATCTCCAGACCGAAACAACGATCGGTCGAGCCGCAGGCTGCGGTGTCATGGTCGACGACCCTCGCGTCTCGAAGCTCCACGCCCGCCTCTTTCACTCTGGCGGCCGCTGGGTCGTCGAAGATCTCGGTTCCACCAACGGAACCCTTCTCAACGGCAACGTGCTCGACCTTGCCAAGAACGTGGGACCGGGCGACCGTATTCAGGTTGGCGAACATGTCTTGGAGCTGGTGTGACGACGTTCGCGGCGGGCGCCGCCACCGACACCGGTCGGATCCGAGCCAACAACCAGGACCGCTTTCTCTCCGCGGACCCCGTGTTCGTTGTTGCCGACGGCATGGGCGGGCACATGGGCGGTGAGATCGCGTCGGAGATCACCGTTGTGTCGTTCGAAGCGGTGACCACGGTGCATTCCATCGACGACCTCATCGACCAGGTCCAGGTCGCGAACGGACAGATCGTCGACCGAGCCCGCGAGCAACCCGAGCTCAAGGGCATGGGCACGACGGTGTGTGTGCTCGCCGACATCACCCGGGCCGGCCCCAACCGCATCGGCATCGCCAACGTTGGTGACAGTCGCCTGTACCGCCTCACCGCGGACGGGCTTCATCAACACACCGAAGATCACAGCCTGGTTGAAGCGCTCGTGCGCGACGGTCGCCTGACCCGGGCAGAAGCGGCGGTCCACCCGCAGCGCAACATCGTGACCCGCGCCCTTGGCATCGACGAGAAAGTCCTGGTCGATGCGTGGGAGCTGATTCCCGTTGTCGGGGACCGCTACCTCCTCTGCAGCGACGGACTGTTCAACGAAGTGCAGGGTGACGAAATCTCCGAAGTGCTGCGGGCCATGCCGGCACCACAGGAAGCCGCGCAGGAGCTGGTCGACCGCGCCAACGCGGCGGGTGGTCGCGACAACATCACGGTGGTCGTGGTCGACATCGTGGGGGCCGACTCGACCGATGCCACCCCGCCGGACGATCGGGTCACCGACGTCCGCAAGGCGCTCCCCGACGGGGTGCTCAAGGTCGACAAGCCATCTGCGGCGGAGCACGCAGCAGAGATGGCGGCGGCCGCCGACCCGCATCCGGATCAGGTTGTGGCCGAACCGCCGGCGACTCCAATCTTCACGTGGCGGCTCGGCGCCATGATCGCCGCGGTCGTCATCGTCTTGATCGTGATGTTCGCCGTGTTCTTGCAGATCGGGCGGTCCGGCTTCACGGTGGGTCAAGCCGACGACGGCACCGTTGAAATCCTCCAGGGCGAGGGCTTCTTGTGGTTCGAACCAACGGTGGAGGTCGATACCGACCTCGTGGTCGCTGATCTTCCTGCCCTTGATCGCGAACGGGTGCAGGCGGGTCAGGAGTTCAGCAGCCGCAGCGAAGCCGACACCTATCTGGCGTACCTCGAGACGCTGATCGACGACGAGCCCTGAACGGTCGCCGACCATGACGGCCACCGAGTCCCCCTCAGCGTCGCCCAGCAACCCCTTGCTCGCGCTCAAGCCGCGGCGCGTCGAGGCGGGCGTGCTCGTGCTGGTCGGCGTGGTGGTCGCGGTGGCGTACGGGCTCGCCAGCTTCGGAACGACCGAGGCCATCCCGGCGAACCTCGGACCGTTTCTGCTTTGGATGTTTGGGCTCGGGTTTGGCGCCCATCTCGCCAACCGACGATTTGCTGCGGCTGCAGACCCCGTGTTCTTGCCGATCGCGGTGCTGCTCAACGGGCTCGGCTATGTCGTGATCACCCGGCTCGACGGAGACCTCGCTGCGTTGCAGTCGACGTGGACGGCGATCGGGATCGGTGGCTACGTCCTGACGCTGGTGTTCGTGCCGCGGGTGCGGATTCTCGAGCAGTATCGGTACCTGCTCGGCCTCGCCGGAATCGGCCTCCTGGTCTTGCCGCTCATCCCGGGCGTGGGTCGAGAGATCAACGGGGCCCGCATCTGGGCGAGCGTCGGGCCGATCAACTTCCAGCCGGGTGAGTTCGCGAAGATCGCGCTCGCAGCCTTCTTCGCCGCCTACCTGGTCGATTCTCGAGAGCTGCTTCGGGCTCGGCTCGAGCTGCGAGATCTCGCGCCGATCGGGGTCGCATGGGCCGGCTCGCTCGGGGTGATGGTGTTCGAGCGAGATCTCGGTTCGTCGCTGCTCTTCTTCACCCTCTTCGTCGTCGTGTTGTGGGTCGCGTCCGAGCGGTGGGTCGTGCTGGCGGTCGGCGCCGCACTGTTCGCCGTGGGGGCGGTCGCCTCGTGGTTGATGTTCGGACACGTCCAGCAACGAGTCGACATCTGGCTCGACCCGTTCGCTGACCCGAAGGGCGACGGGTTCCAGATCGTCGAGGCGTCCTTCGCGCTCGCCGACGGTGGGCTCACGGGAACCGGACTCGGCCGTGGTGAACCGACCCGCATCCCGTTTGTCGAAACCGACTTCATCTTCGCCGCCATCGGGGAGGAGCTGGGTCTCGCCGGCTCGGTAGCGATTCTGATGGCGTTCCTGCTGCTCGTCGGGTCGGGGATGCGGGTTGCGCTGCGGGCCGACCGGGTGTTCGACAAGCTGTTCGCCCTCGGCCTCACCACGCTGCTCGGCATTCAAGCCTTCGTCATCATCGGCGGTGTCTTGCGAGTGGTGCCGCTCACCGGGATCACCTTGCCCTTCGTCAGCTACGGCGGATCGTCGCTGGTGGCCAACTATGTGCTGCTGGCGCTCCTGGTTCGAATGTCACATGAGCAGCGATGGTCGAGTCGACCGGCTCGCACCGAGTCATGAACCTGCGGATCCGTCGCCTCGGGATCGTGTTCGGGCTGCTCTATGTCGTGCTCTTCGCGCAGCTGAATCGGGTGCAGTTCTTCGGCGCTGAACGTCTGCAGGAGGACACGAACAACACCCGAGGCCTCATTCGGGAGTTCGGTAGCGAACGGGGCCCGATCGTCACCGCCGATGGGGTGGTCGTCGCCCGATCGATCGAGTACGACGGCTCGGTCGACTTTCGGCGTGAGTATCCCGAGGCCGATCTGTACGCCCACATCGTTGGCTATCAGTCGTTGAACGTCGCCCCGACCGGCCTCGAACGCTCGTACAACGATGAGCTGGCGGGCGAGCCGATCGATCAGCGGTTCCAGTCGCTCGGCGATCTCTTCGTCGAGCGCGACACGACGGCGACACTGGTGTTGTCGATTCGTGACGATGTGCAACGAGTTGCCCAAGAACAGCTTGGTGACCGCAAGGGGAGTGTCGTGGCGCTCGATCCCCGGAGCGGCGAGATCCTCGCGCTGTGGACGTTCCCCAGTTTCGACCCGAATCCGATCGCAGATCCGGACGGCGTCGTCGCCAACGCCGCGTTCGATGCGTTGCGCGCCGACCCGGACGCGCCGCTGCTCGCCAAGAGCTTTCGAGAGGTGTTCTTTCCCGGATCGACGTTCAAGCTCGTCACGGCGGCGGCCGGGATCGAGACCGGTCTGATCGGCGCGTCGGAGCCGGTCTTCGCCGACTCGTCGACCTATGAGCCGATTCCGGCAGGCGCACCGATCCGGAACTTCGCCGCTGGCACCTGCGGGGGTGACCTGGTCGAACTGCTTCGGGTTTCGTGCAACACCGCGTTCTCGGAGATGGGAGCCGAGTGGATCGGCCCCGACGGCATGGTCGCAACCGCTGAGGCATTCGGCTTCAACCGTGACATCGGTATCGATCTGCCGGGGGCTGCGCAGTCGCGCTTTCCGACCGACTATGGCGCTGAACTCGCCGACGTCGACACGTATCGGGCACCGACGGTGGAGGCCGACGCGACCGGCGACGGCGCTGGTCCCGTCCTACCCAATGGCGCAACACCGATTCACGAAGACTCCGCTCGCCTCGCCCAGACCTCGATCGGGCAAAACGACGTTGCCGCGACGCCGTTGCAGATGGCGCAAGTCGCAGCTGCGATTGCCAACGATGGTCGAGTGATGACCCCCCACGTCGTCACCGAACTGCGGGCCGCCGATGGCACCCTCTATGACCGGGTCGAGCCGGAGGTCTGGCGGGTTGCGATGACGCCCGCCACCGCGACGGTGTTGCGCGACGCGATGCGAGTCGTGGCTGAAGAGGGCACCGCCCGGAACCTGCTCGTCGACGGTCTCGTCGTGGGCGGCAAGACCGGGACGGCCCAGCTCGGCACTGATCCACCGAACTCACATGCCTGGATCGTGGGCTATGCCGGACGTCCCAGCGCGCCACCATCGTTGGCCTTTGCGGTGATCGTCGAAGCCCAAGACGGTGCACGCGAACAAACCGGCGGGAGCGTCGCTGCCCCGATCGCCCGAGCCGTGATCGAAACCGTGTTCAGCTCATGACCCGCCGATTTGCTTCCTGCATCGGTGCGGTCCGCACCGAGCGTTAGACTCGGCCGCTATGTCCGAGCAGGGACCCACCGTTTTCAACGGACGCTACGAACTCCTGCGCCACATCGCCCGAGGCGGGATGGCCGATGTCTACTTGGCGCGCGACGAACTGTTGGGGCGCGAGGTCGCGCTCAAAGTCCTGTTCCCCGAGTTCGCCAACGATCCGAACTTCGTCGAACGCTTCCGGCGAGAGGCGCAGGCGGCCGCCAACCTCAACCATCCCAACATCGTCGGGATCTACGACTGGGGCCAAGAGCGCGGCACCTACTACATCGTGATGGAGCACGTCTCGGGTCGGTCGATGTCCGATGTGCTTCGCAGCACCGGCCCGCTCAACGCCGACCGGGCCGCGGAGATCGCCGCCGATGTCGCAGGCGCGCTGTCGACCGCCCACGCGGCGGGTCTGGTGCACCGCGACGTCAAGCTGGGGAACATCCTCGTGTCCGACGCAGGCGACGTGAAGGTCGCGGACTTCGGCATTGCCACCGCGCTCGTGAGCGGCGGCGAAGCGGCGCTCACCCAGCATGGTTCAGTGATGGGCACCGCCACCTACTTCTCCCCGGAGCAAGCCCAGGGCAAGGCACTCGACGGTCGCTCGGACCTCTACTCGCTCGGCGTTGTCCTCTATGAGATGCTCGCCGGTGTTCCCCCGTTCCAGGCCGAGACGCCGGTTGCGGTTGCGTACAAGCATGTGCAGGAGCGGCCCGAGGCCCTGACTGACCGAGGGGTCCAGGTCGCCGCCTCGCTCCAGGCGATCACCATGAAGCTGTTGGCCAAGAATCCGGCCAACCGCTACCCGACCGCCGAAGACCTGCGCAACGACCTGCGGCGCTACCTCGCTGGCGCTCACAAGATTCCGGGCAAGGGCGCCGCCGCAGCGGGCGGTGCGGCCGCCGCCGGGGCTGCCGCCGGCGCGGTCGCCGACGCCAGCGCCGAACCCCACATCGCCGAAGTCGCGCCGACCCCGGTCGAACCGACTCCTGCACCATCGCCCGCCCCGGCCGCTCCGGTGGTGCCGGTCGACGCAACCACGGCGCAGCCCGTCACCCCGACGCCGGTCCAGCCGGCTGCGGTTGCGCAGCCGATGCCGCAACAGTACGTCGATCCGAACCAGGCGGCGCTGGCCCAGGCCCAAGGCGGGTATGGCGGAGGGGGCTACTACTACGAGGAGCCGCCTCGCGGCTCGGGCATCTGGCGCAACGTTGCCCTGGTGGCGTCGCTCGCAGTCCTCATCATCATTCTCGGCTTCTTGACCATGAACTTCATCGACCAGCTCGGTGGCGACGACGACGCCGATCCGGGCGAGGAGGAGCCAGTCGAACCAACGCTGGTCGATGTTCCGAACGTGGAAGGCCTCGGCGTCGAGGACGCCCGCGCCGAACTGCTCGAAGCCAACCTGAGTTTCGAAGTCGAATTCGAGTCCAACAACGACATTCCGGTCAACCAGGTGTTCGGTCAGAACCCGCCGCCGGGCCAGCGGGTCGACCCCGGCGCCGTCGTGACCTTGCGAGTGAGCTCAGGCACCGCCGACACCGTCCCGAACGTGATCGGCGAGACTCGAGAATCGGCGACCACGATTTTGCAGGGCCTCGGCTACAGCGTCACCGTCCTCACCGAGACGAGCCCGCAAGAGGCGGGCACCGTCATCGGCCAGAACCCGGCGTCGGGCTCGGCGTTGGCGCCCGGTCAGACGGTGGAGATCTCGGTCTCGAGCGGGCCAGAAGTCGTGCCGGTCCCCGACGTCGAGGGTCTCGACCTCGTCACCGCGATCAACCTCATTCGCGACGCCGGGTTCCAGGTCGACCCCAATCAGCCAACCGAGGCATCCGAAGAGATCGAAGAAGGCCGGGTCATCCGAACCAACCCGCCGGCCAACACCTTGATCGCCGCCGAGTCGTTCGTCGAAATCGTCGTGTCGACCGGCCTTCCGACCGTCGAGGTGCCGGCCGTGACCGACCTCTTCGCCGACACTGCGATCACTACCTTGCGAAACCAGGGGCTGGAAGTCGTGACCTTGTTCGAGACGGTGCCGGCCGGATCGGTGGGGGTCGGACGAGTCATCGCCCAGTCGCCTGCCGCGTTCGACGAGGTCGAGGTTGGGTCGACCATCACGATCACCGTGGGCGAGGCCCCGCCGGAGACCACGACGACCACCACCACAACCACGACGACCACGACGACCACCGTCCCCGAGTCGACGACGACCACGACCACCACGGCCGGCGGCTGAGCCGTCGACCGCCGTCGTTCAGCGGCAGCGGTCGAGGAAGTTGGTGATCAGGTCGTGCCCCGCGTTGGTGAGCACCGATTCTGGATGGAACTGCAC
>JBCCYT010000193.1:0-7720 GCA_039188975.1 Actinomycetota bacterium
GCGCCGTCGCCGGCGTACAGGCCGAGGCCGGCCATGAGAAACTCGCGCTCGCTCAGCGTCCCGATGCGTTCGATGCCCTCGACCCGGCAACGCTCGATCTCCGCGAGCTTCGCCCGCTCGAGCTTGTTGGGGCCACGCTTTCGGGCCCGCCGTCGTGGCTGCGGCTCGAACTCGACATCGCGAACCCACACCGAAACCGATGACTTCGACACCCCCAGCTCGGCAGCGATGTCGAGCAGTCCACGCCTCGGCCCGCAACGCCCTCGCCCGCCGCTGTTCTGCCACCTTGCCGCCGTAACCCATGCCCCAGTGTCGCACCGGGGTGTGACACGCCAGCGTGGCAGCCTCAGGCGCCTTCGAGGTAGTCGCGAAGCCGGTCGGAACGGTGCGGGTGTCGCAGTTTGGCCAGCGTCTTTGCTTCGATCTGGCGGATCCGTTCGCGGGTGACACCGAACTGGCGCCCGACCTCTTCGAGGGTGCGGGGGCGGCCATCGTCGAGACCGAATCGAAGCCGCACGACTTCCTGTTCGCGCTCGGACAGCTCGACGAGCACGTCGCCGACCGCCGACGCCAACAGGTGCCGCGCCGCCACGTCGATCGGCGCGGCTGCGTTGGGGTCCTGAATGAAATCGGCCAGGTTGGATTCGTCCTCGTCGCCAACCGGCGAATCGAGCGACAGCGGGTCGAGCCCGATCCGAAGGATCTCACGGACCTTCTCGACCGACTCGTCGACTTCGGCGGCAAGCTCCTCCACCGTGGGCTCACGCTTGAGGTCTTGGTGCATCTGGCGTTGGATGCGTTTGACCCGATTCATCGCCTCGACCATGTGCACCGGGATGCGAATCGTGCGGGCCTGATCGGCGATCGCCCGGGTGATCGCCTGACGGATCCACCACGTCGCGTACGTCGAGAACTTGAAGCCTTTGGTGTGATCGAATTTCTCGACCGCCCGCATGAGACCGAGGTTGCCTTCCTGCACCAGGTCGAGCAGGACCATGCCGCGGCCGACATAGCGCTTGGCGATCGACACGACGAGCCGCAGGTTGGCCCGGATGAGCTCATCGCTGGCTCGATCACCGTCGCGGACCAGTCGCTTGTAGCGAGCCAGGTCGCCCGGTTCGAGCCGGTCGAGCTCACCCGCCTCCTCCAGCACTTCGAGGTGCCCGGCTGCTTCCAACCCTCGCTTGATGCGCGCCGCAACCCGTACCTCTTGGCGGGCGTCGAGCAACGCAACCTGGCCGATCTCTTTCAGGTAGAGGCGGACGGGATCATCCGCGCTTCCGCCATCACCGCCACGAGTTCGAGATCGGCGCGGTCGACGACTCGGTTCTTCGACATCGTCGCCGATCGTTGCCGCGAATTCGGCGGCGCGGGCGACCCGGTCGGTGTGATCCGGGGCGTCGGGTTCGTCACCGTCGTCGGCTGCGACGCCGTCGGGTCGATCGGGCACGACGATTTCGGCGGGCACCGGCGAGTCGAGCTCCTCGTCGAGGACGACACCAGCTGCGGCGCAGGCGCCGCGCAGCGCTTCGATCAGCTCCGGATCGAACTCGACGTCTTTCAGGGCGTGGACGAGCGCGTCGAGGGACAGGCGGCCTGATGCGCGAGCCGAGTCGAGCAGCGACCGGAACTCAGCGGCAGCTGGTTCAGGCAACGGCACGGCCGGTGCGACGTCAGTCATGTGTCCCTCCCTTCGACATGTCGGATCAGCCACGGTAGCAATTGCGTGACCGCGCCTTCGCGCGTGTCGCGCTCCGCGAGCAGTTCGGTCTGCGTTTTCACCCAACTGATCGCGATGGCGAAGCCTTGCCGATCCTCGGCGCTGGTCGCACGTCGGGCGTCGAGTTGCAGGTCGCGGATCACCCGATCCGCGGTGTTGCGAACAAGCCCTGCGACGACGTCGTCGGCTTCGGTATCGGACGGATCGACCGCCAACCGCCGCAACAAGGACGCGGCACGCTCGCTGACTCGGTCGGCCGCTGCGAGCACACCCTCGTGTTGGATCGCAGTGAATGCCTCTCGCCGCACCGGATCGGCGAACAACGCCGGCACGAGCCGGCCACCCACATCGGCCGGCCGATGGAGCTGCAACCGGATTGCTTCGTCCTCCGGCGTGAGTCGAGTGTTTTCGATGCGCGGCGGGGCGTCGTCGACGGCCCAGTCGTCCCAGTCCGGTTCCGGCTCGTACTGCGGCTGCGGCGCGCGAGCGGCCGGAACCGGGCGGCGCTCCGCCACCAACAGCTCCCGTAGGCGAGCGACCTCGATACGGGTGTGATCGGCGATCTCGATGACGTATTGATCGCGCACCAGCGAATCTGGGTGTTCGCGCACGACATCGAGGGCCGCCTCGGCGGTGCGAGCCTTCCCTTCAGGCGTCGACATGTCGCCGGCACTCAGCACCCGGTCGAGCCGGAACTTGAGGAACGGCACGGCCTCGTCGACTGCCCGCTGCAGCCCGGCCGGGTCCTGACGGGCCAGGTCATCGGGATCGACCCCGGCCGGCAGCGCGGCGACGCGAATGTCGAGCTGGTACTCCTTTTCCCACTCGTACACACGCTCGGCCGCAGCCAAACCGGCTGCATCGGCGTCGAACGACAAGACGACCCGGTTGGCCGAGAAGCGTTTCAAGAGCTTCACATGCTCCTCGGTGAGTGCGGTGCCGCAGGTGGCGACCGCCCGCGGGATGTCGGCGGTGGCGTACCCGATCACATCGGTGTAGCCCTCACAGATGATCGCTTCGCCCGCCTTGACGATGCCGTCGCGGTGGGCGTGCAGGCCATAGAGCACCCGACTCTTGTCGTAGACCTCCGCCTCGGTCGTCGTGTTCTTGTACTTCGGTCCCTCATGCCCGGGCAGGATGCGGCCACCAAAGCCGACCGGATCGCCGCGTTCGTCGTGAATCGGGAACATGACCCGACCTCGAAAAGCATCCTGCTGTCGACCAGCCTTGTTGACGAAACCAAGACCGGCGTCACGCAGATCGTCGGGACTCAACCTGAGGTGGCGGGCGAGCTGATCCCAGTCGTCGGGCGCCCAGCCGATCTTGTAGCGCCGCACGAGGTCGCCGTCGTAGCCGCGACTGCGAAGGTAGCCGCGGGCCTCCCCCGCATCGCCGCCGCTGAGCAAGCGTTCGTGGTAGAAGTCCACCGCCTTCCCAACCGCTTCCTGCAGCGACTTCTTGCGGCCGCGGCGCTGGCCTTCACCCGCTGAGGTGTAGCGCAGCTGGATGCCGTAGCGACCCGCGAGCGACTCCACCGCGCCGACGAAGTCGACGTTCTCCATCTCCTGGACGAATGTGATGGCGTCACCGCTCGCTCCGCAGCCGAAGCAGTAGTACACGCCCTTCTCGGGACTGACCGACAGCGACGGTGTGCGTTCACCATGGATGGGGCAACGGGCCATGAAGCTGCGACCCGAGCGCTTGATATCGGTGTACTCACCGACGAGCGCGACGAGGTCGGCGGCACTGCGAACGCGTGCGATGTCCTCGTCGTGGATACCCATGGGAACGAGAACCTAGCAGCGACCCCCGACACCCGATCAGGGGTTGGCGGCCCCCACCAACGGCTCAGCTGAGTCGTTCGGCGAGATAGCCCTCGAGCTGGTCGAGCGAGACGCGATCTTGCTCGCGGGAGTCGCGTTCGCGAATCGTCACCGCCCGATCCTCGAGCGTGTCGAAGTCGACGGTGATGCAGTACGGGGTACCGACCTCGTCTTGACGGGCATAGCGCTTGCCGATCGACTGCGTTTCGTCGTAGTCGGTCATCCACCGACCCTTGATCGAGTCGAACACCTCGAGCGCGGTGGGCGTGAGCGTGTCCTTCTTCGACAGCGGCAGCACGGCAACCTTGTAGGGCGCGAGGCGGTGGTCGAGGCGAAGCACGGTGCGGGTGTCGTCGTTGACGACCTCTTCGTCGTAGGCATCCATCAAGAACGCCATCGCGGTACGGGTCGCACCGGCGGCGGGTTCGATCACGTGCGGCACGTACCGCTCACCCGAGGCCTGATCGAAGAAGTCGAGCTTCTCGCCCGAGTGGGTGGCGTGCTGCGTGAGATCGAAATCACCGCGATTCGCGATGCCCTCGAGTTCATCCCACCCCCAGGGGAACAGGTACTCGACATCGCTCGTGCCCGAGCTGTAGTGACTGAGCTCATCGTCGTCGTGGGGCCGCAACGTCACCTTGTCGGGGTCCATGCCGAGGTCGAGATACCAGTCCATGCGGGCCTGGCACCAGTACTCGTACCACTGCTGGCTGTCGGCCGGCGGCACGAAGAACTCCATCTCCATCTGCTCGAATTCGCGAGTTCGGAAGACGAAGTTGCCGGGCGTGATCTCGTTGCGGAACGACTTGCCGATCTGGGCGATACCAAACGGTGGCTTCTTGCGGCTCGTGTTGAGGACGTTGGCGAAGTTGATGAACATGCCCTGCGCCGTCTCTGGCCGCAGGTACACCTCAGCCGCTGTCTCGGTGACCGGGCCCGAATGGGTTTTGAACATCAGGTTGAACTCGCGGGCCTCGGTGAACGCGCCCCGCACGCCGCACGTCGGGCACAGCTCGGGGTCATCGAGCTTGTCGAGGCGATGACGGGCATTGCAGTTGGTGCAATCGACGAGCGGATCGGAGAAGTTCGCCAGATGGCCCGACGCCTGCCACACCTGGGGTGGCGACAGGATCGACGCATCAAGGCCGACCACGTCATGGCGCTCTTGCACCATCGAGCGCCACCAGGCGTCCTTGACGTTGCGGAGCAGCAAGACCCCGAGCGGGCCGTAGTCGTAGGTCGACCGGAATCCGCCGTAGATCTCCGCTGACTGAAACACGAAACCCCGTCGCTTGGACAGGTTCACGATCTTGTCGAACAGTGCGGGGTCGGGGGAAGCGGCGTCGCTCATGGAGCCGAAGGTTACCGGCGCGCCCCGCTCGGATGCGCGACTATTCACACGTGCAACCCATGCCTCCGAGTCCTCCAACCACCTTCGCGCCGGTGAACGCTGACCTGCTCAACCCCACCGCCGTCGTCGGGCGACGAATCCTCGCCTGGTTCATCGACGCGCTGATCGGGACGGTGCTCGTGGTCGGCTATGCGATGGCGACCTACACCAACACCGACATGGGCTCGGCGGACCGCGCCGAGGCCGTCTGTGATCGCATCTACGACACGACCAACGACTTCTGCATCCCGATCGGTGACACGGCCTTCGTCGGCGAGAACAGCGACAACACCGTCATCGTGATCGTGTGGTTCGTCTGGGTGCTGATCGCAACGGTGGTTCTCCCGGCGATCACCGGTTGGAGCCCCGGCAAGCTCGTCGCCGGCATCCGAATCGTGAAGGCCGACACCTTCGAGCACGCCGGCTTCGTCGCCAACCTGATCCGAGCGCTGGTGTGGATGCTGGATGCGTTCCCGTACTTCCTGCCCGGCCTCGGCGGCATCTTGATGATCGCCACCAAGAACAAGCAACGACTGGGCGACCTCGCGGCCGGCACCCTCGTCGTGCAGGCCGCCTCCGTCGGCAAGCCGCCGGTGCAGATTCCCGCCCCAACCACGGCACCGCCGGTCGGCGTGTTCGCCGGATCGCCCCCTCCGCCAAGTCCCACGTCGGCGGCGAGTCCTCCCCCATCGGCACCGACCGGCCCGAGCGCCAGTCCCCCACCGCCAACCGGCGCACCACCGATGCCTCCGGTCGCGCCACCGATGACGGCCCCACCACCGGCCGGCTCGACCTTCGGGGCCACACCGCCCGCTCCCAGCGGCCAACCGCCTCCTCCGACCGGCCGTCCCTACGGCTCGACCACGCCGCCTCCTCCTCCGACCGGCCAGCCCTACGGGTCACCGGCATCGTCTGCGCCGCCCGCATCGTCTGCGCCGCCGGCATCTACCCCACCACCATCGGCTGCGCCGCCGGCGCCCCCATCCACCTCGGCGCCAGCAGCGGCCACCCCACCAGCGTTCCCGGCATCGTCAGCGCAGGCGAACAACGACGAACTTCCGCCGGTCGTTCCGCCGATCCCCAACCCAACATCACCCGCCGACGCCGAAACGGAACCACCGACGACCGAAGCGGCGGTCACCGAGGAGGCCGACACGCAACAGAACGATGTTGATCAGGCCGATACCGGACGGGCCGACGTCGCACCGCAGGCTCCCCAGTCGCTGGCTCCCCAGCCACAGGCTCCCCAGCCGCAGGCTCCGGAGCCACCAACGCCCCACACCACGGGCACCACGCCCCCGCCACCGCAGTCAGCCCCCTCGCCCCCGCCACCACAGGCGGCCCCCACGCCTCCTCCGCCGCAGGTCGCGCCACCGGTACCGGCGCCGACCCCACCGCCGACCGAACCGCCATCGGCGGCACCCCCTCGGCCCGGCGTCGACGCCCCCATGTGGGACACGGCCCGCAACACCTACATCCAGTGGGATCCCGAGCTGACCGAATGGATGGAGTGGTCCGAGACGCAAGGCCGCTGGATTCCGATCAGCCGGTGACGACCTGAGCGGTCAGTAGCTCGTTTGATCGAGCACCGCCACCGCCCGTAGTCGCCGTTCGAGATGGTGCTCGAGCAACGCGGTCGCCAACAGGTCGACCTCTCCGGTCGCCGGGCCGACGGGTTGGGCCAGCACTCCGGCCAGCCCCCCACCCAGAATCCGACGCATCAGATCGAGCGCGTCTGGCGTGATCGGCCGGCCGCGGCGACAGCTCCGACACAACACCCCGCCGTCGTCGAAGTCGAAGGCTTCGATGAGTTCGGTCGTTCCGCACGACACGCACGCATCGAGCTGCGGCATCAACCCTTCGTGGGCGAGCAGCTTCAAGAAGAACGAGGCCACCACGAGCGGCGAGTCGTTCTGGTTGAGGGTCCGTAATGCCCGCACCAACATCACGTGCAGTGCAGGGTCCGGTTCGCGATCTTGCCCGACCTGGTCAACCGCCTCGAGCATCGCTTGGGCCCGGGCGAAGCGGTCGGGATCGTTGCGCAGCGAACCAAATCGGTCGACCGTCTCGACCTGGGTGATCGTGTCGAGGTCGCCTTTGCCGCGGTACAGCTGGATGGCGACATGGCTGAGTGGCTCCAGCCGAGCACCGAACTTCGATTTCGTGCGTCGAACCCCTTTGGCGACGCCGCGGACTTTGCCATGGTCGTGGGTGTGGAGGCTGACGATGCGGTCGGCCTCGCCCAGCTTCCATGTCCGCAACACCACAGCGTGATCGCGGTAGAGGCTCATGTCATGAGCCCTGGTCGACCCCACCGAAGCGGCGGTCGCGCTTCTGGTATTCGAGGATCGCTGACATCAACGCATCGCGGCCGAACTCGGGCCAGGGCGTATCGACGAACAAGAGCTCGCTGTAGGCCAGCTCCCACAGCAAGAAATTCGAGATGCGGTATTCGCCAGACGTCCGGATGACGAGGTCGGGGTCAGGCATTTCGGGGTCGTAGAGCTCGCGAGCAATGGCCTTCTCGGTGATCTTCGCCGCTGGGGTCCCGTTCTCGACGAGGCGTCTGACCGCGTCGACGATCTCGGCCCGCCCGCCGTAGTTGAACGCAATGGTGAAGGTGAGGCCGGTGTTGTTCTTCGTGAGTTCGGCCGACTCGTTCATACGCTTGATCAAGCGCTTCGGCACTCGCCAGTCGCGGCGGCCGACAAACCGGATCCGGATGTTGCGTTCGTGGAGTTCTTGCTGACGCCGAAGCAGGATGTCCTCGTTGAAGTTGATGAGGAA
>JBCCYT010000194.1:0-7528 GCA_039188975.1 Actinomycetota bacterium
CGCGATCGAGGCGGCTCGAAGAAGTCTCATACGCGTGGCCACCATACCCGACCTCGCGCGAGGGCTGGGTCCGCTAGCTTTCTCGCCAGTGGGGCGGATACGTCGAATCCACCCCGTCGACTCGATCGAATCGCTCAAACCAGGCGTGCAACGCCGGAAAGATCTCGGACAGCGACGCCAGTCCGTGCTCCACCTGTGAGGCGACGGGTTTGAACAGGGCGCGTCGCAGCATCTGCCACGACGGATACATCACAATGTCCGCGGCGCTGAGATGCTCGCCGGCTAGCCAAGGCCCCCCACTCGCGAGCTCCTGGTCGTGGATCTTGAGCTCTTCGATGAGCTTATCTGATCCTTCGCGCAGCGCCTCGGGCTCGTCCTTGGCCTTGCCCGAGAAGAACATCCGGACGACCGGCATGGCTTTGTCGATGATGTACGCGTTGTGCTCGCTGATCTTCTGCATGACGCGCGCACGCTCGATCGGGCTGCTGCCAAACAGTGCCGGCTCAGGGAACTTGGCGTCCAAATACGCGAGAATCGCCATCGACTCCGTGACCACGGTATCGCCGTCCACCAGCGTCGGGACCTTCCCGCGTGGATTGATGGCCAGATACTCGGGCGTCTTGAGGCCGGCACGGCTGAGCTCGAGCCGCGTCGACTCGAACGGCTGCTTCTTGATCACCAGCCCAAGCATCGCGCGCCAAGCGAACGGGCTTCCGCTTCCCCAATACAACTGCATTGCTCAGCGGGACGCCACCGCGACCCCAGGAGTTACCGACACCTTCGAAACCCGAGCAGGCCCAGCAGGAGCATCGAAATGCCCACCGGTCGGCCCGGGGTTACCGAACAGCTGCCTCGTTCGACCAGTTCTTCGTCTTCGTCTTCGTCTTCGTCTTCGTCTGCGCCCGCGCTGGCGTCCTCGGTGTCCGATTCGTCGCCTGCCCCTTGGGTGGGGTCGGCCCCGGTCGCGCCGCCGGTGGTGCCCGTTGCCTGGTCCGTGTCGCCGCCTGAGGTGGTGGAGCTGGTGTCGTCGCCTGAGGTGGTGGTGTCGTCGCCTCCGGTTGTCGAACTTGTATCGTCGCCTGAGGTGGTAGAGCTGGTGTCGTCGCCTGAGGTGGTGGAGCTGGTGTCGTCGCCTCCGGTTGTCGAGCTTGTGTCGTCGGAGGTTGTCGAGCCGATTCCTGTTGTCGCCCCGTCGGTGTCGCCAAACGAGCAAAACTCGAGCTCCGCTTCACAGGCGTCCATGAGCATCTCCTCGTCGAAGTTTGTCCAGTTGCTGGTCCCAGAGCCGCCGGCAAAAGACTGATCCGCGCATGTGCACGAGAACGAGTCCAACGGCGTGTTGGAGACCGAGCACGAGCCGGTGTCGTCGCTGCACGAGACTTGGAGAGCGTGAGCCAGGGTGGGGATCGCCCAGGTGGCCAGCGCCAGCGAAGCGGTGAGGAGCAAGCCAGTAAGTCGCATGCTGGCCCACCAAAGCAAGACCGAGGCCAAGTTCCTGCGCCCGCGAAAACCGTCGGGAACTGGGCTTGGGAGCGCCGTGTCACGACATCCGCGCCCGCCGGCCACGACATGGCTGTCGCACCCGCATCCCGGAAGGCGGTCTCAAAGCGATTCTTGCCGAGCGCGGAGTCGAGGCGCGACGTCGCAGACCTTCTCCATGCCCAAATCACAGGCTCGCTGGGCTGCGTCGGCGGCGTGGCCCATGGCGCGGGCGGCCGCTCGGCGATCGCCGGCCTTGTCGGCCTCGAGCGCGTGGTACTCGGCGATGATGGCAGCTTTATGGCAGGACTTCGCGTCGTCGCCAGACTCGCAGTCGTCGGTGTACGGCACGTACTCGTCTTGGTAGCTGTCGGTCTGCGTCGAGGAGCAGGCGGCGAAGACGGCAACGGAAAACACAAGCGAAGTGCGACGGGGCATGTCTCTGTCACGCAGCGAGCCACGTGCGTGTTCCCGGTGGCCGGTGCGGTATCATGGCGTGATGTCCTCGGATGCGCCGACGATCCAGCCGCCGACCACCGGTGCAGCTTCGGTCCGTCCGGCGGGCTACGGGCCTCCGTCTGAGGCGGGCTACTCGGGCGAGGCCCCCCGAGGGGTCTACCAGCCGGGGCAGGTCGTCGCGGGTGACTTGCGGATCATCGCGAAAGTCGGCGAGGGCGGCATGGGCGCGGTGTATCGCGCGAAGCATCTGCTGCTGGACCGCGAAGTCGCGATCAAGGTCCACCACAGCACCAACCCTGATGATGCCTATCGCGTCGAGCGGGAGGCCAAGGCGATGGCCCGCCTCAAGCACCCCAACGTTGTGGGTGTTTGGGACGTTCGCCGCGACGGCGACGCGCTCATCATCACGATGGAGTACCTGCCCAACGGGACGCTGCGCCAGGCGGTCGAGCGGGTTCAGACCTGGCGCGAGAGGCTCGAGCTGTGCCTGCAGGCGGGCGACGGGCTTGCGGCGGCGCACGCAGCTGGGTTGGTGCACCGCGACTTCAAGCCCGACAACGTGCTCATCGATCGCGACGGCCGGGCGGTGGTGGGGGACTTTGGGCTGGCCCGAGCGCCCGGCCCGGTGCAGCCTTCATCGCCCTCCCGAGGTCCGGTGCCGACACCGTCGGACCTCGACGGCCAGCTCACGGCGACCGGAGCGGTGCTGGGAACGCCGGCGTACATGGCTCCGGAGCAATACGAAGGAGCCAACGTCGACGCGAGGGCGGACCAGTTCGCGTTTTGCGTTGTGCTGTACGAGGCGCTGTACGGCCGACGCCCGTTCCCCGGACAGTCGCTGCCGGAGATTCTCTACAGCGTCTCGACCGGTGCGATGGTGATGCCGCCGCAGAACACCGAAGTCCCGGCGGAGATCTGGCAACTCATCCAAACCGGACTGTCGACCGATCCCGCCAAGCGGCACCGCAGCATGGGTGCTTTGGTCAACGAGCTTCGCGG
The DNA here is from genome assembly GCA_039188975.1 of Actinomycetota bacterium. Lineage (GTDB taxonomy): Bacteria > Actinomycetota > Acidimicrobiia > Acidimicrobiales > Aldehydirespiratoraceae > UBA11606. The sequence goes on from JBCCYT010000194.1 coordinate 2,938, forward strand.
TCAGCTGCGAGCGCCCACGGAGCGCCGGCTTGTGGTCGCGATCGTGGTCGGCTCGGTGTGCACCCTGCTGCTGCTGGGCACGGTGTTGGGCCTGTTCTTGTACTCCACGCGGGAACGAGACGTCCTGCAGGTTCAGCGGATGTTCCCGGTTCGGCTCGAGCGCGTCGAGCATGTCACCGAGCTGCCACGCCTCGAAACCGCGATCGCGGAAGGCCGCGCTGCCGGCAAGCTGCGGGAGCAGGAACGACGCGCCCGGGTCGACGCGCTGCTGGAGCGGCTCGACAAGGATCCCACCTTGATCGGGGACCCAGAGTTCTCGAATCTGCTCATCACGGCGGCCGGTGACGACAAGGAGCTCATGGAGCTGGTGGGCAAGATCGCAAACGCTGCGATCAAGAGCCCCGGGGCGATCAACAACCTCGAGGTGCCGCCGGCGGAGCGCGAAGGACCCCTGCCGTCGGCCGCCTGGGACGGAAAGACCACCCTGCAGTGCGGGATGAACGAAAAGATGGAGCTGCGCGACTGCGAGGGTCGCGTCGCCTCGGGTCCGGCCATACAGGCGGAGGTGAACTGCACGGTTCACCTCATCAACTGCGACATCGAGGCGGAGACGATTGTGGCCGGGCACCCCAAAGAGGTCCGAATCGAAGGCGGCCACTACACGGCGGGCAAGAGCCTCGTCGAGAGCAAGATGCCGCAGTCCATCGTCTTGCTGGACGTCGTCATGGACAGCCAGGCCGAGGGGACCGCCGTCGACGTCGGAATGAACGCGAAGCTACGGATCGAGCGAAGTACGATCTGGGCGAATGTCGCGATCAAGGCCCAGATGCGAGTCAAGGCCGAGATCATCGACAGCCGCCTCATCGGCAAGACGGCGTCGATCGACGCCGGCATGCACAGTTCGTTCGAGCTGACCCGAACGGAGCTCGACGGCCCCGTCAAGAAGCAGATGCACGCTCAGGTTCGCGACGCGCCCTAAGTCGCGCCGTAGCCGAAGCGGGTCATCCAAAGATGGACTCGAACATCTCGTCGTTGAAGCCAACGACGAGCGTCTTGCCGACCTTCATGGTCGGAGCACGCAGGTTCCCAGTGGGACCCAGCATTGCTTCGACCATCTCGTCGTGGTCGTCCTTTTTGGTCGAGAACGAGCGAACTTTCTTGCCTTTGGCCACCATCAGTTTGGAGGCTCCGGCCAGCAGTTCTTCCGCGGTATCCCGTCCGAGCTTACGACTCGCCGGAACAGTCTCTTTGGCCGTCAGGCCGCCTGCATCCATAAACTTGGATGCTCGTCCGCAGCTCGTTCAACCGTTGCGGTGGTAGTGCCAATCAATCTTCTTGGGCATCGCGCAAGTGTACCCCGCAGCCAGGGGGGACGGTCCTAAGTTGTTCACAAACGTCGCAGACTCACGTGTGAGCCGACGATGGGCGCAAAGCTAGTCGAAGAAGCTGGTTTCTTCGGCGGAGATGATGAGGTTCGCGTCGGGGTACAGCAGGAAAACGCGGGTGGTGAAGGCGTCCACGTTGGGGAACGGGACGCTGGAGGCTGACATCAGGCCGACGCGCGGGTTGGTCGAGCCAGCCATCTGGTCGGCAAGGGCAGCAAACTCGCCAAAGCGATGAATGTGCTCGGCGGAGGCGTTGTCAGCTTCGCCCGAGAAGGAGAAGTCGAACCCGTCGGGCAGCGCCACCCGGATCGCTTCGGCCGCTTCGGCGACCGACGGATCGGAGCCGTCGTACGTCCACGCGTCCATGTCGACCTCGCAGAACCCGTGGTCGAAGCAGTCTTCTTCGAGCGAGATGAACAGCTCGTCGAGTTCGTCGCTGACCGCGGTTGAGCTCAGGTCGAGGTCGCTGCTGGGCAGGTCACCCCGCAGCTCTTCGCGGCAAACCGGGACCATGGTTTCCATGTACGCGTCCAAGCCGTGCTGGCAAAATGCAGCCGGCGTCGCCAGAGCGCCGACATGGCACAGGCTGTCGAAGAAGTCTCCGAACACCCCATCCTCGGTGCACTGCTCCACGGCGAACTCGGGGTCTTGGGTGTCGGAGGCCAGATCCGCAATGCAGTCTTCGGCGAAGTCCAGCACCCCGTCGTCGCACACGCCGAGATCCGCCGGCGGGGTCTCGGGCACGCAGGAGTCCTCGTTGCATTCCAACAAGAAGCGGTAGTTGCCCCGAGCATCGGGTCCCGGCACGGTCCCGATGACGACGAGGTATTCGCCGTCGTCCTCCACCGCAATGTCCTTGAGACGGGAGAGGTCGCCGAATCCGCTGTCGTTGTCGAACATCAGCGCATCGGGCGGGAACGCGCCGTTGGCCTGGCGGGGCCCAAACAGGAACATCGTAGTGTCCAGTCCCCGCGAGCTGCCAAGCTGGGTCACTTCGGCGGTGAACGAGCGGTCTGCGGCCACGCGGAAGCGAAAACCGTGAAACTCGAGGTCGCCGCTGAACTCGCTGCGAAACTCGTCGCCGAAGCGCAGCGCCTCGTCGCGCGACAACGCGTCGGTGGCGTCGGACTTGCCCGAGCCGAGGTCGGGCTCGGGGACGGACGTGTCGGTGGCTCCGCTGGAGCAGGCGGCGAGCAGAACGAGCGTGGTGGCGAGGGTGTAGCGGGGCATCGAAAGACTCTCGTGGCTGGAAGTGCCTGCGGTGACAGCAAGTTCGAGGCCGAGCCCATCGATCTAAAGATCCTCAGTGATCCTGGCGCGATGTTGCTCAGACGAGACAAAGGCTGGCCGACCGGCCAACGACAGTTGCCACCCCTGTCGAATCGAGTGCTGTAGATCGCGTATTGCAGCACCCGCGGTGCCGGGAGGATCGAAAAAGCTGCAACGCGAGGGTGCTGGTGGCCGAGGGATCCAGCGTGATGTCCAGCCCCGCTACGAGCCCGTCCGTCCTGATGACCCCTGAGCCGAGTGCCCTGGCCGGCGCTCGCATTCTGGTCGTGGAGCCGGAGCCCGACCGGGCGCTGGCGTGTGGCTCCGCGCTGGCCCAGCACGGCGCCGAGCCGACCGTTGTTCGGACCCTCGCAGCCGCGCGGCGTGCATTGGACGCCGGTCGCATCTTCGACGGCGCCCTCGTCGATCTCGGCTGCGACGCTCCGGGAGTCTCTCGACTGCTCACCCGATTGAGGCTCGCGTCCACGCCTGCGCTAGGGGTGGTCCTTGCGCCCGTCATGGAGGCGGGCGACCGACAGGAGCTTCTGCTTCGGGGAGCGTTTGAGGTTGTTTACCGGCCGGTGCTCAGGTCGTCGCTGGTTGAGATGGCGCAGCGCGTCGTGCGAGGCACGACCCAACTTCGTAGCAACGTCTGCCGTGAACCTCGAACGCCACCGCACGCTTCGATGTTGGAGTCGCCCGCGCGCCGCGCTCGGTTCGAGATTCGCGGAGCCGTATCCGCGATGACCGAGCGCGATCGGCTCACCCCTCGAGAGTCCGGGGTGCTTGGCTATATCGCCCAGGGCTATCGCTACGCGGAGATCGCTTCGGAACTGTCGATCACGGAGCGCACCGTCAAAATGCACTCCGCCAACATCCGCAGAAAGGTGGGCGCACGGGACCGGTACGACCTGCTGCGCATGCTCCTGGAGAAGCAGGCATGATGAGTCTCGCCCTCGCTTTGGCTTGGCAGATTCACCGCAGCGCGAAGCTGGAGGAGTATCTGGACTGCCTCGAAGCCTGCGAAGAACAATGCGTGGAACAGGATCTTCGGACGCGGTGCATCGGTCGGTGCCGGTCGTTGAAACCACCTGCTACTGTCCGGTCGCGCCGAGTACGAGGCGCAAGGCAAAGGCGGCATGTCCGACGAATCCATCGTGCACATCGACGACGTTTCTTGGACCGACGGCGGAAGCGGTGAGCACTTCGCTCACCGTCGCCGAAAGCTCGGTGGCTCCGGCGACAAGCTCGGTTGCTCGATGATCGAACTACAGCCCGGTAAGACCGCCTGGCCCTACCACTATCACCTGGCCAACGAAGAAGCGATCTACGTGCTGGAGGGAGAGGCCACGCTGAGGCTTGGGGACAAACAGCACCGCGTGCGTGCCGGTCACTACGTCGCGTTGCCCTGCAGCGAAGACCATGCGCACCAAATGACCAACACGTCCTCGGCCGTGTGTCGGTATCTCGTCATCTCGACGATGCAAGCGCCCGAGGTGTGCATCTATCCCGACAGCGACAAGGTCGGAGTCATCGCCGGAACACCTCCGGGGCGATCGTCTCCGGACGCCCTGCGGCTGTTTTTTCCCCGACAAACCGCGGTTGGCTACTGGGACGGCGAGCCCGTCGGCGATCCCGAGGCGGCGGCCCGGGAGCGCGAAGAGCAGCTCGAGCAAGAGATCGACGAGGAGATCGGCGCCATGAAGGAGAAGCTCGGGCTCGACCGCCTGGCCACCGCATCCGCCCGCGTGCGCGCCCGCATCGAGGAAAAGGTCGACACCCTTCGCGCCGCCGTCGGCCGCCGCATTGCCGACCCCGACGACGAAGCGGACGAGAAACTCGAGCCTACTTTACGCGTGGTAACGTCTTGAGCTTCGAGCTGCCGCAATTTTCCAACCCGGCCGATGTTCTGTTGGACATCGTCTCGGCCGTCCGAC
>JBCCYT010000195.1:0-7476 GCA_039188975.1 Actinomycetota bacterium
CTCGGCCCGGGTGTTGCGATCCGTCTGTGGTCAAAGGCCGAACACGGTGCCCGGGCGGTGAGCGCACCACCGGCGATCGTCAACGCCGATCTCGCCGACGTCGTCCTCGACCTCGCCCGCCGAGGGATCTCCGATCCAAGCGACGTGCCGTTCCTCACCCAGCCACCGCCCGAACGGTGGGATACCGCTCGCGAGCTCCTCCGGCGACTCGGTGCGATCGACGACGAGGACGGCAGTGGGAGGGTCACCGCCGATGGGGTCGCAATGGCCCGGCTCCCCGTCCACCCACGCCTTGCCCGCATGATCGTCGGCGCCCGCCACCCGTGGCTCGCGTGTCTGGTGGCCGCAACGCTCGACGACCGCGACATCCTGCGGGGCCGACCTGCCGACCTCCCCGTCGACCTCACCGAACGGATCCGACTGCTCGTCGACCCCGACGCCCACCACCACAACGCAGACGGTCGTGCCATCCGCCAAACCCGTGAGCGGGCCCGCACCATCGCCCGACGCGCCGGGATCGATCCAGGGATCTCGATGGCCGAGGCACCGCTCGAGCAACTCGGCCCGACGCTCGCCCCGGGTTTCCCCGACCGCATCGCCCGGTCGGTCGCATCGATCCGGGGCGGCTACGTCACCGCCTCCGGCGCCAAGCTCACCGTCGACCACCGCCAACCGATCGGTCAGGCGGCTGGTCTCGTCGCAATCGACATCGACCCGCGAAGCAAGCGCGGCGCCGTTCACCGAGCCGCTCGATTGGAAGCCCGTCTCGACCACCTGGTGTATGCCACCCCCGATCTCGCCGCGACGGTGGCCACCATCACCGACGAGTGGGGGATTGTTCCAACCGCCGGAGGTGCCCATGACGGACTCGGAACCCGCAACGCCTTGCTTGCGCTCGGCGCGGGCGCCTACCTCGAAGTCATCGGGCCCGACCCCCAGCAACCGGACCCGGTGGGGCCGCGTCCGTTCGGTGTTGACGATGTGGACGAGCCGCGGCTGGTGACCTGGGCGGCTTCGGTTCCCCACCTGGACCTCTGGCTGGAATGGTGTGCGTCTCGCAAGGTCGACGTCGGGCCGGCCCATGCCATGCAGCGCACCAAGCCCGGCGGGGAGATTCTGCGGTGGCGGCTCACCTACCCCCCGACCGAAGGCGATGGCGTCATCCCCTTCCTGATCGAATGGCCCGCAGCGACGCCGGCGGCCGACGCCGCCGCAGGGGTCGAGCTCGTCGACTTCACCCTCCGTCACCCCGATGGCCACGCGGCGAGTCGGCTTCGCGAGTATGCGCTGCCCCACACGGTTGAACCAGGCCCGGCGACCTTGGCGGCCACGCTGTTCACGCCCAACGGTATGGTCACCCTGTCCTCATGAATCCTTCCTCGCACTGGCGTGAAAAGCACCACGCAGCGTCGCTCGAACCGAGCGTCCTGCCACCACGGGTGCACACCGACGTGAAACACTGGTCTCGTGGCCATCGAACCTGACGACCTCGAAGGGGCGGATGTTTCCGACCCGGACGCGGTCGCCGCGTTGCTGGCCCAGGCCGCCACCCGGATCCGTGAGCTCGAGCAAGACGGCGTACGGGCCGTCGGTGGCACCGTTGCCGAAATGCTGGATCAGGCCGCCAAATCGGGCGACGAAATCCGAGCCAAGGCGGTCGAGGAGGCTGCGTCGCATCGAGCCGCGGCTGAGCAACTTCATGCCGAGGCCGAAGCCGAGCGGAACCGAGCCACGAGCGAGGCAACCGAGACGGTCGCAGCGGCCGCCAAAGAAGCGGAGATCGTTCGCGACGAGGCCCGGGCCGAAGCCGAGGCAACCCGCGATGCGGGCGAGCGCGACGCCGCCGCCACTCGCGACAGCGCCGTCACCGTGGCCGATCGACTTCGCACCGAGGCGCAGGCAGAAGCCGAGACGCTGGCGAGCGACGCTGCGCAGAAAGCGGCACGCACGATCGCCGACGCCGAGCAGAGTGCCGCCAACCTCATCGACGATGCCGCCAGCCAGGCCGAGGCCATCGCCAGCGACGCCGACGCAACGGCGCGGGCACGAGCGGCCTCCGTGCTCGCCGATGCTCAGGCTCGGCTCGATCGTCTGCTCGCCGCCGAGCGCGATGTCCACGATCGCCTGGTTGCTGCGATGGGCGACATCGCCAACTCCTTGGGTCGAGTGGGTGTCGATCAGAGCGCGGAACTCGCGCTCACCGTCGAGGATCCGGTTGAGGTGGTTGACGAGACGGTCTGGGCCGATGATTCGCCCACCGAGCTCAGCACCCGGCGCCAGAGCGCCTGACCGTCACCGGCCCGACCCCCCCCCGATCACCCGGGGTCACCATCGGTGTGATCTGACGCGCCCTCCGTGGTTACAACGCGGTTTCTCTCCGTTTTCGAAAAGAAATACTGTCGCAGGGCTTGTCACACGGATGACAAAATCGTAAAGTAATTGCAACACGGAATGAGGAACGGATCCCGATCCTCCCCCCTTCTTCCGTGGGGTCGAGGCGTCGTCCTGGACTTGCCGGATTTTGTCCATACCGCCCGCGCTCCGGCAGGTACAAGACGGCGCCTCGTCCGTTTTTCCACCGAAGCCACCACCGCTCCCCCGCTCACGCAGGCGACTCGGTACTCCCCGCGTCGAGCACGGTGCGCCCTTCGAGCGCCCGCCCCAGCGTCAATTCATCGGCGTACTCGAGATCCCCGCCGACGGGCAGGCCGCTCGCAATGCGACTCACTCGAACGCCCATCGGCTTCAGGTACTTCACGAGCAGCGCCGCCGTCGCCTCCCCTTCAAGGTTCGGGTTGGTCGCAATGATGATCTCCTCGATGTCTTCATCCGCGACTCGAGACATCAACTCTTTGACCCGAAGCTGATCAACCCCGACGCCGTCGATTGGGCTGAACGCTCCCTGGAGCACGTGGTAGCGACCCCGGAATTCCTGGGTGCGCTCGATCGCGACAATGTCCTGGCTGTCCTCGACGACACACACCAGCCGAGTGTCGCGACGAGGGTCTCGACAAATCGCGCACTCCTCGTCGCCCTCACTCAGGTTGAAGCACCGCTGACAAAACGAGACCCGTTCCTTCGCGTCGACGATGGCGCGGCTGAGACGCATCGCGTCCTCGGTCGGAGCCTTGAGCAGATGAAACGCCACCCGCTGCGCCGACTTGGGTCCGATACCTGGCAGGCGGCCGAGTTGATCGATCAGTTCCTGGACCGTGGACGAGTAGCTCACTCGCCACCCAGGAGGCCGCCAAGCCCGCCGAGATCCATCCCACCCATCGGATCGGGTTGACCGGCACGAAGCTGCTCGGCCGCATCCCGCAATGCGGCGAGCACAAGATCTTCGAGCAACGACACGTCATCGGGATCGATCGCCTTGGGATCGATGCTGACCCCCTTGAAGTCGTAGTGGCCGTCGACCTGCACGGTGACGAGACCACCACCGGCCGAGCCCTCAACGACTTCATCAGCCGCGGCTTGCATGCCCGCCATCATTTCCTGCGCTGATGCCAGCAAGCCGCCGAGGTCCATCCCCCCGAGCGGATTGCCACCACCCGCACCGCCACCGGTCAAGGCGGACAGATCAGGAAGTTCGGGCAGGTCAGGATTGTCGTTGCTCATCGGTCCTCCGAGGGTTCATTGACGTGCAGCTCCGCACCGGGGAAAGCCTCGGTGAGTCGCTCGATGATCTGATCGGTGTGCGACGGAGCATCGACGAGGTCATACACATCGACGTCGTCGTCAGGTGGGGTCGGCTCAGGGTCACCGTCACTGGCGATCATCGGGGGCTCCGGATCCGCCGACGCAACCGGGGTGAGCTCGACCGGGGCGAGATCGACCGGCGTCGGCTCCTCGCCACTGTCGCGGACCGCGTCGTACTCGGCAACCAGGATCTGCCAAAGCTCGATCAGCTCATCAGGCGAACGCTTCCCCGCCGCAGGGCCGAGCACCTCGGTGGCCATGTTGACGACATAGCTTCGGTCAAACCCCAGATGAAGGCCGGCCAGTTGCACCACCTCGGTTGGCGAGATCGGCACGATCGAATACAGGTCGGGATCGGATCCGGCTTCCGAGGCAGGGTCGGGGACGGCGGCGATCACCGGATCTGCGGGGACTGGTGGCGGTGCGGAAGGCGGCGAAGGTTCGGGGGTCGACGGCGACGACGCGGCCGGCTGGGAAGGATCGACCGAGCTGATCCCCGGCACGGGTGGCGGTTCGATGGGCGGAGGCGAGGGTGGCGCCGAGGGGGAGGGCGACGGGTCGCCTCGCTTTTCGGCCAGCGCTCGGCGAGCGGCCGCCGCCGGGCCTGACCCACTGTCGTCGGCCGGCGATTCCGGAGTCGGATCAGCAATGGGCACCGGAGGAGGCGTGCTCTCAGTGTCCGTCGGCGCGATCGGCGGTTCGGGGGGGTGGCCAGCGGCGATGTCGACCGTCGGCGCAGGTGCCTGGGCTTGCGTCTCGGGGGGTTCGACCGCGGAAACCGCCGCCGATACGGGCGGAGCCGCTTCGGAGAGCGCAACGATGCTCGGTCCCGGATCGGCACCGGCCAGCCGGCGTTCGAGCTGCTCGACTCGATCGCTCAGCGCATCCATCGATCGATCCGCCGCAGGGCGGCACAGGCGGACGAGCGCGACCTCGAGATCAACTCGCGGGTCCGGCGCTTGACGCATCTCGACAAGCGCCGTTCCCAGCGTCTCCATCGCCCGGGTCATCGCAGCCGGCGACATCGATCCCGCGACCGACTCGGCCCGGTCGCGTTGTGTGGGCGACAGCCGGGGCGGTGGCGCGCCCATCGTTGTCAAGAACGCATCACGGAGCCCGGCCAGCACCGCTTCCCCGATCGTGCGCGGATCACGACCGCGGCCGGTGGCATCACCGACCGCCACCAACGCACCGGCGACATCGTGGGTCGAGATGGCCTCGATCATCGTCTCGGTCGTGGTGTCGACCTCAACGACACCGCCCGCAGCCACGACCCGGTCGAGCGCCGACAAGGTGTCTCGGACCGACCCTCCACCTGCGGCCACAACATGTTCGACCGCCTCCTCGGACACGTCGAGTTCGGCATCATCGATGACCCAGCGGACATGGTCGGCCATCTCTTCAGCGCCGAGCAACGTCAGCTGGAAGACCTGGCACCGACTCCGGATCGTCTCGACCACCTTGTGAGGTTCCGTGGTGGCAAGCACCCAGGTCACATGGTCAGGTGGCTCTTCGAGCGTCTTGAGCAAGGCGTTCTCGGCCTGGCTCGTCAGCATGTGGACCTCGTCGAGGATGTACACCTTTGCTCGACCGGGAGTACCGAGATTCACTTTCGCGAGCAGGTCGCGCATGTCCTCGACCTTGTTGTTGCTCGCCGCATCGAGCTCGTGCAGGTCAAACGAGCGGCCCTGTTCGATCGCGACACAGCTCTCACAATCGGAGCAGGGTTCGCCGTCCGGGCCGAGCCGTTCGCAATTGAGCGCCTTGGCCAGCACCCGGGCCGATGTCGTCTTGCCGGTACCACGGGGCCCGTGAAACAGGTAGGCGTGCCCGACTTCGCCCTTCACGATTGCGTTCTGCAACGCCGACACGACATGACGCTGACCGCGGATCTCTCCGAACCGCTGCGGTCGGTAACGGCGATAGAGCGACTGGTAGGCCATCGGTTCCCGACTCTACTGCTCGGACTGATCGGTGCCCGCGGCGGATCGCCGTTGCAGAACAAATGCCGTGACCCGGTCGGCCAACGGCGCGAAGCGGGATTGTGCTTCGACCGGCTTCGGCGCCCGGATGACGATGCGAACCGCGAGGTACACGGCGAAAATGATCTGGACGACGGCCAAGCTGATGAACATGCGGGCCGGCTCGGCGTCCATGACGATCGAGGCGACGATCGGCCCGACGATGGCACCAACGCCGTTGACGATCATCAGCAACATCGAGGCGGCCGCCCGTTTCTCGTCGGGGATCCAGTCGTTGGTCAACGCGACGCCGAGGCCATACATCGGATAGGTGAAGCCGCCGACCAGGCCAATGAGAACGACCGGTACCCACCCGGTCTCGGGCGCGGCAGCCACGGCGAGCAACAAGACGATTGCGATCACCGACACGCCGAGCATCACCAATCGACGGCGGATGCGGTCGGAGAGGCCACCGATCGGGATCTGGAAGACCGCCGCTCCGACGATCAACGAGCCGACGAACAGCGACACCTGGCTGGTGTCCATCCCGACGCGAGTTGCGTAGACCGCGGCAAGGCCGCCGAGCACCGCCGTGGTCCAACCGCTCACGAAGATCGTGATCACACCCGTTGGGGCGACGGCTCGCAACTCGGTGAAACTCATCCGTTCGGGAATGACGACGGGAGGCGCCGAGGTAGCCGACATCATCATGGGCACCAGCGCCATCGAGACCATCACGCTCGACATGACGAACAGGTCGAATCCACCGGGGTCGCCGACATTCAGCAGCGCCTGCCCCGCAGCCCGACCGCCGAGCACCGTGACCATGTAGGCCGACATCAACACGCCCCGAGTGGCGTTCGTCGCCTGGTCGTTGATCCAACTCTCGATGACGATGAACAGCCCGGCCAGACAAAAGCCGGTTGCAGCCCGCATCAACGACCAACTCACCGGGTTGACGAACAAGGTGTGGAGCAGCACCGACGCACTCGCAGTGCTGGCCAAGGCGGCGAACACCCGTAGATGACCGACCCGGCCGAGCGAGCGGTAGGTGAAACCCGCACCGGCGAGGAACCCGACGTAATAGGCAGCCGTCATCACGCCGATAGCGAGGGAGTCGAACGCTTCGACCGTCGACCGAACACCCACGGTCGTGAACTGCAGGCCGTTGCCGGCCGTCAGCAAGAACACCCCGGCGAAGAGCGCCCACGTCGCAGCCAGGACGTGGCGCGTGGCCGGGAGGGGAGTCGCCGTCATCGCCGGACCCTAGTCCCACGACGAACGCCCGTTCCCGGGAGTGGCGGCCAGGCGATCTGCGGCACACAAGCAGCTTCGCTGAGAGCTGCTGCCTTCCGGCCCTGACTCGGTTCACGAGTGCCTGTTGCACAGGACCCGACCGCCACACCCCAGAACGGGCGTTGCGATTCTCACGCTACCCTCAGATCCCGAATCCCGCACTGCGGGCAGGGAGGGTTGCCAGAGCGGCCGAATGGGCACGCTTGGAAAGCGTGTGAGGTGCAAGCCTCCGTGGGTTCAAATCCCACACCCTCCGCCGCAGACCTGACCCCCGAGCCCTGATGGGTTCGGGGGTCATGTCGTTGTGGCGGCGTGGGTGCCGCTCTGTGCGTGCGGGTGGGTGGGTCAAACGGAGACCGGGGAACCGTTGTCGGTGCTCAGACCGGCAAGGTCGTGGGCCAGTTCGCTGAGATCACGAGCCGCCACCTGGGTCTGACCAGCCCCATCAGACGTCTGACTCGACGCCGTCGCCACCGCCGAAATGCTGACCGTGATCTCCTGACTCGTCTTCGCCACATCC
>JBCCYT010000196.1:0-7462 GCA_039188975.1 Actinomycetota bacterium
CAGCGGATCGGCTACCTGCAAGGCAGCCTGCGCTACCGCGTCTGGTACCCCTGATCAGCCTCTGATCGGGTCGTGATCAGTGCCTGATCAGATCGGGTACTGCGTCAGTGAGGTCGGCGTCACTCGCCTCCGTCGGCACGCCGGCGTCGACTCGCACGATCCGGGTCGCGTGCTTCACCGTCTCGGGCCGATGGGCGATCACGACGATCGTCGTCTCGCCCTGGATCGAGTCGAGCGCTTCTCGAATGAGGACTTCGGAGGTCGGGTCGAGCGCACTCGTCGGCTCATCGAGGAGCAGCAGCTGGGGTCGACCGGCCAGCGCTCGTGCGAGCGCGATTCGCTGACGTTGCCCACCGGAGAGCCGATCGCCGGACTGGCCGACCTCGGTGTCGTAGCCGTCGGGCCATTGATCGATTTCGTTGCCGATGCGAGCGAGCGACGCGGCCCGTTCGATGTCGGTATCAGTGATCCACGGTCGGAAGAAGCGGATCGCTTCCCGAACCGTCCCCGCCTGGAGCCGAGATTCCTGCGGCACGAACGCCACCTGGCGATGCCACCAGTCGGATGTGATGGTGCGCACGTCGACACCGTCGAGCTCGACCGCACCCGCGGTCGGGTGCCGGAGGCCGAGCAACAGCGACATGATCGTCGACTTGCCCGAACCCGAGGGGCCGACGATCGCCATGAAGTCCCCCGGTTCGATCATCAGGTCGACATGTCGGAGCGTCGAGGGCTGGCCGGGGTAGGCGAACGAAACGTCGGCCAGTGCGAGCGTGCCGAACTCGGCTGGTTCGATCGAACCGGTGTCGATCCGGTCGCTCGTGAGCCGGTCTCGTTCGGCCACGAGTTGGCGGATGACCGGCACCGCTTCATTGAGGGCCTGGTAGCCGGTCTGCACCGCCTGGCCATAGCTGACGGAGCGCAACAGCATCAGCATGGCGCCGGTGAGCGCAGCGAAGTTGCTCGATTCGGCCCGGGCGACCAACGCCAACATCGCGAGCACCAACGCAAGGGCGCCGACCCGATACGCAACCGAACTCATCCGGCTCAGAAAGCGCAGCCGCTGGAGCCGGTGGGACACGAGGCCAATGTGCTCCTCGACCGGCGCGGCGGCAGCACCGCCGACACCGAAGGACACGACCTCGTTGCTGATCTCGAGCCGCTCGGCGATGAGCGTGCCGAAGTCACGCTGGGATCGGGTGTGGCGATCACCGGATCGACGACCCGCGATCAAGATCGGACGCTGTAGCGCCATCAGCACCCCGACCCCGACGACGACCGTGACGGCAGCGCTCGGGCTGAGCAACAGCGCCGCTGCGGCCAAAACGACGAACGACAGGGCCGCACTGACGCCTGCGCCGAGCTGACCGACGACGGCACCGACCTGGCCGGGCAGCAGGTTGAGCACCTGTTGCATGTCGCCGCGGGCGAGGGCTGATTGCTCCGCAAACGATGCCTTCGAGTAGGCGGCCAACATCCGCCGGCGAGCCGACCGTTGCGAACTGGCCTGCAGCACCGCCTGTCCCCACGAGTTCGCACTCTCCAAAGCAAACAGCACGACGAGCAGGCCGCCGGCCAACGCAACCGTGTTACCGACCGTGAGATCCGACAGGGCGAGCGGCCCGAGCGAGCCGGACGTGAGTTCGACACTTGCGGTGAGCGCGGTTGCGGCCCGCACGATCAGCAACAAGATCACGGCTTGCACGAGGCCAGCGAACGCCGCGGTCACCCCGACGAACGACAGCACCTTCGAGTCGAGACCGACGAGGCGTCGCTCGCGAAGAAGCAGACGCAGCGCACCACCGGCCTGGGTCGTCTCTTCGGCGTCGACCTTCGGCGTGACCCGCGACGACGTCATGAGGCCACCAGCACGGAGCGACGTGCCGTCATGTCGTGGAACATCTGGCGATACGGCTCGGCCATCGCCGCCCAGTCCCAGCGTTGCGCGGTGGCGAGCGCTGCGTGACCCATCTGGTCGACCCGTTCACGGTCGGCGACCAGATGGCTGAATGCGGCGGCGAACGCATCGACGGTGCGGTCGACGATGAGACCGTTCGTGCCCGGCTCGACGAACTCCGGCATGTTGCCGACGGCCGTCGTCACCAACGGGATCCCGCAGGCGGCCGCCTCGAGGCAGGGGTTCGGGGTGCCTTCGAAGCGGCTCGAGCATGCGTAGACGTCGATGCCGGCGTACCACTCGAGCATCTCGTCGGCGGTGCGCCACCGGTCTTCGCGAGCGGCGGTGACCAGCGTTGCGCCAGGAACCGCATCGACGGCCGGCTTGAGCACGTCGTGATAGCCGCGGTTGTCGCCGTGGTTGGTCAGGCTGCCGGCCCAGCCGATCCGCAGTTCGTCGACGGGGCGACGAACAGAAGGCGGCACGAAGAACGACGTGTCGACACCGTTGGGCGTCTCATACAGCGGCTTGTTGACGACCCCGTTGAACTCGTCGTGCAACAGACGAGAGTTCACGAAACACACGTTGGCCACCTCGTCCATCACCTCGAGCGATTCGGTGAGCGCGGCACCTCGATTGTGGTCGGTGTAGCCGATTGCGACCTGTGGGTGCATGCGAAGGAGGTCGCGATACGGAGCGAGAAAGACGTGCGGGATCTGCTTCCAGCAGAACACGAGCACGATGTCGGCCCGGGCAATGTCGGCCGAGCGGGTGAAGCGCTCGTACAACACATGCCCGTCGAAGTCGTCGGCCAGCTGGGCGATCAGGTTGCGGGCCTTGCGATCGTGGGCCCACCCAGGCGTGTCGACCAGGTAGAGCACCGTGGGTTTCGTCGCTTCGGCAAAGAACCGGTCGACCTCGGCGGCGGCATCACGCCGATCACGCCAGCGGGTCGCACGGGCTTGCACTCGATTCACAACTCCAGACATCACGGCTCCATCGGCGGCGTCTGCTGCGCCTCAAGCGTTTCTGGGCCACACGACCCAGCCCTTCCTCATGTCGGCCGCGAGCGAGCCGACAGGAGGAAGGCGTTCGAAGGAGGAGAGAGATGAGTACGTCACTGACGGTTCGCCACAACCGGGCCGAGGCGTTTGCCGACGCATGGCAGCAACCGGTCATCAGCGCGACCCCTGACCCGAGCGACCCGACCGCGGTCGCCGATCGAGCGCGAACGCTGGCCAACGCGTGGATTCCTCACGTCGAAGATCGAGTCGACTTCATCGTCGACCGTTGCCGAGGCAAGGCCGTGCTCGACATCGGGTGCGTGGCCCACGATGCCGCCCGCATGGACGATCCGCAGTGGCTGCACCGGCACGTCGCCACCGCCGCCGAGGCATGCATTGGTGTCGACATCTTGGAGGAGGGCGTCGAGACGCTCCGGACGGCCGGGTTCGACGCGATCGTCCACGACCTGTCCACCGGCCTGGGGCCGCTGACGGATCGAGCACCCTTCGACCGGATCATCGCCGGTGAAGTCATCGAACATCTCGGTGATCTCGACCTGTTGTTCCGTGTTGCCGCGATGGGTCTCGGCTCCGACGGCCAACTCATCCTCACCACCCCCAACCCCTACGCACCCGCTCGCGTCGAGGCCGGTCAGCGAGGCGTCATCTGGGAAAACACCGACCACGTCTCGTATCTGTTCCCGGCGGGCATCGCCGAGCTGGCCCGCCGCCACGGCCTCGTACTTCGAGAAGCCACGACCGTCGTCGCACCCGAGCCGGTCGGCATCGTCCGTCGAGCCAAGCAGTGGTTGCGGGCGAGCGGATGGCGACTCGTCGGCTATGACACCACCGGGCGTACCGGGCGCCAGATCGCGTTGCCGATCACGAGGTGGCGGGACCGGGTTGGGGCTCGCCGCGGGATGCGCTTCATCGGCGAGACCGCCATCTACGTCATCAGCCGTACCGACGCCTGAACGGCCACCGCTTCAGACGTACAGCAGGCGGTTCTCGAAACTGCCGCGCACCTGACCGAGTCGGTTGGCGAGGATCCAGACCCAACGAGCTCGTCCACCGGCGGTCACGACCGACGGCGTCGCCGCCACCAACCGAAGCCACGACTTCCAGCCAGCGACGCGAGGCGGCCGAGGTTCGCCGGCGTCGATCAAGGACCGAGCCAGCCGGCAACGACCGCGCCCGTATCCGAAGCCCTGCCGCCACAAGCTGCCGAGGTCGCTGCGATAGCGGTACTGCACGACGAGATCGGGACATCCGACGATCGCAATGCCGGCCCGATGGGCTCGCAGCGACACCTCCATGTCGTCGACGGGAAACGCCCCTTCGGTGAACGGGCCGACCTGATCCAGTGCCTCGCGGGTCATCCCGAAGTTGTTGCCGTACACGACGGGAAACAGGCCTTCGAAGTGACCGACCGGTTTGCGCATGCTCAGCCCTCGCGAGGCCGCCAGTTCGGGCGGGTTGAGCGTGTCGAGATCGAGCGGACCGGTGATCATCGACGCGTCGGACAGTCCCGCAGCCGCGGCTGCGACCCAGCCGGGAGCGACGATGTCGTCGGCATCGGTGAAGACGAAGGCGTCGGCATCGCTGGCCGCGAGTGCCGTATTCCAGGCATAGGAACGCTCGGCTCGTTCCATTGCCGCTACGAGCCGCAGCCGGGGCCACTCGGCGGCCAGGTCGGTGACGATCCTCGCCGTTGCGTCGGTCGATCGATTGTCGGCAACGATGACGTCCCAGTCGCCGTCGTGGGTCTGGGCCTGCAACGCGGCGAGCTGAGCCGGGAGGAGCGTCTCTTCGTTGTGCGCCGCGATCACGACTGACAGCTTCACGGCCGCCAACCCTAGAAGCCGCGCCGATCGGCGCTGTCGATGGCTGCGACCCATCGCTCACGTGGCTGCTCGACGTGCCGACAGGAACGATGATGCGTGCTGATGTGATCGACCCCAAACCGACCGAGACGACGGCGTTGAGCCCGGCGCAGATCGGCGCCAAGCGTCGCTCCGACATCGACGCCGTCCACGCCGACCCGCCGCTCGTTCACGGCGCTGCGCCCGAAGGCGTGTGGCGGTCGACACGCGACGTGTACGCGTTTCTCGCCGAGCACCTCCCCGTGAATGCCGTGACGTTGGAGACCGGGCTTGGCCTGTCGACCGTGCTGTTCAGCCAGTGGACGGTTCGCCACACCTGCATCGTGCCTGCCCGGGACCAGGTCGATCGGGTGTGCGACTACGCCCGAACCCGCAACATCGACGTCGGGCATGTCGACTTCGAGGTCGGCACGTCCGACCTCGTCTTGCCGACGCTCGATCTCGAACCGCTCGACCTGCTCTTCATCGACGGCGGCCACGGCTTCCCCCATCCCGCCATCGACTGGTACTACGGCTCGCTGCACCTCAAGCCCGGCGGCATCGTGGTCATCGATGACGCGCAGCTCCCGGCCGTGCACGACCATCTCATTGCCGTTCTCGAGGCTGATCCTCGCTGGGAGGCGATGGGGGGCAACTGGAAGTGGCGAGCGTTCCGAAAGGTCGGCGACTTCTCGGTCTGTGAAGAATGGACCGAACAAGGGTGGCTCGGCGATCCCCGCTTCCCGCTCACGCTTCGAGCCAAGCGTCTCGTGAAGCGGCTGATCACCCGGAACTGATGACCCTCCTCGACGTTTCGTCCGAGAGGGCGACGCCCCCGGATCGGATCGGCCCGGCGCAGCGGGTGCTCTGGTATTGGCCCTTTGCTCGCCCCGAAGACATGGCGATCGCTGAGGCCTTTGCGGCGTGTGGCGATGAGCTCCTGGTCGAGGTGCTCGACCGGGACGCGGCTCCACCGGTCGGCCAACACGGCGCGGCACGGGTCACCCGTGACCTGCCCGATGTCGACCGCGACACGAGCCGGCTTCTGTGGCCCGCGAGCAGAACGGCGACCTACGGCCGCCGGGCCATCCAGCGACGTCGGACCATCGCTGCGTTCGAGCCCGACCTCGTCCACTACCACTACCTCAATCGCTTCACCGACCGACTGGCCCAGCCTCGGTGCACCTGGGTGGCCAGCGTGCACGATGTCGAGCCCCATCAGCCTCGTCTGGGCCGCTTCGAACAACGGCTGCTCGCCGACCTCTACCACCAGCCCGACGGGCTCGTCGTGCACCACCGGTGGCTTGCTGAGCGCCTCACGACCTCGGTGGGTATCGATCCCTCATCCATTGCGGTCGTTCCGCTGCCGGTCTTCCCCGTCGAGGCCCCATCGCCCCGGCCCATCTCGGATCGGCCGATGGCGTTGCTCTTTGGTGCCCTTCGACCGAACAAGGGCATCGAGTGGATGATCGACATGATGCGTCGACCAGAGCTTGCCGACCATCGGCTCCACATCGCCGGTCGTGGTGATCAGGCCTACCAGGCATCGATCGCCGCCCTCGCCGACGGGCAACCGAACGTCACCACGGAGCTCGGCTACGTGACGACACAGCGCAAAGACGAGTTGTTCCGCGAGGCGTCGGTGGTTGTCCTGCCGTACGAGACGTTCTCGTCGCAGTCGGCCGTGCTGCACGACGCCTACGGCCATGGCCGACCCGTCGTCGTAACCGACGTGGGTGCGCTGGGCGAAACCGTGCGCCACGACCACACCGGTGTCGTTGTGGGCTACCGCGACGATCGTTGCCTCGCTGACGCAGTCGCCGCCATGAGCGGTGTTGCCGGGGACGTCGCCGCAACGGAAGCTCGTCGAGTTGCGAGCGAGCAGACGCCCGTGCGTATGGCCGCCCTCCTCCGATCGGCGTACGACCGCTTCATCTGACCGAGACCGCAGGGGGCACCGTCTCCACCGCCGGCTGACAGTTGGGAACACCACCTAATTAGCCCGTGGCTGAATTCGCGCTAGGCTGGTAGCTGTTCCACATTACGGAACTCTTCCGCGATGCGGAACGCACTGGTACGCTGCGCCGACCGGGCCCGAGGGGGCCCATCGAGCCTGTTTCTTTGGGGGAAACATGTCCTTCCCGTCCGATCTCGAGATCGCCTCTCAGGCGAATCTCCAGCCGCTCACCGAGATCGCCGCCAACGCCGGCATCCCCGCTGAATGCCTCGAACCGTACGGTTCGGGTGCGGCCAAAATCACCCTCGACGCCATCGACAAGATGGCCGATCGACCCAAGGCGAAGTACGTCGTCGTCTCGGCGATCACCCCCACCCCGCTCGGTGAGGGCAAGACCACCACCACGGTCGGCCTCGGCCAGGCGTTCCAGCACATCGGCAGCTCGGCCACCATCGCCATCCGCCAGCCCTCGATGGGCCCGACCTTCGGCATCAAGGGCGGCGCCGCCGGCGGCGGCTACAGCCAGGTCGTGCCGATGGAGCTGTTCAACCTCCACCTCACCGGCGACATGCACGCCGTGACTTCGGCCCACACCTTGTGCTCGGCCATGGTCGACGCGCACATCTACCCCGGCAACGAGGCCGGCTTCGACATTCACAACAACACGTGGCGTCGTGTGGTCGACATCAACGACCGGGCCCTGCGCAACATCAATGTTGGCCTCGGCGGCAAGATGGACGGC
>JBCCYT010000197.1:0-7444 GCA_039188975.1 Actinomycetota bacterium
CGGTCTCGGTCAGCGGCGCTGATCCGCAGGTGAAGAGACGCATCGTCGCGCACGCGCCTGGGGTGAGCCGTTCCGAATCGCACAGGCGGGCGTAGTGCGTGGGCACGCCCATGAACACGGTGCCGTTGACGAAGCCGTCGATAACGGTGTCGACGTCGAACCGTCGAAGGAAGGTGACGGGGATCGCAGCGAGTAGCGCACAGTGGAGGGCAACGAAGAGGCCGTGGACATGAAAGAGCGGGAGGGCGTGCACGAGATGATCGCTCGGCCCAAACCGCCAGGTGTCGTGCAGGGCTCGGGCGTTGCGACGAAGCCCTTCGTGGGTGAGCGCCGCCCCTTTGGGTCGGCCGGTCGTGCCTGAGGTGTACAGGATGGCGGCGAGGTCGTCGTCGGCGCGAGGCATCGGTTTGGAGCGTGGGGTTGCGCTGGCGGCCCGCTCAACCAGGGTGCCGGTTCCGTCGGCGGCCAGCGTCAGCCATGTCGCGTCGACGGCAACGGCCGGGTCTACCACGACGACGGCCGGGCGCGAGTCGTCGATGAAGTAGGTCCGCTCATCGGCGGTGAATGTCGGATTGAGGGGCACGTGGACGGCGCCCGCCCACAGGCAAGCCAGGTACAACGCCACCGCCTCGGGCGACTTCTCGACCTGGACGAGGACCCGATCGCCAGGCCGTGCACCTGCCGTGTCGAGCGCACCGGCAAACTGCCGTACTCGTTCGTAGAACGTTCGGTAGGTGATGGTGGTATCGGCGTCGATCAGGAACGGGTCATCGAGCCGGCCGGACGCCGCGGCGAAAAAGTCGGCCGCGACATTTCTCTGCACGTTCAGCCCTGGAACAGCAGGATCGAGGTGTAGAGCAGCGACGGCTTGTCGTTGCCTTTGACGTGGATGGCGGACTCGAACGTGAGCAGCGTGCCGGCTTTGTGGGCGTCAGCACCGGTGAGGCGTGATCGAGCATGCAGGGTCGAGCCGGACGGGACCGGGGAGCGGAACTGCAACCCACCGGATCCGAAGTTCACGACGTTCTTCATCCCGCTGAGCTCGACGGGGATCTTGATCAAGCTCGGCATCAAGCTGAGGGTGAGGAACCCGTGGGCGATCGGCCCGCCGAACGGGCTTTCGCGTTCGCACCGCTCGATGTCGACATGGATCCATTGGTGGTCACCGGTGAGTTCGGCGAATTGATTGATCATGTCCTGGGTGACGACGACCTCGTCTCCCCAGTCGCCGAACTCAGTGGTGGCGGCGGCGTTGATGGCGTCGATGTCGTCGAAGGCGATGGCACTCATGAGCGGCATCGTAGGCTGCGAGGCCATGGGCACCCCCAATCTGAACCGCACCGACGATGTCTTCGTGATCGACATCGGCGACGATGAGAACATGACCTCGGTGGCCTGGGTGGCCGCGATGAACGAGTTGCTCGACGAGGTCGACGCCGTCGATGGCCCGAAGGCGCTGGTGACGACGTCGTCGGCGCCGAAGCACTATTCGAATGGCCTCGATACGCCGTACATGGCGAGTGCCGAGAGTGGCGAGGTGATCGCCTACGTCGAGTCCTGTTTCCGGCTCGTGCATCGGTTGATGTTGCTGGGGGCGCCCACGGCGGCCGCGGTCACGGGCCATGCCTTCGGACTCGGCGCGTTTGTTGTTCTCGCCCATGACCAGGCCGTGATGCGTGAAGATCGCGGCTTCTGGAACCTGCCCGAAGTGCACCTCTCGATGAACTTCCCGCCGGGGTTGATGCATGTCATCCGGTCTCGAATCGCTGCACCCGAGCGGTCTCGTGCTGCGGTCGTCGGCCACCGCTACCCGGCATCTGAAGCCGTCGCTGCAGGAATCGTCGACGCCGCGCTGCCGCTCGACGCGCTGACCGATGCCGCGATCGCTCGGGTCGCGCCGCTCGCCGGCACGGCCGGCGACAACCTCCATACGATCAAGCGTCAGCTGTACCCCCTGGTGGCCGAACTGGTCGACGCTCAGGACTGACTGCGCAGCCGCATCGCCTCACCGATGGCTGCGAGCGTCGACGCTCGCAGGGCAGGGTCGGTCCGTCGTTCGAGCGCCTGCTCGAAGCACCCAAGGGCGGCATCGTGACGCCCCTGTTCGGCCAGGCATTTTCCGAGGTGCTGATAGGCGGTGTCGAGACGGTCTGACTCGCCCTGTTGGTGCATCTCAGTGATGAGCGCTCGGAACTGTCGCTCAGCTTGTGGATGGTGTCCTTGGTAGAAGAGGACCGTCGCCACGCGCAGGGTGTTCAGCACGATGTTGGGCCGGTCGCCGAGCTGTTTGGCGAGCTCGAGTGCTCTCTGTGCATGGTGCTCGGCAGGTTCTCCGTGGACTCGGCAGATCTCGGCGAGAAGGCCAGTGGTCCGCATCTCCTCGAACGCGTCGCCTCGTTGGGTGGCGTCGTCGCGTTCTTTCATGATGGCTGCACGGTCAAGATGGTCGGCCGCGTCGGGCCCATCTCGCAGGAACGGCGTCACCTCGCGGACCGAGCTCGATTCAGACCTGGGTCATCAACGCCAGGTAGGCAGCCATCGCGATGCCACCGCCGCGGGTGTCGCCCATCAGCTGCGGCGCCATCTGGTTCATCACGTAGGAGATCGTGAACTTCGCATCGGGGTCGATGATCGCGAGCGAACCACCCCACCCGCCCCAGAAGAACGAGTTGGGATTGGGCAGCGGGATCATCTCTGACGGCAAGCCGAATCCGAGCCCGTAGCGGATCGGCGCATCCCCACCGAAGACGAGGTCGATACCTTCGTGCTGTTGCTCGGCGATGCGGGCGACCGTCTCGGGGGCCATGAGCGTCACCCCGTCGAGCGTGCCTCCGCAGGCGATTGCGGCGTGGACTCGCCCGACCGACGCCGCGTTTCCGAATCCACCCGCCGCAGGAATCTCCGCGGCACGCCACTCCCGGGTTGCGGGTTCGTGGCCGGTGAGCGGCACGCTGCGCAAGGTGCGCAGCGGCATGTCGTTCGCTTCGACGTCGGCGGCGAGACCGATGTCGGGCGGGACGAGATCGCCGCAGCGACCGTCGAGTTCGGGTCCGAAACCGATGTGGAAGTCAGCGCCGAGCGGGCCGGCGACCTCCTCGCGAAAGAACGTCCCGACGGATCGGCCGTCGACGCGCCGCACGACCTCGCCCATGAGGTTGCCGTGGGTGATGGCGTGATAGCCCGAAGCCGTGCCCGGTTCCCACCAAGGTGCCATCGCCGCGAGGATGTCACAGCAGCGATCCCAGTCGTACAACGTGTCGACGGTGATGGCCGGTTCGAACCCGGCCAGACCGGAGGTGTGCGCCATGATCTGGCCGACCGTGATGCTGGCCTTGCCGTTGGCCGCGAACTCGGGCCAGTAGGTCGCAACCGGAGCCGCGGGATCGACAAGGCCCCGGTCGACCAGCATCATCAACGAGATCGCCGTCATCGTCTTGGTCGTCGAGTAGACGTTGACGATCGTGTCCTGGTGCCAGGGGCGACCATCGGGGCCGGCATCCCCGGCCCAGAGATCGACGACGGGTTTCCCATCGTGCGTCACATGAACGGACGCGCCGAGTTCGAGCCCGTGTTCGAAGTTTGCGACGAAGGCGTCGTGTACCGACTCCCAGCCCGGGCTGATCTCTCCGTGAACGGTGAGGTCAGCCACGCGGTACGTCGATCCAGGGGATCTCCTTGTCGACCCGTGGTTCGCCAGGCAAGCCGAGAACCTGCTCGCCCAGGATGTTCTTCATGACCTCGGTCGTGCCACCCTCGATCGAGTTGGCCCGGGCCCGCAAGAAGGCATAGCCGACGCCGGCGCCAGAACCGACGAGATCGACCTCGCCGGGCCGGCGGAAGGTGTAATCGAACTCGATCTGGCCCTCCATGCCCTGCAGGTCGACCGCCTTTTCGAAGATCGCTTGATTGAGCGTGGCCATCATTGACTTGCCCACCGACCCCTCGGGTCCGGGGTTGCCGGATTTGGCGGCTTGCGATGCCCGCATGTTGGTGAGCCGAAGCGCTTCGGCTTTGACCCACAGCTTCATGACCTCATCGCGATTCTGCGGGGTGCGGACCCATTCGGGGCACTTCTCCCAAACCGCGGTGAGTGCACCGATCGGGCCGGCCCCCTGGCGGGGCCCACCGGTGCCGCCGCCGCTGCCGCCGATGGCGGTGCGTTCGTTCATCAACGTGGTCAACGCCGCTCGCCAGCCTTCGCCTTCAGCGCCGACGCGGTAGTCGTCGTGGACGCGAACGTCGGTCATGTAGACCTCGTTGAACTCGGCTTCGCCGGTGATCTGGCGCAGTGGGCGCACCTCGACGCCCGGTGCCTTCATGTCGAGCGCGAAGTAGGTCATCCCGCGATGCTTGGGGACGTTGGGGTCGGTGCGGGTCACGAGCATGCCGAAGTCGGCGATGTGGGCGAGCGTGTTCCACACCTTTTGCCCGTTGACGATCCACTCGTCGCCGTCCTTGACCGCCTTGCAGCCAAGGCCGGCAAAGTCCGAGCCGGCGCCCGGCTCGGAGAAGAGCTGGCACCACTTCTCTTCACCGGTGAACATCGGGCGAAGGAAGCGTGTCTTCACCTCGTCGGAGCCGTGGGTGACGATCGTCGGACCCGCCAGGTGGATGAAGAACATCGACGCTTCCATCGGGGCGGCGCCGGCGTCGGCCAAACGCTGGTTGACGACCTTTTGCAGTTGCGGTCGGACGCCGAGTCCACCATGGCCTTCGGGGTACTGGACCCACGCCAGCCCGTGATCGAATTGGTTGCCTCGGAACGCTTCGTAGCTCTGGGCGCTGGGATCGTTGTCGGCGAGGAGGGCGTCGAGGGCAGCCTCGACCTTCTGGAGTTCGGCGTCGCTCATAGCTGACAGTCTGGCTGACACATTCGGTGTGAGGCCAGCCCGCAGGCCAAAGGTTGGATCACGGGGTGATGGCGTGGCGGCGAAGAAGCCGCGCCAGGAACGCTGCCATCTGTTCGCGGGTGACGTCGGCGTTGGGGTCGAAGGTCGTTGCCGAGGTGCCGGTGGTGACCTCGATGGCTCGGATGAGCGCAATGTCTTCGGCTGCGAAACTGTCGTCGGCAACGTCGACGAAACCGTGCGGTTCGATCGCGTCGAGGTCGAGGTCGGGGAACAGCAGCCGCCAGATCCGGGCGAGGAAGGCGGCCATTTGCTCGCGGGTGACCGGGTCGCTGGGCGAGTACCGAGTCAAGGTTGTCCCGGTCGTGATCTCGAGTTCGACGAGGAGTCGGATGTCGTCGTAGGCGAAGCTGGTCTCTCCGACATCGACGAACGGCATCGGCTCGCTGGGGACCGCGTCGGGGTGGAACCAACGCCAGATGCGGGCGAGGAAGGCGGCCATTTGTTCGCGGGTCACGTCGCCACCCGGCGAGTAGGTCGTGTCCGATGTCCCTCTGGTGATGCCGAGGTCGAAGAGGAGTCGGACATCGTTGCGGGCATATGACGTGGCGGGCACATCGATGATCGGTGCGGTCGAACCATGGGCGGCACAGTCGGCGGCGAGCAGTGCGGTGTCGAGCTCGTCGAGCGTCGTCGCGCTGACTCCGGCCAGCTCGGCGATGGCGGCGATCGTCGCGCTGTCGTCGATCAGCGGTTCGGCGGGGTCACCGACGATGTCGGCGTTGGCCACGACGTGAACGAGCGCCTCCGCCGCGTCGACCTGATGTTCGAGTTTGACGAAGTCCACCAGCTCCACGGTGTCGGTCGGGGTGCCGGTGCACGGTGCAACCCGATCGGTGAACGTCACCGACGGCACGTTCGCATCGGTGAAGTGGTTTGCATCTCGCGCTCCGGCCCCGGCGGCGCTGAGCCGGTGGATCTGCAGATCGAGCGAGCTCAGACCGTCTACGGCGGCGACCAGGTCGGTCGTGCCGCTCTCCGCCCCGATCGCGAAGGTGTGGCGACGAAGGGGACGCCGGGCGTTGGTGCCTTGGACGTCGTAGTGGACCGCCGTCGTGATGGTGTCGACCAGTGCCGGGTTGTCGGCAATCCACGCGCCGGACCCCGCCTGATCGATGGCACCGCGATCCCAGAACGCCAGCACGAGGGTGCGTCGCGGTGCGGTTTCGTGGGCTGCGATCCGTGCTGCCAGCTCGAGGAGAAGCGCAGCTCCCGTCGCGTTGTCGCCCGCCCCCGGGCACGGAACGACCAGGTTCGGTGCCGCGATGATCACCTCGTCGTCGCGGCACTCCCACGGCGAGTCGTAGTTCGCGCCGATGAGCACGGTTTCTTCTGCCCGGTCGCCGCCGGGGATGGTGGCGATGATGTTGACGCCCGAGTCGAACTCGTGGAGGGAGACCATCGGATCGTTCTCGCCGGTGGTCAGCGGCTGGAGCGCCTCGGTCAGGTCGGCCGCAATCAGGTCTCGAACGAACGCGCTGCCCTCGCCTCCCGAGCCGCGGCCCTCGAGCGCCGACTGGGAGAAGGCGGTCACGTCGCCGATCAGCGTGCCGTTGCTTCCCACCGGGCCGGGCGGCTCTGGCACGTTGCCGGGGTCACCGGCCTCCAGGGCATCGCCGACACAGTTGGTGGAAACGATGACTTCCCGGGGGTCGACGACGTTGTCGTTGAACGTCACTTCGGTCTGGGGCTGGCCCGCCTGCTTCAGTGTCCAGATGCGGGCGTCGTCGAAGCCCCGACTGTCCCAATACTCCAGGTGAAGGTGGGCAAAACCGGGCGTGTTGCCGGTGTCGCCGAGCAGGGCGATCGTGTCGCCCTGAGCAACGGCTGCGCCGAGGGAAGCAACGACGGAGTCGTCGACGAGATGGATGTAACGAGCGGCGTAGTCGCCGTAGTCGATGTCCATGTACGTCCCGGCGTTGACGTGCCAGCCGATGTAGGTGACGGTCCCGTCCGCTTGGGCGAACAACGGCTGTCCAAGGTCGTGCTGGCGGTTCTCGCCGAAGTTGAGCGACGTCCGGTTGAAATCGAGGTTCCAGTCGTTTTGACCGTGGCCGGGGCGAGTCGTGCCGGACCACTCCGTGCCGCAGGCAAACGGCGCAGCGATCGGTTCGAACACCGACTCGTCGTGTTCGAGGAACAACGGCGGGTTCGACAGCGGCTCGATCGTGTGATCGTGTCCGGCGCCCGAGTGGGCGTGGGCCGTCGCCGGTGCGAGGAGTGCGGTGATGCCGACGAGCGCCACCAGCCGGACGAAAAGAAATCGGGTGAGGAACATGTCAGCCACCAGCCCGCAGCATCGGTCAGGGTAGAGGTTCATTCGGTCGCGCGTCACGCGCCCTACTACCGTCGGCAGCCATGACGTCGCTCGCAGCCTTTCTCGACGCTCATCGACTCGCCTACGACGAGCTCAATTCGCTCGTCTCGGACCTCGACGTCGATCAGCTCGCCACCCAATCGCTCTGCCCGGACTGGGACAACCGGGCCTGTATCGCTCACGCGGTTGGCGTCGACAAGGCGCTGACGGGCTGGGCGCC
>JBCCYT010000198.1:0-7429 GCA_039188975.1 Actinomycetota bacterium
CGAGAACTTCTGGGCCGCCTCCGCCGTCTGGGTCAAGGAAGGCCCGGGCATGGCGCAGGTCGTCGCCGAGTGGATGACCCACGGCTACCCCCGTGTCATCGACTCGCACGGCGCCGACGTCGCCCGGTTCTACGACGAAGAGAAGAGCGACGAGCACATCTGGGCACGCGCCTCGGAGCACTTCAACAAGACCTACGGCATCGTTCACCCGGCCGAGCAGTGGGATTCGCGTCGCCATCTGGTCGAGGCGCCGTTCAAGAGCCGCCAGGAAGCCCTCGGCGCTGAGTTCTTCCAGGCCCGCGTCTGGGAGCGCCCGCAGTGGTACACCTCCAACGCTGATCTCGTCGAGCGCTATGGCCTCGAAGAGCGCCCGGTCGAGTGGGACAACCGCTGGTGGAACCCCATCACCGTCGGCGAGCACCTCAACCTGCGCGAGAACTGTGGTCTCATCGACCTCAGCGCCTTCCAGATCTACG
The DNA here is from genome assembly GCA_039188975.1 of Actinomycetota bacterium. Classification (GTDB taxonomy): domain Bacteria; phylum Actinomycetota; class Acidimicrobiia; order Acidimicrobiales; family Aldehydirespiratoraceae; genus UBA11606. The sequence continues at coordinate 477 of JBCCYT010000198.1, forward strand.
AGCTCGAGGGCCCCGGCGCCGTCGAATTCGCCGACTACCTCGCCGTCAACAAGATCGATGTGCCCGTCGGCCGTTCGGTCTACACGCCGTGGCTCAACGCAGACGGCGGATTCCACTCCGACCTGACCATGATGCGCATGGCCGAGGATCGCGTCCGCATCGTCACCGGTGTGTTCGACGGTGGCCGCGACGAGTTCTGGGTCCGCAAGCACATGCCCAACGACGGCTCGGTGACCTTCACCAACCTCACCAAGCAGATCAGCACGGTCGGCTTGTGGGGCCCGAACGCCCCAGCCGTGCTCGGCCAGCTGACCGATCACGACCTGTCCCAGGAAGGCTCGCCCTACGGCTCCTACCTGCCCGTCACCATCGCCGGTGTCGAGTGCCACTTGTTCCGCATCTCCTACGTCGGCGACACCGGCTGGGAGATCTACATGCCGTGGGACGAAGCGGGCACCGTGTTCGACGCCATCATGGAAGCAGGCGCCGATCACGGCCTGCGCATCACCGGCGGCGGCGTCTACTCGCTGTCGGGCCGCATCGAGAAGGGCTACCGCCTCATGGGCGCCGAGCTCGAGTCCGAGTACAACCCGGTCGAGGCGGGCCTCGCCCGTCCCAAGGTCAAGGCGGCCGACTTCATCGGCAAGGAGGCCTACCTCGCCGCCCGCGAAGCCGGTGCCGAGGTGCAGTGCGTCACCCTCATCGTCGATGACCACACCGACAGCAACGGTGTCGAGCGCTTCATGCAGGGCGGCAACGAGCCCATCCTCACCATGGACGGCGAGCGCATCGTCGACAGCCATGGCCGCATCTCGCGTGTCACCACCGCCGGCTACAGCCCGTCACTCGGCAAGAACCTGCTCATGGGCTATGTGCCCAACGAGCTGGCCGAGCCCGGCACCAAGCTGCAGTCGATGTACATGAACGAGCTGTACCCGTGCACCGTTGTGGGTTCTGGCTCTGCCTTTGACCCCGAAGACACCCGTCTGAAGGCCTGATCCACCCTTGCGATCTCTGCGCCGATGGAGCCGCCCTGCGGTCCGTTCTGCGCAGAGATCGGGGAATGGGAGAGTGAAATGAAGATTCTCTGTTGCGTGAAGCGGGTTCCGGCCCCGGGCGCAAAAATCAACGTGACCGCCGATGGCCAAGACGTCGACTCGGCCCATCTCGGCTTCACAACCTCGCCCCACGAGGAATGTGCGGTCGAAGGTGCGGTGCAGCTCGTCGAGGAACACGGTGGCGAGGTCACCGTTTTGACCCTCGGCACCGGAGATGCGCAGGAGCAGCTTCGCTACGCCGTTTCGGTCGGCGCCACCCATGGCGTGCTCGTCGAAGCCGACACCAACCAGTGGGACCCGCAGCGCACCGCGCAGGCGATCACCGCGGCGATTCAGGAGCTCGAAGGCGACGCCGGTGCGTTCGACCTGATCCTGTTCGGCAACGAGTCGGCCGACTCGGGTGGGTTCCAGGTCGGGATCCGCACGGCCATGGCGCTGGGCCGGCCGATCGTGCAGGGCATCAAGGGCATCGACATCGGCGACGACACCGTCACCGCCCGCCGAGAGATCGACGGCGGTTTCGAGGTGTACGAGCTGCCTCGCCCGGCGGTGCTCGGCATCAAGGAAGGCCTCAACCTTCCGCGCTATCCAACGATGAAGGGTCGCCTGGCATCCAAGAAGGCGGAGCTCGCCACCGTCGCCGCCAGCGGCGACGAAGGCGGTCAGGCCCGCGTGAAGTTGCACCGACCCGAAGAGACCGTGTCGGAAACCGTGATCCTCGGTAACGGCGCCGACGCCGCTGGCGCGGTCGTCGATGTCCTCGAAGAGCTGGGAGTCCTCTGATGTTGCTCGTCATCCTCGAACACGAAAACGGCAAGCTCGTCGAAGCCGCCCGGGAAGCGCTGACCTTTGGTCGAGCGCTTGCAGAGAAGATGGACGAAGACCTCGAAGCGGCGCTCATCGGCTCCGACGACGACGACCTCGTCGAAGAAGCCGGCGAGTACGGCGCAGAAGACGTCCATGTCGTCACCCACGATCTGCTCACTGACTACGGCCCTGATGCCTACGGCTCCGTCATCGCCCAGATGGTCGAAGGCCTCGAGCCCGACGCCGTCCTCGCCTGTGGCTCTGACCGCGGGAACGAGTTCATGGCCAACGCGGCCGCCCGGCTCGACGCCCCGTTCGTTGCCAACTGCATCGATGTTACCCCCGGTGATTCGTGGGAGATGACCCGGGTGCAGTGGGGCGGTTCGCTCCTCGAAGACGCCACGCTCGACGCAGAGGTGCCGCTCTTGACCTGCGGTCTGCATGCCGTTGCGGCGGAGAAGGGCGACGAGGAAGATGCCGATGCTGAGGAGTTCGAGGTCGAACTCGACGAGTCGGTCACCCTCACCATGGTGAAGGACCGTGTCGTCCAGGAAGCCGGCGTGACCTTGCCGACCGCTCCCGTGGTCGTCGGTGGCGGTCGCGGCGTCGGTAGCCAGGACGGGTTCTCGACCCTCGACGAACTCGCCGATCTGCTCGGTGGCCGTGTCGGCTGTTCTCGTGCGGTCACCAACCTGGGCTGGCGTCCTCATGCCGATCAGGTCGGCCAGACCGGCACTCGCATCGCTCCGGAGATCTACATCGCGACCGGCATCTCTGGTGCCATCCAGCACTGGGTCGGAGCGATGGCGTCCAAGCACATCTTGGCGATCAACACCGACAAGGAAGCCAACATGGTGACGAAGGCCGACTGGGCCGTCATCGGTGACCTGCACGATGTGGTGCCCGCCATCATTGAGGAAGTCAAGGCCCGACGGGGCTGAGCATCAACGCTGCTTCTTCCACTCGAGTCCGTTGGGATCGTCACCCGCATCGGACTCACCCTGCAGACACAGCCGTCGCCTTCGGGCGGCGGCTGTGTTCCTTTTCGCGCCGGGCAGTTCCCTCGGGCATGATGGCGACCCGAGAGCGAGGAGCCTGACATGAGCGAGACCTTCCGTATGGTGCGATCCACCGTCACCAGCGCCGGCGAGGTGCGGATCACGATCGACGAGGCACCGATGCCCGAACCGGGTCCCGACGAGGTGGTGATCGCGGTCGAGGCATCCCCGATCAATCCCTCCGACCTCGGCATGCTCATCGCTGGAGCCGACCCGGACACCTTTGCGGCGGTCGACGGTGTGCTCGTCGGGCAGCTCAGCCCGGGCGCGGTCGCGATGAACGCAGCCCGAGTCGATCAGCCAATGCCGTGCGGGAACGAAGGGGCCGGCACGGTGGTTGCTGCCGGGTCATCCGACGCTGCGCAGGCGCTGCTTGGAAAGACCGTTTCCGGCGTCAGCGGCTCGATGTACGCAACCCACACCAAGCTCTCCCACGTCATGTGCCTGCCGGTGCCCGACGGGGTGGCGGCTGCGGATGCGGCGTCGTCGTTCGTCAATCCGCTGACGGCACTCGGGATGACCGAAACGATGAGGCTCGAAGGCCACACTGCGCTGGTCCACACCGCTGCCGCGTCCAACCTCGGTCAGATGCTCAATCGGCTGTGCCAGGCCGATGACATCCCGCTCGTCAACATCGTGCGCCGTGAAGAACAGGCCGATCTCTTGCGCGCCGCCGGGGCCGTGCACGTCGTCGTCTCCTCGGCCGAGTCGTTCGCCGATGACCTCACCGCGGCGCTCGCCGAGACCGGCGCGACGATCGCCTTCGACGCCATTGGCGGTGGCGAGCAAGTCGACACGATCCTGCATTGCATGGAACGGGCATCGTCGGCCGGCCAGGCGTTCAACCGGTACGGATCCGACACCCACAAGCAGGTGTACATCTATGGCGGTCTCGACCGCGGCGTCACCCCGCTCAAGCGCACCTACGGCATGTCGTGGGGTGTCGGTGGCTGGCTCCTGACACCCTTCCTCGGCCGAATCGGCTTTGAACGCATGGCCGAGCTCCAGGCTCGAGTCGCCTCGGAGATCACGACCACGTTCGCCTCCGGATACGCCGGCACGATTTCGCTCGACGACGTCCTCGACCCGGAGGTTGCGAAGGCGTACTCGGCCCAGGCGACCGGCGAGAAGCGGCTGATCACACCGAGTGTCGCATGATCGTCTTCACCATCATTCTCAGTGTCCTCTATGGGCTTCCGGGGGTGGCGAAGCTCGCCGGTGCGAAACCACTCGCCGAGCAATTCGACGAGTTCGGTCTCGGCCGGCAGGTCATGCGAGTCGTCGGCGCCCTCGAAGTCGCCGCCGCGATCGGGCTCTACATCGACGCGCTCGACACTTTCGCCGCACTCGGCATGATCGCGATGATGATTGGGGCCCTGATCAGTCACCGCCGAGTCGGTCACGCCGCCCAAGACTCCATGCCCGCCGCAGTGGTGCTCCTCGCGTCAATCGCCTTCGTCATCGCGTCGATCTGAGCCCGGTCGTCTGGGGTGCTGTCCCGCTTAGGCTCCCGGTATGCCCGGACGCTGTGTTGGTTGGGCGTCCGGTCGTCTGGGGTGCTGTCCCGCTTAGGCTCCCGGTATGCCCGGACGCCATGCCATCAAGACGCCACCGCATCACGCTGCCTGGAGCGACTTCCTCGCCGTGTGGCAAGAAGCCGACCAGATCGACGTCTTCGAGTCGGCCTGGAACTGGGACCACTTCTACCCGCTCGCCCCGCCCTACGACGGACCCAACCTCGAGGGTTGGACGATGCTCGGCGCGCTTGCGCAGGCCACGAACCGCATCCGCATCGGCGCCATGGTCAACGGGATGCACCACCGCCACCCGGCGGTGACCGCCAACATGGCCGCCACCCTCGACCATCTCTCCAACGGCCGGTTCGAGCTCGGTATGGGGGCCGGCTGGAACTTCATGGAATCGGACGCGTACGGCATCGAACTCGGCGAACTGCGCGACCGGTCGGACCGGCTCGAGGAAGGCATCGAGATCATCATCCGGCTCCTGTCCGAGAAGAGCGTCACCCACGAAGGTCGGTTCTTTCAGCTCACCGACGCATGGTGCGAGCCCAAGCCGGTGCAGTCGAGAATTCCGATCGTCATCGGTGGCAAGGGACGGCAGCGGACCCTTCGCACCGTCGCCCGTTTCGCCGACCAATGGGACATGACGTTTCCCGAGCAACCGAGCGACTGGATCGAGCTCGATGAAGTCTTGCGTCGGCACTGCGACACGGTCGGACGAGACCATCGCGAGATCGCCCGCTCCGTGCACCTCGGCTTCGAAGAGGGCGCCGACCCCGTTGCCCTCGCCGATACCGCAGCAGCGTTCTTCGATGCTGGGGTGGACATCGTCGTGTGGTCGATGCGCGGCGCCGTGGACCCAGCGCGGCTCGAACCGCTGGCCAACGCGCTCAACTGACATCTCCGCCCGTAGGGTCGAGCGATGACCTCGGCCCCCGACGAGACCATTCCCCGCCGCGCCTGGATGGCCCTCTTCGTCTCGACCCTGGTCGTCTTCTTGGCCGTCATCAACATTTCGAGCGTGAATGTGGCGTTTCCCTCGATCCGGGAGGATTTCGGATCGACCGACGCCGAACTCAGCTGGATCATCGGCGCCTACAACCTGGTCGTCGGGTCGTTGCTGTTGGCGGCGGGTCGACTCTCCGACAGTCTCGGCCGCCGCAAGGTCTATCTCCCTGGTGTCGCCGTCTTCGGAGTCGGGTCGGTGCTGTGTGCGTTGGCCCCGGGGACATGGTGGCTTGTCGCTGCCCGAGTCGTGCAGGGCGTTGGCGGGTCGATCACGATGGCGGCCGGTTTCGCCGTCATGTTGCCCGAGTTCCCGCCGACTCGCCGATCGACGCCGATCGGTATCGCCGGTGCGGCTGGCGCACTCGGTGCCGTTGTCGGTCCGGTGGTCGGGTCGCTGCTGATCGACGCGTTCTCCTGGCGAGGCACGTTCTGGATCAACGTGCCCCTGTGCCTTCTGGTGCTCGCCATCGGCCCCCGATACCTGAGCGAGTCCAAAGACCCTGCCGCGACCGGCCGAATCGATTGGCTGGGCGTTTTGCTGGGCACGATCGGTGTGGCATCGGTGATGTTCGGGATCGTGCAGACCGAAGTGTGGGGGGTCGGCGACGCACGGATCATTGCGCTGGTCATGCTCGGACTCGGTCTGGCCGTCGCGTTGGTGCGGCGGAGTCGTACCCACCCCGAACCATTGATCGATGTTGACCTCTTTCGGTTCCGTTCGTTCACCAGCTCCAACATCGGTGGTGCCTTCTACGGGCTCGGTTTCACGGCCGGGGCGCTCGTCAGCTCCCTCATGCTGCAAGACGTCTGGGACCTTCCCGTCAGAGACGTTGGTCTTGCGTTCGCTCCATCGCCCCTGCTCGCCGCCGCGATCTCACCGATCGCCGGCCGGTGGGCCGACCGCATCGGGCACCGCTGGATCCTCGCCGTCGGCTGTGGGCTGTGTGCGGTGACGTACCTCGGCTACATCGTCGTGTTCGACGAAACAGCCGAACCGTGGCGCCAGTACGTACCGCTGAGCCTTCCGCTCGGGGTCGGCATCGGGATGACGGTGTCGACGTGGTCATCGGCCGGGGTTTCCGATGTCCCTCCCGCCCGGTTCGGGATTGCCGGGGCCACCTTCAACACGTTGCGCAATGGTGCGTATGGTCTCGGCACCGCCGTGGTCGTTGCGCTCATCGCCGCCGCAGGCGATACGACAACGCTCGTCGGGATCGAGCGGGCGTATGGCTTCATCGCCATCTGTTATGTGTTCGCCGCCGTGTCGGTGGCGCTGACCTTCCCGGCCGGCGCAGCCCGAGACCGGGCCGAGATGTCTACCTCGGCGGCAGGAGCGCGCCCGGATTGAAGATGTCGTCGGGGTCGAGCGCCCGCTTGATCGTGCGCATCAGTTCCCATTCGATCGCCGGCTTCTGGGGCCCGACTCGATCGCGGAGAAGGCGACCGACACCGTGTTCGGCGGAAAGTGTGCCGCCGAGCGAAAACACGAGTTCGTCCGCGGC
>JBCCYT010000199.1:0-7288 GCA_039188975.1 Actinomycetota bacterium
CGCTACCTCGCCGGCGGGCTCGTCGGCGTCGCCCTTGCCTGCGTGTTCTCCTTCGCGATCGACTCCGACGACGCCGACACGCTCTTCTTCCCCTTCACTGTCCAGGGCCTGCGGGTCGTGTTGATGATGGTGTTCGCCGGTGCCGGCTTCACGTTGCTGATGATGGCGGCCAACCGGGCGATCCGCGTCAACCCGACCACGAAGCTCGTCGTGTCGACGATCACCGCCGCCGCTCTCGTGGCGTTCGCCTTCGTCATCCAGGCCTCGGCCGAGGCGGCGAAATTCCGAACCGAGTTGTTCTCCACCCTGCTGTTCGCAGCACTTGCGCTCATGGTGTGGTCGGTGCTCGGCACTCGCTTCGCCGAACGTCGGCGTGTCGATGTCGATGCCGACCGACTCGGGATCAAGGGCCTCGCGATGGGTGTCGCGCTCATCGTGTTTGCTGTGGTCGTGCGTCACCTCTACGTCACCGATGACGAACTCCTCGCCGGAGTGAACCCGGCGAAGTGGTCGGTACGCATGCTCTGGTTCTTCGCCTTCACCGCGGTGATGACGTGGATCCTGGCTCGGACCAAGTTCGGCTCGTGGACCTTCGCCGTCGGCGGCAACAAGGACGCCGCCCGCCAGGTCGGTGTCCCCACCGCTCGCACCAAGACTCAGCTGTTCATGATCGTCTCGGGCGCCGCGTGGCTGGTCGGCATGTTGCTGGCCTTCCGCCTCAGCAGCCTGCAGGCCGGTGCCGGTGACGGCGAGGAGTTCGAGTACATCATCGCGGCGGTGGTCGGCGGCACGATGCTCACCGGTGGCTACGGCACCGCGCTCGGCGCTTCCTTCGGCGCCGCCATCATGGGCATGTCGCTGGTCGGCATCCAGGCCGCTCGCTGGAACACCGACTGGCGTTTCGTCTTCCTCGGTGTGATCTTGCTCCTGGCGGTGATCGCCAACCGATTCATTCGTGAGCGGGCCGAGTCGGCCGGCCGTCGCTGAGAACCAAGAGAGGCAGAACCATGGCTGAACAACACCTGCTCGAACTCGACGGGATCTCCAAGTACTACGGCAACATCATCGCCCTCGAAGGTGTGAACACGTTCGTCAACGCCGGACAGGTCACGTGTGTGCTCGGAGACAACGGCGCCGGCAAGTCCACCTTCATCAAGATCCTCGCCGGTGTGCACCAGCAGTCCGAGGGCACGATTCGTCTCAACGGCGAAGAGGTCACTTTTGCCTCGCCCCGCGAAGCGCTCGCCGCTGGTATCGCAACCGTGTATCAGGACCTGGCGATGGTGCCGCTCATGTCGGTGTGGCGGAACTTCTTCCTCGGCTCCGAGCCGACCAAGTCGCTTGGTCCCTTGAAGTGGATCGACCAGAACAAAGCGAAGCGGATCGCGAAGGAAGAGATGGCCAAGATGGGCATCGACATCCGCGACACCGAACAACCGGTCGGCACACTCTCCGGCGGCGAGCGCCAGTCGGTCGCCATCGCTCGGGCCGGGTATTTCGGTGCCAAGGTGCTGATCCTCGACGAGCCGACGTCGGCGCTCGGCGTGAAGCAGTCCGGGGTGGTGCTTCGCCGCATCGTCGAAGCGGCCAAGCAGGGGCTCGGCGTGATCTTCATCACCCACAACCCGAACCATGCGTACCCGGTCGGCGATCGCTTCTTGATCCTCAACCGTGGTCAGTCGATGGGCAACTTCAGCAAGGACGAGATCACGCAGACCGAGCTGACGTCGCTGATGGCCGGTGGCGCTGAGCTCGAAGCGTTGCAGCACGAGATCGCTGCGGCCCAGGAGGGCTGAGCCAACCATGAACCGGATCCCGCCCACGCTTCGCACGGTCCAGGAGACCACTCGCGGCACCCGTCGCCGGGAGCCGTACCCCTACACGCCCACGAACGACCTGCAGGGTCGAGGAGGCTGATCGTCGATGTCGTCGCTCGATCTTCTCTCGATCGGAAGGGTGAGCGTCGACCTCTACGCCGAACAGCCCGGCGTGACGATGTCCGACGTCACGACCTTCCGAAAGTCCATCGGTGGAACGGCCACGAACGTGGCCGTCGCCACCGCGCGCTACGGCCACCATGTTGCGCTTGCGACGCGTGTCGGTGACGACCAGTTCGGTCGCTATGTCGCCGACGCACTCCGCGACACGTTCCATGTCGACCCGCGATTTGTCGCAACGCATCCGACCCTGAAGACCCCGTTGGCGTTTGCCGAGTTGGACCCGCCCGAGGACCCGACCATCATCTTCTACCGGGAGCCGGCTGCGCCTGACATGGAGATCGAGACGACGCCGGAGCTGCTGAAGGCGGTCAACGATGCTCGGATCTTCTGGACCCCGGCGAGCCGGTTTGCGTTCGAGCGGAGCCGTGAGACCGTCACCGAACTGCTCGAGCACCGAGCACGCAAGCAGCACACCGTGCTTGATCTCGACTGGCGACCGATGTTCTGGGAGAGCGAGGCGCAGGCCCGCGAGGCAATCTCGCCGATGCTCGACCATGTCACGATCGCGATCGGGAACCGCAAGGAGTGCGAGGTCGCCGTCGGCACCAGTGATCCCGATGACGCTGCGGATCGCATGCTCGAGCGGGGCCTCGTCGCCGCCGTGGTGAAACTCGGTGGCGACGGGGTCATGGTCGCCACCGCCGAGGGTCGCGAGCGGTTGGCGCCGTATCCGGTCGAGGTCGTGTGTGGTCTCGGCTCGGGCGATGCGTTCGGTGGCGCGTTCTGCCATGGCTTGCTCGAAGGCTGGTCGCTGCCTGACACGGTTCGCTACGGCAACGCGGCGGGCGCAATCGTCGCCGCTCGGATGATGTGTGCTGACGACATGCCGACCGGCCCCGAGGTCGACGCGTTCCTCCAGGAGCGTGATCCCCGATGAGCTGCACGGCGCGGAGCCCGAAAGCGAAGGTTGTGCGATGAGCTGCACGGCGCGGAGCCCGAAAGCGAAGGTTGTGCGATGAGCTGCACGGCGCGGAGCCCGAAAGCGAAGGGCGAGGCATGAGCCTGCATCGTCCTCACGGGTCGCTCGCGGTTGGCGGCGATCCCGTCTCGCTCACATCGCGACAGGCAGGATGGACCTACACCGGCCTCGATGTCATCACGCTGGATGGGGCCTCCCCGCGTTCGTTCGACACCGGCGACCGCGAGATGATGATCCTGCCGCTCTCGGCGACCGAGGTCACCGTCGTCGTCGGCGACGAGACCTTTGCCCTGGACGGCCGCGAGTCGGTGTTCGCACGGGTGAGCGATTTTCTCTACGTCGGTCGCGATTCGTCGTTCACCATCAGCGGTGACGGCGGCGAGGTCGCCATCTGCAGCTCGCACTGCGACGAAGCCCTCCCGCCGAAGTACGGACCGACCGACGGCATCGGCATCGAAGTCCGCGGCGGTGGTCAGGCCACCCGGCAGATCTCGAACTTCGGCTCGCCTGAGAAGTGGAGCCACGCCGACAAGATCATGTGTGTCGAGGTGTACACGCCAGACGGCAACTGGTCGTCGTATCCGCCGCACAAGCACGACGACAGCCCCGAGTGCGAGGTCAACAACGAGGAGATCTATTACTTCCGCATCGGTCGAGCTGGCACGGCCGACTACACGGCGGAAGGGTTCGGCATGCACCGCACGTACACCGATGACCGGGTGATCGACGAGAATGTGACCGTGCACGACGGCGACGTGTTCTTGATCCCGCGGGGCTACCACGGGCCGTGCATCGCCGCGCCCGGCTATGACATGTATTACCTCAACGTTCTCGCTGGGCCGGGTGGCGAGCGGTCGATGGCGTTCTGCGACGACCCCGCCCACCACTGGATCCGAGACGAGTGGGATGGCATGCCCCTCGACCCGCGCTGCCCGATGGTGACCGCCGAAGGCAAGACCCACGCCGGAGGCGCCGGTGCCTGATCGCATCTTCATCGACCGACCCCTGCCGCCCGGTTTCGACGAGTTGTTCGGGCCCGGCTGGGAGGTCGTCGGCCCCAACGAGTCGGAACTGCCGACGTGCCGTGCGGCGATCGCCGGGGCGGCTCCGTGGCCGGCCGAACGCATCGCCAAGGGTGAGATGCTCGAAGTGATCTCCCGTTCCGGGATCGGCTATGACACCGTCGATCTCGACGCAGCCGCGGCGCAAGGCGTTGTTGTCTGCAACACGCCGGACGCGCCATCCATCTCGACGGCTGAACATGCGATGAGCCTGCTGATGGCGGCCACCAAGTTCACCGCCAACAACGTCGCTCGTCTCCGAGCTGGTCGCCAGGACTTCTACGCCGCCAATGAAGGCATCGAGCTCAGCGGCGCAACGATTGGCGTCGTCGGACACGGTCGCATCGGAAGCCGGGTCGCACGAGCCTGTGCGGCGATGGACATGCGGGTGATCGTGTGTGATCCCTACGTCGAGGTCGCCGAGCACGAACAGGTTGATTTCGAGACGATCCTCGCCGAGAGCCGCATCATCACGATGCACACGCCACTCACCGACGAGAGCCGTAACCTGCTCGACCCGGCGGCTTTCGATCGGATGCAGGACGGCGTCGTGATCGTCAATGCGGCCCGCGGCGGTGTGATCGACACCCAGGCGCTCGTCGATGCGCTCGATTCGGGCAAGGTCTACGCCGCCGGGCTCGATGTGACCGCTCCCGAGCCCCTCGACCCGGAACACACGCTCTTGCACCGCGACAATGTCGTGGTGACCCCGCACATCGCCTCGGCCACCGACAAGGGGCGGGTGCGGATGTACTCCGGTGCGATCGAGAACGCCCGGCAGGTGCTGGCCGGTGAACGTCCGGTCGATGTTGTCAATCCTCACGTCTACGAAACCTTGGAGAACCGCCCGTGAGTGCCCGCAAGAAGATTCGTGTCGGCGTCGTCGGCTTCGGCTGGATGGGTCAAGCCCACACCCGGTCGATCCTTCGGATCCCGACCCTGTTCCCCGACCGCGATTTCGACGCCGAGCTCGTGATGATCAGCGACAACATGGCGTCGCGAGTCGAGCAGGCGGTCGCCGACTTCGGCTTCAGTCATGGCTCGGTCGATTGGAACGACCTCGTCAGCAACGACGACATCGACGTCGTCGTGATCTGTGCGCCGAACATGCTCCACGAACCGATCGCGATCGCCGCCGCGGAGGCCGGCAAGCACATCTTCTGCGAGAAGCCGGTGGGCGGAAAGCCGGAGCAGACCGTGCGTATCGAGGCGGCCACCCGGGCCGCCGGGGTGATCACGGGCGTGGGCTACAACTACCGTTGGGCGCCGCTCGTGCAGTACGCCAAGCAGCTCATCGACGCTGGTGAGCTGGGCGACATCACCAACTATCGAGGCCGTTTCTTCTCGATGTACGGCGCCGACCCGATGGGTCTGCTCAGCTGGCGATTCATGCTCGACGAGGCTGGTCACGGCGTGTCGTCGGACATCCTCAGCCACTCCGTCGACCTGGCCCACATGCTCATCGGCGGGATTGAGAAGGTGGTCGGCACCGGCCACATCCAGATCCCCGAACGGCCGCTGCCCAAGCCGGGCGGCACCCACTACGACGCCGGCAAGCCAGGCGACCCGACCGGCTCGGTCGAGAACGAGGACTACTTCGGGGCGATGTGCGTCTTCGAGAACGGCGCCCGCGGCGTCTTCGAGACGAGCCGCTCGATCGTGGGTCCGCAGAGCCAGTGCGCGTTCGAGGTGTACGGCACCAAGGGTTCGTTGATGTGGAACCTCGAGACCATGAACGAGCTGAAGCTGTTCCGGGCCGACGAGGCCGAGCTCGGCTACAAGACCGTCTACTCCGGCGATCGCTTCCCGTACCACGGCAACTTCGTGCCCGGTGACGCCAACCCGATCGGTTACGAGGACCTCAAGGTCATCGAGGAGTTCGAGTATCTGTCGTCGGTGGCCGCCGGGCGTCAGCACACGCCCGGCTTCGCCGAGGCGATCGACTATGTGAGCGTGCAGGACGCCATGTTGCGCTCATGGGAGTCCGAGAAGTGGGAGACCGTCGAGCGGCTGAGCCCGCGCGACTGAGAGAGGATCTGCTCGTGGAAACCATCCGCCTGACCACCGCCGAAGCGATCGTGAAGTATCTGATCGCGCAGAAGACGGTGTTGCCCGACGGGGACGTCGAACCTTTGTTTCCCGGTGTGTTCGCGATCTTTGGTCACGGCAACGTGACCTGCCTCGGCCATGCGCTCGAGCAACACCAGGACGAGTTGCCGACCTGGCGGGGCCAGAACGAACAAGGCATGGCCCTCGCGGCGACCGCTTACGCGAAGACGGTTCGTCGTCGTCAGATCATGGTCGCGACCTCGTCGGTCGGCCCCGGTGCGACCAACATGGTCACTGCGGCCGGCGTGGCGCACTCGAACCGCATCCCGTTGCTGCTGATCGCTGGTGACACGTTCGCCAGTCGCCTTCCCGACCCGGTGCTTCAGCAGGTCGAGCACTTCGGTGCGCCGTCGACCACGGTCAACGATGCGTTCCGGTCGGTGAGCCGTTACTGGGATCGCATCATGAAGCCCGAGCAGGTCGTGTCGTCGCTGCCGCATGCGGTGCAGACGATGCTCGATCCGGCCGACTGCGGCCCGGCCTTCATCGGTCTGCCGCAGGACGTCGCGGCCGAGGCCTACGACTTTCCCGTTCGGTTCTTCGACGAGCAGATCCATCACCTGACCCGCCCTCGGGCCGACACCCATCAGCTCGACTCCGCTGCGGCTGTAATCGCCGATGCCGAGAAGCCGCTGATCATCGCCGGCGGCGGCGTGCACTACTCGTTCGCCGAAGCCGAGCTCGCGGCGTTCGCCGAGACCCACAACATCCCGGTCGTCGAGACGGTGGCCGGCAAGGCGTCCCTGCTCGCCAACCACCCGAAGTACGCCGGGCCGATCGGCGTCACCGGCTGTGAGTCCGCCAACAACCTTGCTGCCGAAGCCGACGTCGTGCTGGCCGTCGGTACCCGGTTGGAAGACTTCACCACCGGCTCGTGGACGGTCTTCAAGAACCACGACGTCAAGATCATCGGCATCAATGTCGCCCGGTTCGACGCAACCAAGCACTTGGCCTTGCCCGTCATTGGCGATGCCCGTGAGACGCTCACCGACCTCACCGGCCGGCTCGGCGACTACGCCGCCCCCGAATCGTGGAGCGATACCGCGTCAGCCGAGGTCTCGCAGTACCACGCCTACATCGACAAGATCGCGGCCCCCGACGCCAACGGCGACGAGCTACCGAGCTACGCCCAGGTCGTCGGTGTGGTCGACCGCCTCGCCGGCCCGGAGGACTTTGCGCTCGCCGCCGCGGGCGGCTTC
>JBCCYT010000200.1:0-7269 GCA_039188975.1 Actinomycetota bacterium
CGAGGGCTTCCTGGCGGCTCTTGAACGGCGCCTCGACCAGATGGCGACGCGAATCCCACTGCTCGGCCGGGTGAACGATGCCGTAGGTCTTGTTGAAGTGCTCCGAGGCGCGTGCCCAGATGTGCTCGTCGCTCTTTTCTTCGTCGTAGAACCGGGCGACGTCAGCGCCGTGGGAGTCGATGACACGGGGGTAGCCGTGGGTCATCCACTCGGCGACAACCTGGGCCATGCCGGGGCCTTCCTTGACCCAAACCGCAGCGGCCGACCAGAAGTTCTCGACGTCGGGCAGCTCACCGAGGCACGGCATGGCGTCGGGGGTGAGCGAGAGGAGACCGTTGATGGCGTACTTGATTTCGGCGTCGCCGAGCATGTCCATCAGCTCGATGGCTTCTTCCATCTGCTGGTCGAAGTCGTCCGGCGTGAACGGCATCTCGGTCGGTGAGAGGGCGGCCTCTTCGTTCGACGGGATCTCGTCGGGGTGATGCAGGATCGGGCGGTGGGCGTAGGAGCCGACTTCCATCGAGCCGGCCGACTGGCGCTCGTAGCAGAAGGTGTCCATGTCGCGGACGATCGGGTAGCCGATCTCGTTGTTGGTTTCGGCGAGCACGTCGATCGGGCCGACGTCGGCCATCTGGTGCACGGCCGGCACGAGGGGGATGTAGGTGTCGGCCATGTTGGCGATCTGGTTCGACCAGACGCCACAGGCGACGACGACGTACTCGGCTTCGATGGTGCCCTTGTCGGTGACGACACCGGTGACCTTGCGGCGACCGTTGGGGCGCACGGTGTCGTCGGTGAGGATGTCGAGGACCTCGGTGTTGGCGAAGACCTGGAGGCCGGTCTTCTCGATGGCCTCCTTGCGCATGACGGTGCCGGTCTCGAGCGAGTCGACCACGGAGACCGTCGGGCAGTAGAAGCCGCCGAGGATGACCTCTTCGTTGACGAACGGCACGTGCTCCTTGACCTGCTCGGGGGTGAGGAGGTGGGCCTCGATGCCCCACGCAGTGGCGGAGGTCATTCGGCGCTGGAGTTCGTCCATACGCTCCTGGGTACGAGCGACCTCGATGCCGCCGGAGTCGACCGACAGGTTCATGTCGCGGTACTGGTTGGCGGACTGCTCACCGAGCAGCGCCATTTCCTTGTTGTGGTCGACCGGGAAGATGAAGTTCGACGCGTGGCCGGTGGACCCGCCCGGGTTGGGCAGCGGACCCTTGTCGAGCAGCACCATGTCGGTCCAGCCGAGCCGGGCCAGGTGGCCGACGAGGCAGTTGCCGACGATGCCGGCGCCGATGACGACGACCTTGGCCGATGTTGGGAAATCGCTCACGGTGTCCCCCTGCAGTTGGTGTGATGGAGCGGTCTGTGTGGATGCGGGACGTACTGCGGGTGCAGCAACTCCTGCTTGACGGATTGATATATCACCCGTGTATCATTCGCATGGTACGGCAGGGCATCAACGGAATGCAACAGGAACTCTCACTCTCTGAACAGGCCTACGGGCAGCTGCGCCGCAAGATCGTGCGGCTCGACTTCGCGCCCGGCGACGTTTTGCGTGAGGACGAACTCCAAGAGCTGCTCGGCATCGGCCGCACCCCGATCCGTGAAGCTCTGCAACGACTCGCCCGCGAGCACTTCATCACCGTCATTCCCCGCCGCGGCATGTTCGTCAGCGGCATCGAAGTCTCCGAACTGTCACTGCTGTTCGAGACCCGCACCGTCCTCGAGCCCTACGCCGCTCGGCTCGCCGCTGCCCGCGGCACCGACGAACATTGGTACGCGATGGAAGCGGCGCTCGCCGCGGCTCATGGCGCCGACGGAAATCTCGATCTGATGGATGTCGACCGCTCCGGCCACGAGATCATGTGGGAAGCCGCCGGCAATCGGTTCCTCGTCGACACCCTCGACATGCTCTACGCCCAGTCCGACCGGCTCTGGCACCTCTATCTCGCCGACGTGGCTGACATGAACCACGCCATCGATGAACACGCCGAGATCATGGACGCCCTGCGCACCGGCAACGGCGACCGCGCCGGCGAACTCATGGAAGAGCACATCCGCGCCTTCGACACCGAGATCCGAGCCGCCGTCACCGAACGCCTGACGTCGCCGCTCGCGGGCTGAGCTCGCGCCCCGGCCGAACGAGAACCCGACCGAACGACGCTGCAGCTGATCACGACCAGTCGTGCCCTCGCCTGATCGACCAGAAGTCAGCATCACAGTCGCGTCGAACGCCGTCCGAACCGTAGAGCCGTTCGAAGTGTGCTCGCCAGCCCCAATAGGCGTCGATCGACGTGAGGTGATGTCGGTAGCCCCACCAATCCACAACGTAGGAACCGCTTCCGCCGCAGTCGAACAGGCGATCCTGGGCGAACCGGCCGCCGGCGCAGGTTGCAACCGCGCCGACGCCGTACTCGGGGAAGTCTCGGTTCACGTGGGTGAATGAGCCGACGTTGTAGGCGTTTGCCATGCCGCCAAGACAGTTGAAGACGGCTGAAGAGTCGATGTACCAGCGTCGATTGCCAGAAACGTAGAACGAGGACTCGTCATGGATGTTCCGCACGATCTTGTTTCTCGCATAGGAACCATTCCAGCAGTCCCAATCACCCAGCCGATTCGTTTGGCCAACCTGTTGACGGGAGACCCCTGTGCGTTCGCGATGCAGTTGTCGGATGCTGGTCAAGTGGTTCCGTACGCAGGCGTAGCCCTCCTCCCAGTCGAGGATGTACTGCACGTCACCGCCCGGGGTGAGAACCCACGTCGTCCCGTCCGTCGCCCGCAACAGGCTGGTCCCGGTGACACCGATGTTGGTCGTCGGGCCGTGGTTCGAATCGAGGCAGGTACCTCGACCGCGATAGATCACATGACGATCGACGTTCACGGCCTGGTCGAACGTTGCTCGACTCATCCCTCGGATCTGGCCGTAGTCGAGGCTGTGGGCAGCACAACTGAACGCCTGCGTCGTCGCCAGCCAGTACAACTGGCCAGAAGCGGTCGCGACATAGGAAGTCGTCGAGCCGTTTGGTTCGTCGACGATGATGATCCGATCGAGGAAGTGGCCCTTCGAAGCGCAGACCGCCTCACCGCCCTTCGTCGAGATCGGGTTGATCGCCGAAGCCGTCGCATTTTGGTAGTACGCATAACCCCGGTCGCGCCAGCAGCCGAGTGACCAACCGTCCGGCACATGACGACGCACCCCTTCGCCATCGACGAACCACACCTCACCGGTAGCACCATTGCGTACGAGGAAACCGCACGACTCCGCCCGCGAGTAATCCTCCGCCGAGGCCAGGTCGCTGATGTAGTAGCGCGGCGCAGATACGACGCTTCGCCCCCGAGCCACATGACAGTTGAAGGAGGTGCCATCGGGCAGCCACCGCTTGGTGAAGTTGGCTTGTACGACGTAGGCGTCACGGTCGTCGGCGTGGCGCACGATGTCACCGGGACCGACCCGCACACACTCGGCATCCTCGAAAAAATCGAGCGTGTTGACTTCCGACGGTCGATAGTTCCGGCTGACTGGCTTCCCCTGCTGGGCAATGCAGTCGAACGTCCCGCCGTCCGGAATTCGGTGCCCGTGACCTCGGTTGTCGACATAGACCGCTCGATCGTTGAGATCGACGACGATCGTTCCGCGAATGGCGACAGGGTCCCAACAACTCTCGCCGAGGTCGCCACCCCGAGGTTGATCGAGGATCCAGTAGCGAGGCACGTTGCGCAGCTCGCCTGTCGCCTCACGGGACGCGCACTCGAACGTCGCCTCATCGAGAATGTGTCGCAAGACGCCACGCTCGACGAGGTAACTGTCCCCGTCTGCGTGCACGACGATCGTCCCATCCGGCGCGTCGATGCAAGCCGCCGGGTCATCGTTGACGACCCTCACCCGGTCGAGAACGTCTGGATCGACATCGTCGAGCACCGAGACCCCTTGACCCGTGAGGCATTGGAAGGTCGCAATGTCGGGAATCCAGTGCCAATCGCCGCGACGGTCGGCGTAGTAGGCATCACCGCGGCCCGCCAACCGCATGATTCGTCCGGCGTACGGAGCATCGGAGATCGTGAGGGTCAGCGACGCCGATCCGGACTCGATCGTGAACGGGTCGACCGCTTGCACCACGATCTTGTAGGTGCCGGCGGCCGTCGGTGTGCCGTGCAAGATCCCTGTGTCGTGGTTGAGACCAGGAGGGATCGGACTGGCCGTCCAGTCGAATGCGGTCGGATCGGTGCCGCCGGCCGCCTCGAGCAAGGCAAAGTACTCCACACCGACGAACCCGGTTGGGAGCGACGCCGTCATGACCTCAACCCCGACGTCACCGATCTTGATGTCGAAGTCGGGAACCAGGTCGAACTCGGCGAGGTCGACCAACTTGACGGTCCAGTCCTTTGCCCGTCGCACCCCAGCGAACCCTCGGGCAATGGCCTTGGTCTTCACGACCTTGTTGTTGAGCTGACCCCAGTCCTTCATGCGCAGCTCAGCCGGTCCTTCCAGCAGACTCTGTGCATGCGCCATCAGGACGGTCTCCACGCAGCCCAGGATCCCCTCCCACGTTGCCGGATCGAGGTCTGACGACGCACCGAGGGCGATATCGCTGACCGTGGTGGCGCAACTCAGGATCTCGTAGACGAACTCAACGTCGAAGCCCATGTGATCTGAGATGTTGACGAGGTTGTCGAACTCCTTGATCACTTCCTCCAGCACCGCAATGGTGCCGGAGATGCCCACCGAGGTCTGAACCCGCACCGTGCCGGCGGAACCGAAGGGCACCCGCACCCAGGCCTCGGTGCCCGGCGAGAGAATGCGGCCGCCGCTCGCCTCGACGGCGAGATCACGGAACACGGATCCACTCGACGCGTACCTCTCGTACACCGCGCCGTCGGAGTATGAGAGGACGAAAGCGACCGAGCGATTGTTTCGGATTTTCACTCGGTATTCGCCATCGACAATCTCGGTGCAGTGCAGCAGGAGATCGTCGAGCGACGGCTGATTGGAAACGACCGTGCGACCGGTCACGGGATTCGAGCAGGTCGGAGCCTCCACGCGATGCCCCGACCACCGCAAGATGGGGTCAGCAAGATTGCGATCGAGGAACGACACTGCATCCTCGGTGACCCGGAGGAATGTTCGCCGGATGCTCATGCTCGAGAGATCGCCGGTCGCATCGAACGACGCGGCCGGAGCAAGGTCACCATCGAGCGTTGTCCGCATGATGCGACGACCGTCGATCGTTGCGACCTCGGCCTCGATTGGCCGCCAATCCGCGATTCGGTCGTCGTACAGCATCAGGTTCAATGCCTCGGATGGCATCGAGGAAGCGGACCCGTCAACCGGGACGGCGATGGTGAGCGGCGGCGCTGAGGTGTCGGTTGCCACGGCACGGATCGCTGAGCCACGAGCCGCAGTCCCAGCTGGCACCTCGTAGGTCTCGACCGTCACCTCGACCTGCGGAGCGCCGTCGGTGGTCGAGACGACAACGCCGTCAATCGTCGCACGGCCACCGCCCGGAGGTAGCAGCGCGCTCGTGGCGTCGACCGGCGGCTGCTCGGAAGGAGGGTCAGCTGGCGGCTGGTCACGTGGCGTATCGCCTGGGCCAGCGTCGGGACCAGCGACGGCGGGAGTGCGCCCGCGATCGTAGCGATACAGGAACGTCGCCAACTGCCCCCGCGTGACCGCATCATCAGGCGAAAACGTCGTCGCCGACGTCCCCTCCGTCACCCCCTCAGCCACCATCCACGCGACCGCATCCGCATAGAAACTCCCCGGCACCACATCCACAAACGCGGTCGAACCACCGCCTGCCGCACCGTCGTAGCGATACAAGAACGTCGCCAACTGCCCCCGCGTGACCGCATCATCAGGCGAAAACGTCGTCGCCGACGTCCCCTCCGTCACCCCCTCAGCCACCATCCACGCGACCGCATCCGCATAGAAACTCCCCGGCACCACATCCACAAACCCCTGGCTCTGCTGTGCCCCGGCAGGCGCGCTGGTGAAGGGAAGAACTGCGGCGAGGTTTGCGACTGCGAGCACGCCAACCAGTACCGACGCTCCCGACGTCCGGACGGACCCGCACATCCCCGAAAGCACGTTGTTGCCACGCATACGCTGCTCCTCAAGCCTGCAGCCGATGTGACGACCGTATTACGAACAACGTGACCGCGGCCATCGGTTTCCGAGTCGCAAGCGGTCGACGTCGTTGGCGACCGCCGACGTCGTACTCATCCGAACCCATCATCTCGACGCCCGGGCCGCCGACAGGAACGGTGGAGTGCGCGGCCGACGACCGTCGGTGGCGCCCAGGTCTCATGGCACCAGCACCACAACCGGAACTGACCGTCATCCTCACCGCTCACAACCGGGCGGACCTGGTCGAGGAGACGCTGTCGTCGCTCGCTGATCAGGCGTGGGACGGCGAGTGGAACATCGTGCTGGTCGACAACGACTCGACCGACGACACGCCTGCGATTCTCGAACGGTGGGTCGACAAGATGACCGTGCCGACCGAGATCGTCACGGCGACCGAACTGCACAATCTCTCCTACGCCCGCCACGCCGGCGTGGCCGTCTCGAACGCCACGTCGATTGCGTTCCTCGATGACGACGACGTGATCGCTCCGGGCTACGTCGCTGCGATCGGCGAGGCGCTCCGGCTCCACGAACTCGTCGGCCCGCGCCACGAACACGCGCTGCTCAACGATCCGATGCTCGCCAAGTTCCGCGGCTCGTTCCAGACGACCGGGCTCGGCAACATCTTCGGCGCAACCATGGTGTCCGGTGGCGGGTTCGCCTGCCGGCGCGACCTGTGGAATCGCCTCGACGGTCACTGCATCGAAACCGGCTACGGCGCCGAAGACGCCGAGTTCGCCCTGCGAGCATCGCTTGCCGGGGTGACCCCGTCGTTCGTTCCCGACGCGGTGTACCACGTGCGACTGCGCGGCGGCGACCGAGCGAGCTTCCGACAGGGCCGAGTGTTCGCCATGAGCCGGGTTCGGCTCTACCGCACCTTTGGCGCCGCGTTCGATCACTCGGCTGACTCGCCAGCCCGCATCATGCGCAACTGGGCCGGAATGATGCTGCGGATGCGCAACCTCCACCACGAAGGCCCCCGCCTCGTGTGGATGTGGCAGCTCGGACAGCGGATCGGCTACCTGCAAGGCAGCCTGCGCTACCGCGTCTGGTACCCCTGATCAGCCTCTGATCGGGTCGTGATCAGTGCCTGATCAGATCGGGTACTGCGTCAGTGAGGTCGGCGTCACTCGCCTCCGTCGGCACGC
>JBCCYT010000201.1:0-7235 GCA_039188975.1 Actinomycetota bacterium
CGTCCGCTACGAAGAACGCGATGACATTGCGATCATCACCCTCAACCGCCCCGAGAAGAAGAACACCCTCACCGACGCCGTGATCCAGGGGGTGGCGGACGGGATCGACGCGGCGACGAAGTCCCGCGACGTTGCCGCCATTGTCATTCGCGGCGCAGGCGGCACCCTCACCGCCGGTTACGACCTCACCCCCGCATCCGGCGACATCGAAGCGGGCTGGACGACGCCCTATGGCGCCAAGGGGCCTGCGCCGAGAGAAGGGGCGTGGGATCCGGTTCGGGACTACCAATTCATGGGCAACAACGTCCGCCGGTTCATGAAGATCTGGGAATGCCCCAAGCCGGTCATCGGCCAGATCGAAGGCTGGGCGATCGGCGGCGCCACCGACATGATCCTGTGTGCCGACCTGCTCTACATGGCCAGCGACGCCCACATCGGCTACGCCCCCAGCCGGATCTACGGCACCCCGACCACCATGATGTGGGTGTATCGGCTCGGTCTCGAGCACGCCAAGCAGTACCTGCTGACGGGCCGAGCGATCGACGCGGCCGAAGCCCACCGCATCGGACTCGTTTCCCAGATCGTCGACCCGGCCGACATCAACGCCGAGGTCGAAGCCGAGGCCCGCCGGTTCGCGAACATCCCGGCCAATCAGCTCGCCCTCAACAAGCTGCTGATCAACCAGGCGTTCGAGAACATGGGGCTGCGAACCAGCCAGATGCTCGGCACCTTCTTCGATGGCGTCACCCGCCACACCGAAGAGGCGTACCGATGGGTCGAAGCGTTCGACGAGAAGGGTTTTCGCCAGGTCATTCGTGAACGCGACGACCCCTGGGAAGACTACGGCTCAGCGCCCGCCGGCTGACCGGCGGCGTCCTCGTCCTCGAACTCTTCCTCGTCCTCGAACTCTTCCTCGTCGAAGAACTCGTTCTCGCCCTCACCCCACGGGCCCGATTGGCCGGTGGGGTTGGCACCGGCGACGAAGAGCGAGACGCTCAAGGCCGCAACCACCACCGCTGGGCCGTGACGTCGGAACCACGCACGGGTCGGGTCGCCGGACCGCAGCCACGTCAACACGTGCCGCCGGACGTGCACGGCAGCCAGGATCGACCCCAGATAGGCCGCAACCCACATCGACGAGATCCACGCCGTGGTTTCCTCCTCGAGCGGGAACCCGGGCAGGTTGAGGAAGATCGGAATGGCGATCAGGTGGGCGACGAACGTGAACAGGGCGGCCTCGCCGAGGGGTCGGATCAACCAGCCGAGACCCCGCTGCATCGGCTCGTAGAGCCGGTCGAACAGCAGCCAACCGGCGCGCATGAACAGCATCACACCCAGCAGCGGCCCGATCGGCATTTCCGATTCACGGACCCACAGGGGCGCGTCCGGCTCATTGGCGGTGAGGAACTCACCGAGCCCGGCGAGCGCGGGCCAGCCGCTGGCGTGCAAGGTGCCGACCACCACTGCCGCGATCATCACGGCAACGTCGGTGGCTCGATGCAGCGGAAACCGTCTCCACGCCGCGTTGATGGTGTCGCGGTGATAGCCGAGGAGCAGGCCGCCGTAGAACAGCGGCGCGTTCGGGACGAGGATCCGAAACGACGCAAAGCCGAGACCGAACGCGCCCGGCTCTGCGAGCTGCGACGCGATGTACAAGAGCCCGACCGTCGAGGCGACGACCCACGACTTGCCCTGTTCCATCAGCCGGATCGCGGCGATCGCGCCGAGCAGATAGAGGATGTAGGCCACCAGGATGTCGACCCCACCGATCGCAACCTTCAGTGTGGCGATCTGGGCCAGCAAGTCGACCGGCCCGGCTGTCTCGTCTGCGTCGAAGCCGGCCCACAACAACCATGTGGTCTGCAGCGAGACGATCGCGAAACCGAGGCTCACCCCGACGGTTGCGAGATAGAGCACCCACGTCCGCTTCCACAGCCGGTCCATCGCGGCGCCGGCTGGCCGGCCGAGGCTGATCCAGCCGAGGGTGAACCCGGAGATGAACAGGAATGCCTCTGCTGCGCTCAGCAAGAACGACGACCGGCCCGACACCTGATGGAACCAGCTGTTCTGCAGCCCCAGATGGTTGATCGACATGGCGGCGAGCGCGTAGCCGCGCATGAGGTCGAGCCGCCGGTCACGACCACCGTCGGGTCGGTACCGCATGCGTCGAGTGGCCGCCGGAGGGTTGGGGGCGATCGTGGTGGTCATCGCCAACGACCGTACGAAACGAACCGTGAAGGGATCGTGAAACGTGAATCGATGCACCGGCCGCGTGTGAAAGGGTGAGCCATGACCGACTCGGCACCCCCGGGACTCGGCCGACCGTTCTGGACCCTCTGGTCGGCCTTCTCCGCCACCAACCTCGCCGACGGGTTGAGTCTGATTGCCCTGCCACTCCTTGCGATCAGCATCACCGGCGACGCCCGCCAGATCGCCGCCGTCACCGCCTTTCAATACGTGCCGTACCTCATCTTCGGGCTGCCAGCCGGAACGATCATCGACCGTGTCGATCGCCGCTGGATCGCCGTCGTGGCCCAGCTCGGTCGGGCTGCACTCACCGGCACGCTCGGGTTTACCCTGCTCGGTGGTCGGCCCGACATCGGCTGGCTGTTCCTCGTCGCATCGCTCGCCGGGTGCGCCGAAATCCTGACCGACAGCGGCCTGCCCGCGATCGTTCGAGACCTCGTCGCTGACCATCAGCTCGAAGTAGCCAATGCACGGATCATGGCGACGCAACGCGTCACCAATGCCTTCATCGGGCCACCCGTCGGCGCCTTCCTCTTTCAGGTCGACGACGCCCTTCCGTTCCTCGTCTCCGCGGTCGTCACCCTCATCGGAGTCGCCGCCCTCCTTCGGCTGCCCGGCGAACACAAACCCGAGCGAACCGACGAACCCGAAGCGCTGCTCGCCGATATGCGCGTTGGGGTTCGCTTCGTGTGGCGGCACCCGGTGTTGCGGCCGCTGGTGATCGCGGTGGCGCTCTTTTCGTTCTTTGGCGCCGCCGTCAACGCGACCTCAGTGATCTTGATGACCGAACGCTTCGGACTCTCCGAAATCGCCTTCGGCTTCACGCAGAGCCTCGATGCAATCGTGGCCGTGACGATGTCGTTCTTTGTCTCTGGCTTCATCCGCCGCACGAGTCACGGGTTCAGCCAGCAGTTCGCCATCGTGTGTTTCTCGGCTGCCATGTTTCTCCTCGGCCTCACGACCACCGCGGCGATGGCGTTCGTTGCGGTCGCGATCAACGGTCTCTCCGACCCAAGCTGGAACATCGTGAGTGCGACGGTGCGCCAGCGGCTCGTGCCCGACGACGTGTTCGGTCGAATGATGACCGCCTATCTCTTCATCGCCTGGGGCATGCGACCGGTTGGAGCGTTCCTCGGTGGAATGGTGGCGGAAGCAGCCGGGCCGCAGTGGGTCAACATCGGTGCCGGCATCGTTGTCGGATCGCTCCTCATCACCGCCCGACCACTGTTTGCTCGGGTCGACGAGGCGATGCGGCCGTCGTAGCTAGGAGACGGCCGGGAATTCGGCCACGAACTCGGCCCCGCCGAGCGACGACGCCCCGACGGTGACGCGCCCACGATGGGCTTCGACGATCTCGCGAACAATCGCCAGGCCGAGACCGGAACCACCGGTGGCTCGGGCCCGGGACTCATCGAGCCGGGCGAACCGTTCGAAGATCCGATCGCGTTCCTCGATCCCGATGCCAGGCCCGTTGTCTCCCACGACGATCTGCGCAACCCCCGCTGCATCGAGGCGCACTGCGACCGAAATGTGGCCGTCGCCGTAACGAGCCGCGTTGTCGAGCACGTTGATGACAACTCGCCGAAGCGCGTCGGGATCCCCCAAGACGCGGGCAGGCTCGATCGAGCGTTCCACCACGACGTCGGGTTCACGGACAACGAACGCCGACACGGCAGCCCGCACGACATCGTCGAGGTCGACCTCGCTCGTCGGTGGGGCGTCACCTTGTCGGCGCGCGAGCACCAACAGGTCGTCGACCAACCTCGCCGCCCGGTCGAGCTCGACAAGACTCTCATCGAGCAACGGACTGTCACGGCCTGCTGCTTCGACCTCGATCGCAGCCCGCACTCCCGTGATCGGGCTTCGCAGCTCGTGCGCAGCATCCGCCACGAACCGTTCGTTTGCCGCGACCGCGGCACCGAGTCGACCGATCGTCTCATCGAGCGTCTCACCGAGGCGTTCGATCTCGTCGCCCGTCGCCGGGGCGGAAATGCGAGCATCGAGATCGGTCGCCGTGATCTCGCTCAGCTCCTGACGCATCGTTTCAACCGGCCGCAACGCCCGACCGATCAACCAGCGCACCACCACCAAGGTCAGCAATCCAGTCGCGGCCGCCAGGCCCAGAATCCACCCGAGCCGGGCCTGGGTGTAACCCCAGAACGTGAACTCGGTCGCGCCGACGATGATCGTGTCGCAACGGGCCTGATTCGTGCAGGCCACGCCCGAGGCCAACAAGAACCCGTCATCGGTCTCGACTTCGCTCGTGATGGCCAGATCCTGCTCGGTCGTCTCGGTCCAGATCGCGTCGATCAAGTCGCTGGTCACCGCATCATCGACATCGCCGACCGTTGCGATCG
Organism: Actinomycetota bacterium; assembly: GCA_039188975.1. Classification (GTDB taxonomy): domain Bacteria; phylum Actinomycetota; class Acidimicrobiia; order Acidimicrobiales; family Aldehydirespiratoraceae; genus UBA11606. The sequence goes on from JBCCYT010000201.1 coordinate 4,605, forward strand.
CCTCACCGTTGACGTCGATCATCAGGGCGAAACCGGCCTCACCGGGAAGACTGTCGAGACTCAGCCCGGTCGACTCCGACAGCCGGAAGGCCTCGAGGATCGTCGCTTCTGGCAACGCGGTCAGCGCCTCGCGGTATCGCTCATAGACGATCGCGGTTCCCGCCGCCGCGGTCAGGACGAACGCTCCGAGGCTGATCGTCAGCCCGAGCCGACGGCGAAGCGATCGCATCAGCCGACATCCAGGACGAGTCGATAGCCGATGCCGCGCACCGTCTCGATCGAGTTCCGGCCAAAGGGCTCGTCGACCTTGCGTCGCAGGTACCCCACGTACACCTGCACGACATTGTCTTCCAGATCATCGTCGGCCCAGACGTGTTCGACCAGTTCTCGCTTCGAAACCGGCTCGCCGGCGCGATGCATCAGATAACGCAGCAGGCTGAACTCGCGTGGCGTCAATTCGATCGGCGTGTCACCGCGCCGCACGGAGCGGTCGGCCGGGTCGAGCATGAGATCGCCAACCTCCAAAACTGCGGCCCGATCCGTCGGTCCTCGGCGGATCAGCGCTCGCAGCCGAGCCGACACCACCACCATCGAGAAGGGCTTGGTCACATAGTCGTCGGCGCCCGTGTCGAGTCCCTCGGCCTGGTCGTACTCGCCGTCCTTGGCAGTCAACATCATGATCGGCGTCGTCGTGCCCGCGGCCCGAAGTTCGGCACAAACCTTGAAGCCGTTCATGCCGGGAAGCATCACGTCGAGAATGATCGCGTCGTAGTCGTTTTCGGTCGCCTGCCACAGACCGACATCGCCCCGATCCGCGATGTCGACGCCGTAACCATCAGCGGTCAGGCCCGCTTCGAGGGCTTTGGCGATGAGGGGTTCGTCCTCGACGATCAGCACACGCACCACGTCATGATCGCAGCCGACAGCCCAACCGACGAGCACGCGCTCTCAGCGTTCTCTCAACATCGCTCAACGGTCTCTCAGGGAAGACCCGTCATGGTGCGAATCGTCCACCCCGACAACAACCCGAGAGGACCTGCGATGGACACCCCCACACCCACCCCAACTCCCATCGATCGCACTCCGGAGACCGACGAGAGGGCGAGCCGGCCGAGCCGGCGACGTACCGCCACCGTCACCGGACTGGCGGCTGCAGTCGCCGCCGCCGGGCTCGGCGTCGCCGGGTTCGCACACGCTGACGGCACCGACGAACCGGTTCGCACCGAGCGCGCCGCCGAGGCTCGCGAGAACGAGGACAACTTCGGCGACACGACACTCGACGAACTCGCGGACGAGCTGGCCGAGCTCGGCTTGGAGCTGCGGGTCAGCCCCGTCGGCGGAGCCGGTGACGGCCTTGACGACGGCCAAGCCGACGGCGACCGAACCGAACCCGCCGACGACCCCTTTGCGGGCATGACCGACGAAGAAATCGACGCACTTTCCGACGATGAGTTCTTCGCACTGCTCGACGAGGCCGGCTGGACCATCGATGACGATGGTTGGATCGTTCCCGAAGGTGACACTGGCACCCACGACCCTGCTGACCACGATCATGACCCCGACAGCTTCGACGAGGCCGCTGCGACGTTCACGGTCGACGGCGACTCGATCACCCCGGCCCGCGGTGACGCCGACGCGATCAGCGAGGGAGAGACGCTGTGGCAGCGCTTCGTCGAGCTGATTCCAGCCGACCAGCGCGAGATGCTGGTCGGGTTCGAAGTCATGGCCGAGCGCGGCGCCGGCGGCTACGTCTACCCCGACGAGAACGACCCGACGAAGTGGCACATGGGCATCGCTCCCGGTCTGGGTGCGGACGAAGACTGGGTCCTGATCCACGAGTTTGCCCACCTGCTGACGCTCCAGGCGAAGGAAGTGCCGCCGAGCTTCGACGACGGCAGCTGCCCGACCTACCACACCGGTGAAGGCTGCTCGCTGAAGAGCAGCACGATGAACGAGTTCGTCGAACGTTTCTGGCCGCAGGAACAGATCGACACGATCTTCGCGGCACAGGAGAACGAGGACTACGACGCCCTCGACCGCTTCTATGAGGAGAACCAGGACGCCTTCGTCACCGACTACGCCACGACCAACCCGGCGGAAGACTTGGCCGAGACCTTCACCGTCTTCGTCCTGAACGATCGCCCGACCGGCGACACGATCGCTGATCAAAAGATCGAGTTCCTCTGGAACGACGCCGACATGGTCGAGCTACGAGCGAAGATCCGCGCGGCGCTCTGATCGAGTTTCGCTTCCCTTCGGCACCCCTGGCCCCGGCCGGGGGTGCCGCCGCGTGACGACGCGCCCGATCCGAACCTGGTGTCTGGCCACGCCATCAGCGATGATCACCACCGTGAATCGCTACGAACGACTGATGGAACGGGCCCGCAGTGGCGATCTGATCCGCATCGACGGTGCCACCGGTTCCGAGGTGATCAAGCGAGGGGTACCCGAGCACGAGTTCGGCTGGAGCGGCGCGGCTGCGCTCACCCATCCCGAGATCGTCACCTCGGTGCACGAGGACTACCTCCGCCTCGGCGCCGACCTGATCGCCTCGTGCACCTTCGCGGCGGGTCGCAACGTCATGGCCGACGTCGGCCGGGCTCACGAATTCGAAACGGTCAACCGCACCGC
>JBCCYT010000202.1:0-7202 GCA_039188975.1 Actinomycetota bacterium
GATCCAGTTGTCGGGATGGTCGGACAGGGCGATCAGTCCTCGTCCGACTCGGCGGCACCTTCGGCGATGGCCGACACCACACCCGGATCGGCGAGCGTGGTGGTGTCACCGAGATCGCGTCCGTCGGCGACATCGCGAAGCAAACGCCGCATGATCTTGCCGGAACGGGTCTTGGGAAGGTCGGGCACGAGGAACACCGCCTTGGGACGGGCCGTCGGACCCAGCTTCTTCGAGACGTGCTGGCGGACCTCCTCCCGCAGCTCGTCGGACGCCTCGGCCGAGCCGACGAGGATGACGTAACCAACGATGGCCTGACCGGTGACATCGTCGGTGGCGCCGACGACCGCCGCTTCGGCGACCGCTGGGTGATCCACCAAAGCCGACTCGACCTCAGCGGTCGAGATGCGGTGGCCGGACACGTTCATCACATCGTCGACCCGTCCAAGGAGCCAGAGGTAGCCGTCGGCGTCGATGCGACACCCGTCGCCGGCGAAGTACCGGCCCTCGTACTCGGACCAGTAGGTCTCCTCGTACCGCTCCGGGTCGCCCCAGATGCCTCGGAGCATGCCCGGCCATGGGCGGGTGAGGGTGAGGTAGCCGCCGCCCTCTTCGACCTTGTTGCCCTGGTCGTCGACGACCTCGGCGAACACACCGGGGATGGTCTGGGTCGCCGAACCCGGCTTGGTGGTGGTGACGCCGGGCAGCGGCGTGATCATGTTGCCGCCGGTCTCGGTCTGCCACCAGGTGTCGACGATCGGGCACGACTCGGCACCGATGTGCTCGTGGTACCACATCCACGCTTCGGGATTGATCGGCTCGCCCACGGTCCCGAGGACCCGCAGCGACGACAGATCACGACCCGCCGGCCATGCGGGGCCCCACTTCATGAAGGTCCGGATGGCGGTGGGCGCGGTGTAGAGCTGGGTGACGCCGTAGCGCTCGATGATGTCCCAGAGGCGATCCTTCTTCCACGCCGCTCGATCGCCCTCGCGCTCCTCGGGACGGGGTGTGTCGGGGGTGCCCTCATACATCACCGAGGTGGCACCGTTCGTGAGCGGGCCGTACACGATGTAGCTGTGGCCCGTGACCCAACCGATGTCGGCGGCACACCAGTACACGTCGGTATCGGGCTTGAGATCGAAGACGTACTTGTGGGTGAACGCCACCTGGGTGAGGTATCCGCCGGTGGTGTGCATGATGCCCTTGGGTTTCGCCGTCGTGCCGGAGGTGTAGAGGATGTAGAGCAGCTGCTCGGAGTCCATCGGCTCGGCGGGGCAGTCGGCTGATGCGTCGGCCATGAGGTCGTGCCACCAGTGGTCACGACCCTCGACCATCGCGGGTGCGGTGTCGCACCGGTTGACGACCACGACGTTCTCGACCGAGGCCGCCCCATTGGCCAGCGCCTCGTCGACGTTGGGCTTCAGCGCCGACGGTTCGCCGCGCCGGTAGCCGGCATCGGCGGTGATGACGAGCTTGGCCTCCGCGTCCTCGCAGCGGTCGGTGATGGCATCGGGCGAGAAACCGCCGAAGATCACGGAGTGCGCGACGCCGACCCGGGTGCACGCGAGCATCGCAATAGGCAGCTCGAGCACCATCGGCATGTAGATCGCAACCCGATCGCCCTTCTCGAGCCCCAGCCCCTTCAACACGTTGGCGAACTTCTGCACTTCGGTGAGCAACTCGCCGTACGTCATCGTGATCGTGTCGCCGGGCTCGCCCTCCCAGTGGAACGCGACCTTGTCACCCTTGCCGGCTTCAACGTGGCGATCGAGGCAGTTGTACGAGAGGTTGAGCTCGCCACCGATGAACCACTTCGAGAACGGCAGATTCCATTCCAGGACGGTGTCGAAGTCCCTGTGCCACGTGAGCAACTCTCGGGCCTGACGGGCCCAGAACGCTTCGTAGTCGGCCTCGGCCTCGTCCCACATCGAACGGTCGCTGGCGTTCGCCTGGGCCACGAATTCCGGTGCCGGCGGGAACCGGCGGTCCTCGCTCTCGTAGATCTCGATCGAGCCTTCGGCCATGACGATCCCCCTGGTTCCTGCGTCTCGGGCTGGGCGCCCGACTGTAGCCAAGCACATCCAGTGGCACCGAAGAGACCGGTGTCTTACTGTGCGTGGTGCACGCAAGACAGAGGGAGATGTCAGTGCTTCAGGAATTCAGAGACTTCATCAACAAAGGCAACATCGTCGAGTTGGCGGTTGCCGTCGTGATGGCAACGGCGTTCGCGCCGGTGATCACCAGCTTCGTCGACGGCATCCTCATGCAGTTCGTCGCCATGATCTTCGGTGAGCCGGACTTCAGTGCGCTCACGATCACGATCGCCGACACCCCGTACTTCTACGGTTCCGTCATCACTGCGATCATCAACTTCGTGTTCATCGCAGCCGCGGTGTTCTTCGTGCTCAAGGCGTACAACGCTGCTCAGGCCGACGAAGAAGAGACCGTCGAGGAAGAGAGCGGACCGAGCGAGATCGATCTCCTCATCGACATCCGCGACTCGCTCGCCAAGAGCAACTGATCCACGCACCCGCGTGATCGATGCCGGCGGCCCTCCGGGGCCGCCGGTCTGCGTTTTCCTTCGACCTCGGATGCCGGTGCCGATGGAAAACCGTGTTTCGAGCCTTCCCCGGTCCCGCTCGCGCCGCACTCGTCGCCGTCGCCATCGCCATCGTGGTCACGCTCGTCGACCTCGGCGGCGACTTCGACCTCACCAACTACCTGCGCGTCGGCGAACAGGCATCCGCCCGCTCATTCGTGGAAGCAGACATACCGGACACCGCCCTCGCACCCGGATGGGGGCACGACGGTCAAGCCAACTATGTGCTGTCTCGAACCTTCCCCGACCTACGCAACGCCGACGGTCACCTCGACTCCACCACCTATCGAGCCCGGCGAATCGTCTTCCCTGCCATCACTGCCGCTCTTCCTGACGGCGGCCCCGTCGTCGCCGCCTTTTGGCTCATCAACCTGGCCGCTATCGGACTCGCCGCCGCCGCGATCGCCCGGCTCGCCGAGCAACACGGAGCGAGCTGGTTCGCCGGTGCTGCGGTCGGCCTCTCACCCGGTTTCCTCGCGAGCATGATCATCTCGCTCGGCGATGCCCTCGGCTTGGGCCTTGCCGTCGCGGGGGTCGTTGCCTGGCGGCGACCGAACGCGACGCGAACCGCAATCGTGCTGTTCACCCTCGCCGCGCTGACCCGCGAAACAACCCTGCTCATCCCGGCCGCCGTGTTCTTGACCGAAGGCCGAGACCGGCGCCCATCACTCCTGATACCGCCAGCCATCCTGATCGCCTGGATCGGCGTCCTCGAGCTCTGGATCGGCGGACCGGGCAAATCTGCCGCGCAGTTCCAGCCGCCGTTCGTCGGATGGATCGATCAAGGCATCACCTCGACCGAAACACTGGTCGCCGCCATCTTCGTACTCGCATCGGTCATGGCCGCCCAGCGCCTCACCTCAATCGACCGAACCCTCGCCCTCATCGTGATCCTCGACGTCGCGGTCCTGATCGTGATGGACCGCGCCGTCATGTTCGACATCCGCAACCTTGCCCGAGTCGTTCCCTGGACCATCCCGCTCCTCGTTCTCGCCGTCGAGCTCGCCTGGCGCAGCACGCCTCAACCAGCGGCTCCGCCTCAACCAACGGCTCCGCCTCAACCAACGGCTCCGCCTCAACCAACGGCTCCGCCTCAACCAGCGAACACGCACTCCGTGGTGAACGTCACGCCCTGATCCACCGTCTTGTGCACCGGGCATCGCTTCGCAATGTCGGCCAGCTTCATACGAGCTGCGTCATCAAAGTTGCCCTCGATGTAGATCTCGCTGCGGATCCGGTCGATCCGCCCCGTCACATCGTCCTCGCAATCGGCGCAGTCATCGGCATGAACCCGATCGAAGTCATAGCGCGCCGACACCGAATGCAGATCCCAGCCCTTGCGCTGGCAGAACATCGAAATCGTGATCGTCGTGCACGCCGCCACCGCCGACAACAACAGCTCGTAGGGGTTCGGTCCGGTGTCGGTGCCACCCAACGATGCCGGCTCATCCGCATGCCAGATGTGCTCACCGGCGCGAAGTTCGACAGCGAAACCGGACGTGAGATCAGCAGTAACAGTGGTCATACCAGCAGCGTAGAGAACCGACCTGGACATCGCCGGACGACACTGTCTCGCTCACAACCAAATCGAAGCCCGGCCGGTTCACGCCGAGTCGCACGGCAGCGCCGACGACTGCACGACACCATCTTCCACTGGCACCCGGGTGTACCGGCACAGGAACGCCGCCATCTGTGACCGAGTCACGGGATCGAATGGCGAGAACGTCAGTGGGCTCGTGCCGCTGGTGACGCCGGTAGCCGCCATCCAGTCGACCGCATCGGCGAAGAAGGCGGCCGGTGCGACATCGACGAAGCCGGCTGCTGATGCCGGCCCTGCCGGTGTTCCTGCGGCCCGGTGCAAGATGGTCGCCATCTGGCCGCGCGTGAGCGGACCATCGGGCTCGAACGAGGTCGGCGTGATGCCAAGGACGATCTCCTGCTCGGCGGCCCATGCGACCGCGTCAGCAAAGAACGTCCCCGGCGAGACGTCATCGAAGGCTGCCGGGGCTGACGGCACCGGCTCCCCCGCCAACCGCCACAGGAAGGTGACCGCTTCCGCCCTGGTCACGGTCCGCTCCGGGGCAAAGCGAACCGGGCTCGCCCCTGTCGTGATGCCTTGCTCCGCCATCCAGGCAATCGGGGCGGTCTGCCACGAACCGGCCGGCACATCGCAGAACGGGGTGCTGTCGGGGATGCCGACATGGGGTCCACCATCGATCCAGCACAGGCTCTCGACATGCAGGAACCGCTGCCCCTGGTCGGTGCAACGACCATCACCATCGGTGTCACACGCCGGATAGTCGGGGTAGGAGATGAACGGTGCGTTCCAGGCATGAAAGGCAATCCGGTGATCGCCCCATTCATCGACAAAGACCGACGCACCGCCGGGGCCGTTGAGTTCGCCATCAGCGCGCAGGAACGGCTCGTTCTCGGCTCGCCAACACGGACCTGCGATCGACCAACACGTCGCCCAGCTGGTCGCGTACTCATGAGAGTCCCAGCGGTGCCCTGAGTAGAACAAAACGAGCTGTTCGCCGATGTCGACCATGGCCGGGTTCTCGATGATGCCGGCTTCCCACGGGGCACCGGCGACGAGCAACAGGTTCGGCTCGACCTCGGTTTCTGGATCGCGGTCGACATCGATCAGCGCACTGCCGTTGCTCGTGAGCCGATGCGACCACAAGGCCGCACCCATCGGGCCGGGGAAACGAACCTCTTCCTCTGGTTCGTCATCGACCTCGCCATCCTCGCCGTCATCGCCGTCGTCGTCTGGTTCGTTCGGCGGACGATCGGCTCGGCTGTACGGCTCCGTCTTCCACACCAGCCAGGGCCGGCTGCGGTCATCGACGTAGACCCACGGGTCGATGGCCCCCGCCGGGCCATAGCCACACGTGATGGGTTCGCTCGAGTGGTCCTCGAACGGGCCCAACGGGCCGGGACCCCACGCGACGCTGATGCAGTATCGACCCGGCGCCTCGCGAATCGCGTAGTACGCCCGCCATGAGCCGCCGAGTTCGATGACAAACGGCGCCCACAGCTCCCCACCGCCGGTCGAGTCAGCCCACGCCGGGGGCCGAACCAGCGCGTCGTTGAAGAATGGGTCGTCGCTCCAGGGATTGGCAGGCCATGCATCGTGGGCAATCCACGTCTGCATGTCATCCGAGCTCATCGCAGGGAGGAGGGGGCCACCCGTATTGGTGGCGTAGGCGTAGTAGACGCCGTCATGGAACAACACGTGCGGGTCGGGAAAGTTCTGGTCGTATTCAGTTCCGGGAGCGAACCAGTCAGCGCCCACAAACCCGTTGGCCGGCGCGAGCGGTCCGGCGAGTGCCACGAGGATGACGATGGCAATGACCAGATGCGGCGAGCGCCTGCGCGCACTCATCCAGAACCCCTTCCGCCGAAGTGCTCTCCTGTCGTTCTACCCGACCCATCGGCCGATGTCCGGTCGCCTTGCAGGTCTCGGTCACATCGTCGAAACGCAGCGAGCCCCCTGCCCGGCGGCGACAGGGGGCTCGATCGAAGCGGGCGTGGTGGACTGGACCGACACCGGCTCTGCGGGAAGCGCGAACCAGACTCGGCCGACCAACCAGCAAGGATCAGCGGCAAATGTCACAACGCCGCGATGACGTTCGCCGCCACGCCCATGGGGCCTTTCCTGAGCCATTCGGCTCAATGAAACGATCCGAACAGCCCGCCAAGCGGCGGCCGCATCTACCGATGGGTCACCACCGAGCAGTTGCTCAAGAGAGGTTGGGGACCCATGGGAACGACGAAGATCGCCATCGCAACATGCGCGCTGTTGGCCACCGCGCTGGCCACCACGAGCGGGTTCGCGTCGGCGACCGAACCTGTCGGGCCGCAACGAGACACCGACCGCGACTTCATACCCGACGACGAAGACACGGTTGAAACATCTGGCGCCATCGTGTCGACGGGACAGCGGACCCTCCAGTCGAGCGTGTCGAGCGGCCGCCTGCGGAACCACCCGGGAGCGGCAGTCGACGGCCAACGAGACGGCGGTCGCGACGGGCAACAACCGATGGCCATCACCAATGATGATGGGCCGTGGTGGGAGGTCGACCTCGGGGCCGACCATGCGATCGACGGCATCAATGTCTGGAACCGAACCGACGGCCAGCAGCATCTCCTCGCCGGTGCGGAGGTTTTCATCAGCACCGCCCCGCTCGGCGACGTCGACCTTGCGAGCGCGCGAGCGGTCGCAGCGTGGACGGCCACGATCAGCGACCCGACCAACGTCGTGCAGCTCGCCGTGCCGCACACGATCGGGCGGTACGTACGGGTGCAACTGCCGAGTGGCGCGACGCCCAATCTCGCGCTCGCCGAGGTCGACGTGATCGGGGTTGAGGAGCCCACCAACCTGTTGGTGAACGGCTCGTTCGAGCAAGGACCTGACCTCCCCGGACCGGGCGGTTGGAAGTTCGCCGTCGTCCCCGGATGGACAAGCGCCAAGCACGGCAACCGAACCGAGATCCAAGCCGCAGGCCATGCCGCACCATCGTCTGACGGCGACTTCTACATCGAACTCAACGGCTCGGTCGCCGACACCGTCACCCAAACCGTCACCGTCACACCCGGTGCC
>JBCCYT010000203.1:0-7072 GCA_039188975.1 Actinomycetota bacterium
CTCGGCGCATTCGGCGACTCGGCCAAGACCGGCAAGCCGGTGGGTGACGACCTCCGCGAGGGCAAGCCCACCGTCATGTTGGCCTTGGCGCGTGAGGCCGCCGACGCCAACCAGATCGCAATGCTCGACCGCGTCGGATCCGAGATCACCGACGACGACGTGGCGAACATTCAGCAGGTCATGGCCGAAACGGGTGCGGTCGCCCAAGTCGAAGACGAGATCGACCAACTTCTCGACGAGGCGCTGACCGCCATCGACGACCTGCCCGACGTCAACGGATCACGCGCCGCATTGCGAGCGCTCGCCGACTTCGTCGTCGATCGCGATTCCTGAACGTCCGACGCCTCAGGCGGCGTCGGGTCGGAACGTGTCGATCATCAACTGCACGTCGCCGAGCGGGTACAGAATCGGAGACGTACAGCCGGTTGCGATGTACTGATCAACCTTCTCCCGACACTCGTCCGGGGTGCCCGCCGCACAGATCATCTGCACGATGTCGTCGGGCACGAGTTTCGACGCTTCGACCACCTGTTCGTGGGTGGCGGGCCAACCGAGGATTTTGTGCACCTCTTCGAGCAGCGACTCGGGCACACCAGACGCCTTCATGATGTGGGGCTGCTGGCCGAGATATTGCGTCACGAGCATCCGGGCGCCATCGAGTGCCGCCTGGCGATCGTGGTCGACCGAGCACACCACGAGCTGAGGTCGGTCGAGATCATCGACGGAACGCCCTGATTTTGCGGCACCGATTTCGAGGTTCTCCATCGCCTGTTCGTTGTAGGCCGGTGACACCAGGTAGTTGAGCACGGCACCATCGGCGATCTCACCGGTGAGCTGCATCATCTGCATCCCGGTCGCGCCGATGTAGATCGGGACCTCTTTGGCTCGCCGTTCCTGGTGCACGTAGTCGAGTTCGACGCCGTCGAGCTGCACGAAGTAGCCGTCCATCGTGACGGTCTCGTTGGCGAGCAGTGCCCGGACGGCGGTGACGACCTCGCGCATCACCCGGATTGGTTTGGATCGGTCGATGCCGACCTTCGCCGCCAGCGGATCCCACCAGGCACCGAGCCCGCACAGGATGCGACCCGGAGCGAGGTCGTCCAGTGTGGAGAACAGCGATGCCAGCCGCGCCGGATTCCGGCTCCACACGTCGATCACGCCGGAGCCGACCTTGATGGTGTCGGTCGTCGCCGCAAAGGCCGCCATCGGGACACCTGCCTCTCGGACGAGACGCGAGTCGGCCTGCCAGACCGCCTCGAACCCGGCTGCTTCGGCGTACTTGACGTAGTCGATCGCATCGGGGATCGAGTGTGCGTCCTGCAGGTAGAGGGCCCGGCGGGTCATGTGGCAGTCCTTGGATCGAGGTCGATCCAAGGACTTTACAAAATGTCAAAGCCGACGTCAGTCGTCGGTTGCACGTTCTGTGACGTCACGCAGCACTTCGAGCACGACGGCCTCGTCTTCGGGCTGGAACAGCATCGTGTGCACCGTGTTGGCGCCGCCCCATTGCCCGCCGTCGGCGCCATAGGTCTGCACATGCACGCGAGCATCTCGCAGGCGAGCAACGACGATCCCGGCCGTGAACTGGTCGAGTCCGAGATTCACCCGCCGCAAGGCACCGTGGTCATCGACCGGCTCGAACAGCGGCCCAGCACCGAGGAGCTGCGTGTTCGCCCGACCCCGGACCTGCGCCTTCACCAGCAACGGCACGAACGAGAAGAGCAAGGTGATGACGATCACGGCGACGACGTAGGCCATCGATCAGAACTCCGAGGCGATGTCGTCCACGAGCGCCTGCGCTTGAGCCAGACCTTCGGCGTCGAACACTCTCGACGACGTGCAGGGCTTTCGACCCTTGCCGTCGCTGACTGGTTCGAAGAGAACGCCGGGGCCCCGATCCATACCCAACCGTAGAACAGTTCGTAGCCTCGGCTCGGTCGGCGACCCGTAGCCTTGGTGTCATGCCGGATCCCAAGGCCGAGGCGTCTCGCCGTCGAACGTTTGCGATCATCTCGCACCCTGACGCGGGCAAGACCACCCTCACCGAGAAGTTCCTCCTCTACGGCGGTGTGTTGACGAGCGGCGCCGGCTCGGTGAAAGCCAAGGGCGATCGACGATCGGCCACGTCGGATTGGATGGAGCTCGAGCAGCAGCGTGGCATCTCGATCACGTCCACCGTGCTGCAGTTCCCGTATCGCGAGAACGTGCTGAACCTGCTCGACACGCCGGGCCACCGCGACTTCTCCGAGGACACGTATCGGGTCCTGGCTGCGACCGACGCCGCAATCATGGTGCTCGACGGTTCGAAGGGCATCGAATCCCAGACCCGCAAACTGTTCGAGGTGTGCCGCGATCGGGAGATCCCGATCGTGACCTTCATCAACAAGTGGGACCGTCCTGGCCGCGACCCACTCGAACTCCTCGATGAGATCGAAGAGCAGCTGATCCTCGAACCGGTACCGATGAACTGGCCGGTCGGCGAGAGCGACCGATTCCGAGGGCTGATCGATCGCTCTACCGGCGACTTCGTTCGCTACACCCGCACCGCCCGCGGCGCCGACGAGGCGCCCGAGGAGATCGTCGACCCGGAGCGGGCCGAAGCCGAAGAGGGCGAGCTGTGGCTCGAAGCCCAGGAAGGCATCGAGTTGCTCGATGTGATGGAACGGAGCTTCGATCGGAAGCGATTCGAGTCCGGTGAGCTGTCGCCGGTGTTCTTCGGTTCGGCGCTCACGAACTTCGGCGTGCGCATGATCCTCGATGCAATGGTCGATCTCGTGCCATCGCCGTCACCGCGCATCGATCGCGAAGGTGATCCCCGTCCGCTGGACGCGCCCTTCTCGGGCATCGTCTTCAAGGTCCAGGCCAACATGGACAAGGCCCACCGAGATCGGGTCGCGTTCCTCCGCGTGTGTTCAGGCCAGTTCGACCGGGGCATGGTCGTCACCCACGAGCCGACCGGCAAACCGTTTGCGACGAAGTACGCCCACTCGGTGTCTGGCCAGGACCGAGAGACCGTGGAGCAGGCGTTCCCTGGCGATGTCGTCGGTCTGGTCAACGCCAACGACTTCCGCGTCGGTGACTCGGTCTACGTCGACTCGAAAGTCCAGTGGCCGTTGGTGCCCTCGTTTGCACCAGCGCACTTCCGTATCGCCCGCACTCTCGACACGTCGAAGGCGAAGCAATTCCGTTCCGGTATCAGCCAGCTCGATGAGGAGGGCGTGGTCCAGGTGCTGCGTGAGCCCGACGTCGGCGACCAGGCACCGATTCTCGCCGCAGTCGGTCCCCTCCAGTTCGAGGTCGTGCAGCACCGCCTCGAAAACGAATTCGGTTCGCCGGTCGAGCTCGTGCCGTGCTCGTGGACGACCGCCCGGATCACCGACGACGAATCGGCCGAGAAGCTGCGGGGCATGAGCGGTGTGACCGTCGCATCGCGCTCCGATGGAGAGAAGCTCGCCCTGTTCGAGTCGCCCTATTGGTTGCAGCGGCTCGAGATGGATCAGCCGGAACTGACGCTCATCAAGCTGATCGCCGAGGGCGGCTGAGGGCTCAGCCCAACCACTTCCCGAACCGCCGAGAGCAGCGGGCGAACACGCCAGCACCGCTCGGCGGTTCGCGAAAGGACAACGCAGTAGCCCAGACGTCAGCCGCTTCGATCGGCTCACCGTGGCCCGGCAGCAGGTGGCGGACCGGCAGGCTGCGCAGCCGCTCCTCGGTCGCTGCGGCCACGTCAGAATCGACGTACTCGGGGTTGAACCAGGCCCGGCCGTCGACGGTGACGACGGCATCGCCGCTGATGAGCGTCTCGGACCCGCGGTGATAGAAGCACGTTGAATCGTCGGTGTGGCCGGGCGCGTGGATGACCTCCCACTCTGGCGATCCGACGAGGGTGTGGCCGTCGTCGAGGAAGGCGGTCGGTTCGAAATCGAGGGCAATGTCGGGCGGCCCGCCGAACCCGACGCGCGTACCGAGCTTCGCGAACTCGCCGAGTGCTTTGGCCTCGAACGGCTGCTCCGCCCACACCGGCAAGAACCGCACCGTCGACTCGATCAGCGGAAACACGCGAGGCCGTTCGCCGGCCAGATATGCCTCACACCGACGGGGCAGGCAGAGCTCCGCGTCACCACCAGCCAAGGCTGACACGCCGCCGACATGATCGGGATGGCCGTGGGTGCAATTGACCGAACGAATGTCGTGCGGCGACCGGCCCAGATCTCGTGCGAGATGGTCGAGCGTGCGTTTCGCAACCAGCGGCAGACCCGGGTCGACGATGGCCACGCCGTCGTCGCCGTGGATGACGTAACAGTTGAAGATCCACGCCGACGCCTTCGAAACCGGCAGACCAAAGATCTCGTGCTCCCCCATGACGCCACACCCCCCTCGGCGGACCTTCTCGACTCCTGGATCGCCGCCACCCACATACTGGACGATGACTTCGGTCTACGCTCCCGACGTGCTTCTCGCCCTCGCCCAATCCACCAACGATCTCGGCGATGAGGTCGCCACCGGGTCAGGCGCGGTCGGCGTCATCGGCTTCGTCATCGTTGCGATCATCGTGGTGATCGGTGCGGCGATCCACCGCAAACGTCACGGCTGACCGTCCAACGTTCGGCCGTCTGGTAGAACGCGCTCGGCTGGCACCAACCGTCACCCCGGCTGTCGGCTCCGGTCCGCCTCAAGCTGGCGCATGGCCCACACACCGAGCGCCGGCCCCGGCGCAAGGAGGGCAAACGCCCATCCCCAGCTCGCGACATCTCGCGCCCACGGCACGAGGAAGATCGTGGCAACGCTCAACACAAAGCCGGACGCAAGTTGGACAGTCAGCGCGGTGCCCGCAGTCTCGGGCGGCACCTCTTCGCTGACAATCGTGGAGAACTGGGCACTGTCGGCAACCACGGCATAGCCCCAGATCAACGCAGGGATCACGACGACGACGAGCGGCGCATCGACCAAGAAGCCAACGAACAGCGCCATCGCCCCGGAGACGGAGAGCGCCCACCGAGCCGCGGTTGCTCGACCCTGAGCGTCGCTGACCAATCCGGCATGAACGGACCCCGCCGCGCCGACCCCGATCACGGCAAAAGCGAAGAAGCTCGCGCCCCGATCGGAGTCGATGACATCGCCCGCAAAGACGGCGATCCATGCCCACATTGCGTACAGCTCCCACATGTGACCGAAGTAGCCGAGGGTCGCGAGACGAAACCCGCGTAACCGAACGAGTGAACCGATTCGGGACGGGTCAAACCGTTGCGGCGCGGCCAGATGAGGGCCGGGTAAACCGAGCAGTTCGACAACGAGACCTCCAGTGACGGTCAACGCCGAGATCGTGAGCAGTGTCGGCACCCAACCGAACCCACCGAGCGCGTTGACGAGATGTGGCAACGCAGAACCGACGGTCAATGCACCGACCATCGTGCCGAGCGCCATACCCCGGCCCGTCGCGAACCAACCCGACATCGCCTTCATCGCTGACGGGTACACGAGCGCGAGAAAGGCACCGGTGAACGACCGGTAGATCAACGCACTGCCGTAGCTGTCTCCTGCGACGACCAGCGCATTCGCCGCCGCAGCGCCAAACGCGCCGAGCAGGACGAGTCGACGAGGCCGAATCCGGTCGGCGAGACCGGTCGTTGCACTGATCGCCGCGCCAGCGACGAATCCGAGCTGCACCGTGATCACAAGCCAGCTCGCCTCTTGTGTGCCGATCGACCAGCGGTCCCGCAGCTCGCCGAGTACGGCGCTGGTGGCGAACCACGGCGACATCGCCAACACGACACCAGCAGCAAGCACGACCAGCTGCGAACGAGGAGTGGCTGGAGCGCGGCGCATGCGCCGGCAACCCTAGGGTGCGGCGCTCAGCAACGCCGGAGGTCAGGCCGCGAGCGCGAGCGGGGAGTACGCCATCCGGTAGCCACGTCCCTCGACCCCGCGGCCAAGCTCGACGGCACGGAACCGAAGACCGGGCCCAACCGAGCGAGCGACGAGGGTTCCCGGCGTGCCGACCAACTCCTGCTGGGGGAACCACGTTTCGCTACGAGCGACGTCGGGCGCGTCCCGGTCGAGAAGATCCTGACCGCCTCGGCGACGCATCGCCTGCAACACCAGGTACTCGGGTGGGCTCAACGGTCGAGCTTCGACCCCGCGTTCGGCTGCGTCTGACATCGTGACACCGATGTCCTCCTGGGTGGCCTCAAGCGGCAGACCCGCCGCCCGAACCTCGGCGTTCGGCGTGCCGTCCTCGGCATACAGCGAGACACGAATGCCCTCGAACGGAGTGCTGCGCAGAAGCTCGTCGGACAGCGGCTGGGTGCCCTCGGTCGGGCGCAGCCGTTTCACGAACTCGGCGCAGGCATCGGCGCCCTCCGCCGGACCGTTCGAACCGGCGTAGTTGTTGAACGCAATCGTCTTGCCGACGGCTGCGAACACCCGTGGATCGGCCACCGGCGTGAGAATCAGCCCGACCCGGCGAGCCGTCGACAAGAAGCTCTTCATTTCCTCGGTCAGGATGCTCGCCATCAAGGTCTCGAATCCCGGGACCTGATGAACCTTGCCTCGCACCCCTTGGAACTTCACCGAGCGGGAACGAGCGTCGAAGAGCCCAAACGACGAGAACATGTCGAGTGCGGCGTCGTACTGCGCCCGCAGATCGTGGCGGCGGATGAACGAGTCGTCGTCCATCGGTGGCGCGGTCTCATCGACGGCTGGGGCCAGATGCTCTTGGAGCCGATCGGCGATGCCGTTGAAGTCCGACGTATAGGTCGCCACTTCGTGCTGGATCTGCTCGAGGATGAGCAGACCTTGACCGGTGACCGAGTCGTACTCCTTCACCAGGGCTTCGAGCTGCGCCCGAGCCTCGACGAGACGCACATCGAGCGAACGTCGTTGTTCGTAGACGCGATGACCCTGTTCGAGCAGCTGACGGGTGGTGCCGAGGCGCATCAGCGCAGGATGATCGAGTCCGAGTTCTTGCAGGGCGGCGCCCCACGAACCCGGTGTGGCTGGAACGCCAGACGACATGGTCACAGAAGCACCTCCTCAGGTCAGGTCGAGAACCGTGTGATCCTCCGCACATGGA
>JBCCYT010000204.1:0-7070 GCA_039188975.1 Actinomycetota bacterium
CTCGACTCGACGATCGCGTCGATCGCCAACGCCAGCGCAACCTGACCGCCGGGCTCCCCATGCAGTCTGACGATTTTGCCGCGACGCGAGAGCGGGAGCTCATCACCGAGGCCGAGTCGTGGGACGTCAGCGCGATTCGGCCCGCCACCCGTGACGACATTCCCGTGGTCGACGTGTCGGCCTGGCGCGCGACCGGCGATCCGGCGGAGCTCGACCGGCTCGGCGCGCAGGTCCGCGAGATCGGGCAGCAGATCGGCTTTCACTTCTTGACCGGTCACGGCCTTTCGTCTGAGGTGATGGCGGGCGCATTCGAGGCGGCTCGGTCATTTCTCCGCCAGTCCGACGACGTGAAGATGGCGATCCGAACCGACACCGAGCAGACGTTGGTGCCGGGCGCCGGCTACCTCCCGCTCGGCGAGCGCAAGCTGCCGCGTCGGGCCAAGGGCAACCTCAACGAGGCGATCATCTTCAAGCGAGACACCGGCATTGCGCTCACCGACGCGGCGTGGCCCGAGTTCGATGACGGGCTGCGGTTTCGCCGCGCCGTCATGGACTACGCCGCCCAGATCGAGCGTGTCGCCCTCGAACTGGTTCCGGTGTACGCCCGAGCGCTCGACCTCCCTGCCGGCTTCTTCGACGCAGCGATGGTCGACCCGTTTTGGCGACTGCGGATGACCCGCTATCACCCGGTCGGCGACGTTCCAGCCGACGAGTTCGGCATCGCGCCACATGTCGACACCACGTTCTTCACCCTGCTCGCCCAGGACGGTGAGGGACTCACGATTCGGTCGGAGCGGACGGGGGAGTGGGTCGCGGCGCCGATGGTGCCCGCTGCGCTCGTCGTTAACACCGGCGAGTTGCTGAAGCAGTGGTCGAACGACCGGTTCGTTTCCGTGAAGCACTTCGTGCCACCGCATCAAGGGCCCGGCGATCGGTATTCGATTCCCTTTTTCTTCAACGCCAACGCCGACTGGCCCATGGAGGTGCTTCCCACATGCACCGACGACACAAATCCGCCGAAGTATCCGACGGTCAGCTATCGCCAGTCGCAAGCGGCCGCCCAGGGCGAATAGATGCCCATCGAGTCGACGAGTCGCTACGGCAAGCGCCGCGTACCCGTGCTCGATCTCGAGATGGCGACGGTCGATCACGGCGATGGCGATGCCATCGTGTTCTTGCACGGCAATCCGACCTCGTCGTTCCTGTGGCGAAACGTCATTCCCCACGTCGAGCATCTCGGCCGCTGCGTTGCGCCTGACCTGATTGGGTTCGGTGACTCCCACAAACTGCCCGCCAGTGGCCCCGGCTCGTATCGCTTCGTCGAGAATCGGCGATACCTCGACGTTCTCTTCGATCAGCTCGACCTCGGTGATCGGATCACGTTCGTCGTTCATGACTGGGGATCAGGGCTGGGCTTCGACTGGGCGATGCGCCACGCCGATCGGGTTGCTGGCCTTGCCTACCTCGAAGCCAATGTCGCCCCTCGCTCGTGGTCCCAGCTCAGCGACGATGGCCGAGCGTTCTTCGAACGGCTCCGCACCGATGAGGGCGAACAAATGGCGCTCGTCGACAACGTCTTTTTGACCGTAGGCCTTCCCGGAGGGGTGATCCGCGAGCTGACCGACGCCGAACACGCGGAGTACCGACGGCCCTTCCTCGAACCAGGCGAAGGACGGCGCCCGACGCTCACGTGGCCTCGAGAGATCCCGTTCGATGGCGAGCCTGCGGACGTGCACGCAATCGTGGCGGCCTACTCGACATGGCTGGCTGAGACCCCCATCCCGAAGCTTCTGATCGACGTCTCCGATGGCGACACCTTGACCGGCGAGCTGCTCGAGTTCGCTCGAACCTTCCGCAACCAGACCGAGGTGCGAGTCGTCGGCCGTCACTTCGCGCCTGAGGACAGCCCCGACGAGATTGGCGTGGCCCTCGCCCAGTGGATCCCTGGGTTGCGACGCTGACCGGGCCGATGTCATCGCCGCCCGGGAACGGCTGGCTGGTCAGGCGGCGGAATCGAGTTCGTCGTCGGGCTGCCAACCGGTTCGGCCAAGCACCGATCGCACCTTGTTGCGCCATCCGTTGCGGCGGACGGCGTCTCTCACGATGTCGACCGTCTCGTGATATCCGACCTTGATTGGGTTGAACGTGTTCACGTTCTTGGTGAGGCCATACTTCACGCGCCGCACCTCGGGTTCGAAGGTGCCGAACAGCTTGTCCCACAGAATCAAGATGCCGCCGTAGTTCTTGTCGATGTACTGCGGATTGGCGCCGTGGTGCACGCGGTGATGCGACGGGGTGTTGAATACCGCCTCGACCGGTGCGGGCAGCTTGTCGATCAACTCTGTGTGGATCCAGTACTGGTAGAGCAGGTTGAGCTGGCCCGCCTTGGCGATGTGATGGGCCGGCATGCCGAGCAACGGCATCGGGGCGTAGACGCCGAAGGCGAAGTAGCCCTGCCATGGCTGGCGCAGCGCGGTCGACAGGTTGTAGCGCTCGCTCGAATGGTGGGTGACATGGTTGGCCCACATCAGCCGACGCTCGTGTTGTAAGCGATGGGACCAGTAGTAGACGAAATCCCATGCAACGAAGGTCACGGCGAATGACACCGCCGGGTTCGTGAACGTGAGGAGTCGCCGGGCGTACAGCTTGTTTGTGACCTTGCCGTACACGCCAGCGAGGGCGAGGTTCACGGCGACGTTGCCGGCCAGCATCAGCAGACTCGTGCGCGTGTCGTGTTTCTCGTAGCCGACCGGGACGAGTGGATCGGCCGGGAGCGCCGGGTCGGAGAGTTCATCGGACGTCGCATCGTCGAGGTCGCCGAACTCCCGCAGTCGCCGCTTCTTGAGCGCCTGCGCTTCCCACAGCATCG
The DNA here is from genome assembly GCA_039188975.1 of Actinomycetota bacterium. Classification (GTDB taxonomy): domain Bacteria; phylum Actinomycetota; class Acidimicrobiia; order Acidimicrobiales; family Aldehydirespiratoraceae; genus UBA11606. The sequence goes on from JBCCYT010000204.1 coordinate 2,870, forward strand.
TCGCGACGAAGATCGGACCCGATGCGAGATCGACCTTGTCGATGGGAAGTGAAGTCGTTGCCGATGCTCGGCCGCTGGTCGCCACGGCTCCTAGTCTGTCGCGTCGCTCTGGGTCATGACCATCGGGGCCTAGGGTTCGGGCCGTGGATCGACGGAGGGTGACTGTGGTCGGGGCCGGCCCGGCCGGCCTCATGGCGGCCGAGGCCGCCGCATCGAGTGGTGCTTCGGTCACGCTCGTCGACCAGCGCCGATCGTTCGGCCGGACCCTCTTGCTCGCCGGCCGATCTGGGCTCAACCTCACCCACGCCGAACCACTCGAACGGTTCCTCGACCGATACGGGGAGGGCCGAGCGTTGGTCGAGCCGGCGATCCGAGCGTTTCCGCCCGCCGCCGTTCGGCGTTGGGCCGATGGGCTGGGTGCGGACACCTTTGCCGGTTCGTCGGGTCGGGTGTTTCCGGCGGCGATGCGGGCCACGGCCCTGCTGCGGGCATGGACGGTCCGGCTCGCCGACCTCGATGTCGAGATGCGCACCAGCACCGTGTGGCCCGGTTTCGATGACCCGCCCGTTGCCCATGGTGGGGCGGACGCAACCGTGCTGGCGCTCGGGGGTGCGAGCTGGCCATCGGTCGGTGGCAACGGGTCGTGGACGACAGCGTTCGAGACCGCCGGCATCGACGTCGCTCCGCTCGTGGCGTCGAATGCGGGCGTGTTGGCACCGTGGTCGGCGCTGATGCTGGAACGCCACGAAGGGGCGCCGATCAAGAACGCGGCCGTGTCGATTTCCGGCGTGACCGTCCGAGGGGAGCCGACGGTCACTGCGACCGGTTTGGAGGGGGCGCCGATCTATGCGCTCGGCCCGGAGATCCGCAGTGCACTTGCGACCGGGTCGGCGACAATCATGGTTGATCTGCAACCTGATCGGACCATCGACGGGTTGGGGACGCACCTCGCGGACCGCCGGCGGAAGAAGGACTCGACGTCGACCTGGCTACGGCGCGCCGGATTTTCTCGAGTTTCGCTCGATCTGTTGCGAGACGTGACCGGTAACCAGATTCCGACCGAGCCGACGTTGCTGGCTGCACTGCTCAAGGCGGTGCCCATCGAGGTGATTGGGCTGGCGCCGATCGATCGGGCGATCTCGACGGCCGGCGGGGTGACCGCCCACGAAGTCGACGCGACGGGTCAGCTGCGCAAACGACCGGGCACCTGGGTCGCGGGAGAAATGCTCGCTTGGGATGCTCCGACCGGTGGCTACCTGCTCCAGGCGTGTCTGAGCACCGGGCGCCAGGCCGGGCTCGCGGCCGCACGCGGCTGAGTACGCTCCGGCCATGGCTTTCACCTATCCCCCCGCCCGTCGAGGTGACGTCGTCGACGACTTTCACGGCCGCGCGATCGCCGACCCGTATCGCTGGCTCGAGGACGTCGAGGCCGGCGAAACCAAGACGTTCGTCGAGGCCCAGAACGCGATCACGATGCCGTACCTTGCGTCGTTGCCAGACCGGCAGGCCCTGATCGAACGCATGACGGAGCTGTGGGACATCCCTCGGACCGAGCCGCCGCGGGTGCGTGGCGAAGGGGCTGACCGCGTGATGGTGTGGAGCCACAACGACGGGCTCGCCGATCAGCCGACGATCTGGATGCAGCGAGGCACCGCCGAGCCTGAGGTGCTCCTCGACCCGAACACGCTCTCCGACGACGGCGCCGTCGCCGTGACGTTCTCCGCGCTGTCCGATGACGGTCGCCTGCTCGCGTATCTCTTGGCGGAGGCCGGGAGCGACCAGCAGTACGCGGCGATACGCAGCACCGAGACCGGCGAGGATCTCGATGATCGGCTCGAACATCTGCGCTTCACGAACCTGTCCTGGTTCGGCGACGGCTTCTTCTACACCCGCTGGCCAGCAGCGGAACCGGGCTCGACGGCTCCGGTGAAAGACCCGTCGATCCACTACCACCGGGTCGGTACCCCGCAATCCGATGATCCGCTCGTCTTTCACAACGACAACGACGACGAACCGATCTACAGCGGAGGCGTGACCGAGGACGGGCGCTATCTCGTGCTGGCCGAGTTGATCGGGACTGATCGACGCAACGGGCTGCTCTATCTCGACCTCGCCGAGCACGGCGCCGCGATCGTCGGGGGTGCCGATGCGCCCGTCGATGCGTGGGTGCAGCTCGTCGAGCAGGGGGTCGCCGCCCACGACGTCGTCCTTCACATCGACGACGACACCGGTGACCGCTTCATCGTGCAGACCGACCGAGATGCGCCGAACGGTCGACTGGTGTCGATCGATTCTGCGTCACCCGAACCGGGGAACTGGCACACCATCGTGCCCGAGTCGGATCAACCCCTGGAGTGGTCCGCCGCCCTCGCAGGAGAACTGCTCGTCAACCATCTGGTCGAAGCGTCGAGCCAGCTCACTCGCTACACACTCGACGGCATCGAGCTGGGGCGACTCGAGCTGCCCGGTGTCGGGAGCGTCACCGGACTTGCCGGACGTTTCGAGCAACCGGTCTTCTATCTCGGATATCAGTCGTTCATCGAGCCGCCGACCGTTTTGGAAGTCAGCCAAGGTTCCAGCGCAGTGTGGGCCGCCAGCGAGTCCCCGATCGACCCCACCGACGTCATCGTCGAACGCATGCATGCCGTGTCGAGCGATGGCGCCCGCGTCGGCATGTTCGTCATTCGTCGCGCCGACGCAGCGTTGCCTGGGCCCGTCGAGATGTATGGCTACGGCGGGTTCACCATCAACCTGACCCCGGCCTACAGCCCCTCCCGGCTGGCCTTTCTCGAAGCGGGTGGCGTGGTCGTCATCGCCAACCTTCGCGGCGGCAGCGAACATGGCGAGCCGTGGCACGAGCAGGGATCGCTCGGCAACAAACAGCAGGTCTTCGACGACTTCATCGCCTGTGGCCGTCACCTGATCGACCACGGGATCGCCACCGCCGACACGCTCGGTATCCGCGGCGGATCGAATGGGGGGTTGCTCACCGCGGCGACGATGCTGCAAGAACCTGAACTGTTCGGCGCAGTGATCTCGCAGGTACCGGTGATCGACATGTTGCGGTTCCAGCACTTCACCGCGGGGCGATTCTGGACGGTCGAGTACGGCGACGCAGCCGATGCCGACGCGTTCGAGTGGCTGATCGAGTACTCACCACTGCACAACGTCGAGCCTGGCGTCGACTATCCGCCGCTGTTGATCATGACGGCGGAATCCGATGACCGGGTCGTGCCCATGCACTCCCACAAGTTCGCCGCCGAGGTGCAGTTCCAGGCGGGAGGATCATCGCAGAACCCGTTGCTCGAACGGGTCGAGACCCGGGCCGGTCATGGGATGGGCAAGCCAACGGCCAAGGTCATCGAGGAAGCGGCTGACATCTACGCCTTCTTGCTCCATCACCTGCGGCCCTGACGACCTTGGCGGTCAGCGGGCGAGGACCTCGTTGACGGCGTGCATGTGGTCGGGGCCGATTCCGCAGCAGCCGCCGATGAGGGTGGCGCCGACCTCTCGCCAGATGGGGACGTAGGAGGCGTAGGCGTCGGGGGTGATCGAGTCGTCGAAGGAGATGACGCCGTCGTCCACGACGGCGGCGTGAGCGTAGGCACCGAGCGGTCCGGCCCAGCGGCTGCGGATCGCTCGTAGCCCGGGGGCCATCAAGCGGGTGTCGGTGTGCATGAGACACAGCACATCGGCCCCGTAGCTGGCGGCGACGTCGACCGCATCGACGAGGAGGTCGGCATCGCGAAGTGGGATCGGGTCGGCCAGGAGGGCGGCATCGTGTCCTTCCTCCGGACCGATGCTGAAGCCAACCCAGATCGGGAGACCCACCGTCGAGACCGCATCGAGGGTTGCCGTCATGCGCGAGATGTCGACCATCATCTCCAAGCTGATGAGGTCGGCGCCGGCCTCGCGCATGATCTCCGCTTGGCGGACGGTGTCCTTGCGGAGCCGTTCGAGGGGCGGATGATCGCCCGAGAAACTCCAGTTGCTGATCCCGCCGGCGACGACGACGCCGTCGCGGCCGGATGCGTTGCGGGCGGCGACCGCCAGCTCGACCGCGGTGCGGTTGACCGTTTCGAATTCGTGAGCCCGGCCGACGTCGGCCATGACGTTGCGACCCGCCGCGAAGGTGCACGAGGCGATCAGGTCGGCGCCGAGGCGGAGGTAGTCCTCGTGCACCGAGGTGACGATCTCGGGA
>JBCCYT010000205.1:0-6984 GCA_039188975.1 Actinomycetota bacterium
GCAACTGCGAGACGACACGTTCGGCGAAGGCCACCAGTTCGGGAGCGGCTTCGGCCTGGGCCGATGCCCCGCCGAGCCCACGGCCGGCCTCGAACGTGCCATCCCCGCCTGCTTGCTGGAACGCATGCGAGTACGAACCGCCGACGAGCACAATCGACCACTCCCCGCCACCGATGTCGTCGACGAGCTCCTGCAGCATCACCCCTCGGTGTGCGTCAGGGTCGGCACGGAACCGGTCGAGTTCGCCCGGCTCGGCCAGATGAACCCCTGTGCTGCTCGCCCCGACACGCGGTTTCACGACGGTTTTGGCCGGGTCGGCAGCCCACACGAACCCGGGCTCAACCAACACGGTCGGAGGTATGGGGACACCTCGATCGGCGAGCTCGAGGAGATACCCCTTGTCGAGACTCCACTCGACCAACGGCGCAGGATTGAGCAGCCGCGATCCGGTTGCGACCTGATGCAACCACGCTCGATAGTCGTCGACGGCCGTGTGGTAATCCCAACTCGACCGAATCACCACGACGTCGGCAGTCGGCCCGGGTTGGGTGCCGTTCCACACCAGCGCGTCGACCTCGTGTCCTCGCGCTCGCAACTCCTCAGCCAGCAAGGTGTCGCTGACCGACAGGTTTGGATAGGCCGCACACGTCACCAACGCGATTCGCATCGAGCGACTCTCGCCGCGCTCACCCGTGAACGCAAGGACTGGTCAGCGATGGGGTCACCCAAACAGGTCGGCGAGCACCTCGTAGTGGGACAAGCTGAGGGTGCCGCTCAAGTCGATCAGCTGAGACCGGGCAAAGACGCCAGAAAGATCGGCTTCGAGCGTGAGCGCGCCGACCTCGACGTCGCCGCGCTGTTCGAGCGCGGCGGCGACGGCACCGAGATGGTCGTCGAGGAAGCCGTCCCGGTTGGCCGTGGCCGTAGAGGTTTCCATCGGGGCGCCGTCGCTCACGAGTACGAGCAGACGTCGACTGGCCCCCTGGGTGGCGAGTCGTCGATAGGCCCAAACGAGCGCTTCCCCATCGAGGCCCTCTCGGTAGTGATGCACGGACAACATCGCAGCGAGCGAACGGCGGGCGCGTCGCCACGTGGTGCCGGCGTCTTTGTAGACGATGTGTTCGACTTCGGCGACTCGACCAGGAGCCGCAGGTGACCCCGCCGCCTTCCAGGCTTTTGTTGCGTTCCCACCGGCCCAGCTGCGGGTGGTGAAGCCCAGCACCTCGACGGCGGCGCCGGCGAGGTCGAGCGCCTGGGCGAACGTGTCGACGAGGACTGCGGCAGCCTCGTAGCGCTGCTGCTTCATCGATCCTGACGAGTCGACGAGGAACGTGACGGCGACATCGGCGAGCGGCCGCATTCGAGGCTGCCGAAAGATGCGGTGTTCGACCGGGTCGGTGACGACCATGGCGAGACGAGCGGGATCGATCTCGCCGTCCTCCTCGGCAATCGTCCATCCGTCTGGCGCAGGACGGGCGAGCAGGCGGGTGAGCCGCTGCGCAACCCGCGAGGGGCTCACGGCCTGGGCCTTGCGGTGCTGGTCGAGTTCGGCTCGCAGCGCCGGGAGGCGGCTCGGCGCGAGAAGTCGGTCGCCACTGGTCTCGCGGTCGAACTCACGGGTGAAAACGGTGTAGTCGCCAAGGTGATCGAGATCGGCGAAGCGGCCTCCCCCTCCGCCGCCAACGGCGCTGACGCCGGTGCCGTCCTCATCGTCGTCGTCCCATCCCGACAGCAGCAAGGTCGACCGGTCACTCCCCTCACCTGCTGCTGCGAGATTGGCGTCGCCGGCAACCAGCGCCACCGCTTCGGCAATTGCGCGAGCGTGGAAGGCGAACGTGCGCTGGTCGAGACGGTGTGTCCTGAGCGCGGCGAGGTCCTCCCCGATCAGGGGGGCGAGGGTGAAGCGCTGACCCTCGGTCATCTCGTCGATCAGTTCGGTGGTGAGCGAACGGATCAGTCGTGTGCGGGCCATGTGGGTGACGGTGAAGACCAGCAGGCCCACGCCGGATTCGGCGATGCGCTCGCCGACGCAGGCCTCGGACCAGGCGGCGAACGCCGCATCGAGGTTGCGGTCCATGCCCGTCCACGCCGCCGGCTTGAGCGACTCGCAGCGGATCTGTTCGAGCAGGTCGAAGACCACCCGTTCGAGCGGCTCCTCCGGTGCCAGCTCCCGGTGCAGATGGAGATCGCTGTGGCGAACGAGCAGACCGAGCGAATCGGCGATGCCGCGGGCATGAGCGTCGGAGATCTCACCGAGATCGGCCGCCAGGTGGGGCGACGCAAGCCCGACTCGGCGGCCGCCGACAAGGAGCGATCCGCCGCGCAGGTCAGCCGAGGGTTGGGCGCCGACGGCCCGCACGATTGCGGCCCCGCGACGTTCGGCCCGACGACGGCGGACCGCGGTGGTCATGACTGCGCAGCTCCCGTTCAGGTGCGCTCGGGCAGCTCGAGGCCCATCGCCCGCTGGAGGTACTCGGCCAGGACCGGGCGCTCGGCCGGATCGCAGGTGTTGCCGAACGCGAGCTCGAACGCCTCGACGACATCGCCGAAGATCTCGACGTTCTCGGCCCAGCTGATGACGGTGCGAGGCGACATCACGGTGGAGACGTCGCCGGCGGCGAACCCGACTCGGGTCATGCCGGCGACGGCGACCATGCCCTCGACCACCGCAGCGTCGGCGCCCGGCACCCGAGCGGAGACGATGCCGACCTCGGAGTCCGCGGCGAGGTAGTCGAGGCGGGCGACGATGTCCCAGCGGTCGACCTGCGCCTGATTCAGCAGCTGGGTGCCGTGATAGAGGCCGGTGAGGTTGCCGAGGCCGACGGTGTTGGCCGTCGCGAAGATCCGGAATCCGGGATGGGCGGTGAGCACCCGGTTCTGGTCGAGGAGGGTGAACTTGCCGCCCCGTTCGAGCACGCGCTGGATGACGAACATGACGTCGGGACGACCGGCGTCGAGTTCGTCGAACACGAGGGCGACCGGCCGCTCGAGCGACCACGGGAGGATGCCCTCGCGGAACTCGGTGACCTGCACGCCGTCGCGAACGACGACCGCATCACGGCCGACGAGGTCGAGGCGGGTGATGTGACCATCGAGGTTGACGCGCACCATCGGCCAATTGAGCCGGGCCGCGATCTGTTCGAGGTGGCTGGACTTGCCGGTGCCGTGGGCGCCCTGGACGAGCACCCGTCGGTCGTGCACGAAGCCGGCGAGGATCGCCTTGGTGACGGTGGGATCGAACCGGTAGGCCGGGTCGACCCCCGGGACGTGTTCCGTCGGTTCCGCGAAGCGGAGGACCTTCAGGTCTGAGGAGAAGCCGAACGTCTCGGCGACGTCGACCGGGACGTCCGGCTGCTCGCTCATGGATCAGACGAAGTCCTTGTACTTGGCGAGGTGGCGGGTCGGGGTCTTCAGCGCGTCCTTGCGGAACGGATCGCCGAGCTCCTTGGTGCACATGATCTCGATGACGGTCGTCTTGCCTTCGTTCATCTGGGCGTCAACCGCAGCGGTGAGCGCAGGACCGACCTGGTCGAGCTCGTCGACGCGGACCCCTTCCGCACCCATGGCCTTGGCGATGTCGCTGTAGTTCTCGCCGCCTTCGAGCTCACCGGCGACGAAGCGACGACCGTAGAAGTCGACCTGGTTCTTCTTCTCCGCACCCCACTGGCGGTTGTGGAACACGATCGACGTGACCGGGATGTCGTGGCGGACGGCGGTCATGAGCTCGCTCATGCTCATCGCCCATGCGCCGTCGCCGGCGTAGGAGATGGCGGGGCGATCCGGCGCGGCCTTCTTGGCGCCGATGATCGTGGGGAGGGCATAGCCGCAGTTTCCCCAGCTCATCGGGGCGAAGAACGAGCGGGGCTCGTCGAAGCGCAGGTAGCTGTTGGCGACCGAATTGATGTTGCCGATGTCGGTCGAGACCATCGCGCGAGCCGGCATGGCCTTCTCGAGCTCGCGCAGCACCTGGCGAGGGTGCAGCCAGTTACCGTCCTCTCCTTCGGCTTCGGCGATCATGTCCATCGAGAAGTCGTCCTTCTCGTGGGTCCAGTCGTCGAGTTCGGCTTCCCACGCCGCCTTTTCCTCGGCGGTGGTGGCGGCGCGGGCGTCGCGGGTGGCGTCGCATGCCAGCGTGCGGCCGTCGAGGCGCTCGAGCAGCGCATCCGCTGCGGCGCCAGCATCTCCGTGGATGCCGACCGAGATCGGCTTCACGAGACCGAGCATCTTGTGGTCGGCGTCGACCTGGATGATCTTCGCGTCCTTCGGCCAGTAGTCCATTCCGTGCTGCGGCAAGGTGCCGAACGGGCCGAGACGGGTGCCGAGCGCGAGCACGACGTCGGCTTTGGCGATGAGCTTCATCGCGGCCTTCGAACCCTGGTAGCCCAGCGGCCCGCACCACTGGGTGTGGCTGGCCGGGAACGAGTCGTTGTGCAGGTAGCTGTTGACGACCGGGCAGCCGAGCCGCTCGGCCAGGGCGACCGCCTCGGCGATGGCGTCGCCCATGACGACGCCGCCACCGCTGACGATGACGGGGAACTCGGCCTCGGCGAGCATGTCGGCGGCGGCGTCGAGGCTGGCCTTGCCGCCCGCGCCGCGGTCGAGGACCATCGGCGCCGGGATCTCGACGTCGATGTCGCCGTAGAAGCGATCGCGCGGGATGTTGAGCTGGGTCGGGCCGATTTCGGACATGGCCCGGTCGAAGCAACGGGCGGTGATCTCCGCCATCCGGTTCTCGTTGGCGATGTGGCCTTGGTACTTCACGAATTCCTGGAACATCGGGAGCTGGTTGGCTTCCTGAAAGCCACCGAGGCCTTGGCCCATCGTGCCGGTCTCGGGGGTGATCATCACGACCGGGCTGTGGGCCCAGAACGCCGCGGCGATGGCGGTGACACAGTTGGAAATCCCGGGACCGTTCTGACCGATGACAACGCCGTGCTTACCGCTCACGCGGGCGTAGCCGTCAGCCATGTGGGCGGCGCCCTGCTCGTGCACGACCGGCACGAGTTCGATGCCGGCCGGGGCGAAGATGTCCATGGCATCCATGAAGGCGGAGCCCATGATGCCGAACGTGGTGGTCACGCCGTTGGCGGCCATTGTCTCGACGAAGGCTTCGGATGGAGTCATGCGGGTCATTGGTCGGTTTCCCCCTGGTGTGGCTCGTCTGAGCCGGCGATTCGAGTGCGTGAGAGCCTCTAACAGAACAGTGAGATGCTATACCGTTCAGGCGGCGGTGTCAGCTGTGGATTCAAGGTGCCGGATGCCGGCGACCAGCAGGTCCACCAGGCCAGAGAACGACTCCTCGAGATCATGCGGGTGCGGATGCCCATCACCGGATTCGAGGTGGGCAAAGCCGTGGAACGAGCTGCGCAGCGCCCGCGCCACATGGATGCGCTGAGCCGCGTCGAGATCGAATCCGCCGAGCGACCGAGCGATGATGGTGACGATCTCCTCGACCGCATCTTCGAGTTCAGCATCGCCGGCGCACGGGTACCGATCGGTTGCGGCATAGAGGCCGGGCGCATCGCGCGCCACACTTCGCCAGGCATCGCCGAGCGAGCGCACCACATCGGGGCCGGCGACACCCTGCGCCGCCATGCTGAGGCGCTCGGCAATCAGTTCTCGCCCTCGCAACCCGAGGCTGCGAATCAGGTCGTCGTAGCCGTCGACATGGCGGTACAGCGCTGGCTGGCGCACGCCGAGCTGGTCGGCCACCCGAGTCAACGTGACCGCATCGAGGCCGTCGGTGTCGGCGATCTGTGCGGCCTCGTCGATCACCTTCTCGCTGTCGAGTGTCGATCGCGCCATTCGTTAGACAGTATCGCGCTCCTGTTAGAACGCACTGATCGAACGTTCAGGAGGCCTGCAATGACGCGATCACGGCGACGTTGACGATGTCCTCGGCGCGACACCCTCGGCTGAGGTCGTGCAGCACCCCGTCGAGGCCTTGAAGCAACGGGCCAAAGGCCTGCGCCCCACCGAGCCGCTCCGTGATCTTGTAGGCGATGTTGCCACTGTCGAGATCCGGAAAGATGAAGACGTTCGCCCGTCCAGCCACCGGAGAACCGGGCGCCTTCGATTCGGCGACCTCGGGCACCCACGCCGCGTCGAACTGCAACTCGCCGTCGACGGCGAGCTCGGGAGCGAGCTCGCCCACGAGCCTGGTGGCCTCGATCACCTTGTCGACCCTCGGGTGGCTCGCGCTGCCCTTGGTCGAGAACGACAGCATCGCCACCGCCGGCTCCTCCCCCGCCAGCTGTTCGAACGTCGCCGCGCTCGACAGCGCGACGGAGGCCAGTTGTTCGGCGGTGGGATCGGGCAGCACGCCACAGTCGCCGTAGACGATCGGGCGACCGTCGGGCAGCACGAAGAAGAAGCAGCTGCTGACCGCGGCAACGTCGGGCGCAACGCCGAGCACCCGGAGCCCGGCCCGGATCACGTCACCGGTCGGTCGCGTCGCCCCCGCCACGGCCCCTGCCGCCCAACCGGTCTTCACCAGCGCAGTAGCGATCACCAACGGATCGGTCAGGTCGAGCGGCCGTCCAGCCCACGGCCCGTCGGTGACCGCTGCCAGGTCGGCCACGAGTTCGTCCGCCGCCGGATGAGCCGCATCGGCGAGCGACCCGAGATCGCGGCCGATCACGATCGCCTCCGCGAGGCCGTCGGCATTGAGACGGGCGGCCGCCTCATGGGCCCGCGGATCATCATCGGCGAGGAGCACCCGCCGGGGCTCCGCCGCCGCCCGCTCGTACCAGTCGTCGAGAACGCCCATGCAGCTCCGGTTCAGCCCTTGCCCCGCCACGGGATGAGCTTGCTCTCGAGGAACCGGAGAATGACATCCATCAAGACGCCCAGCACGGCGATCACGATGATGCCGACCACCATCACGTCGAGCCGCTGGAAGGGACGGGCGGCGAAGATCATGGCGCCGAGACCATCGGGCGAGCCGATGATCTCCGCGGCGACCAGCGTGCCCCATGAGACACC
>JBCCYT010000206.1:0-6974 GCA_039188975.1 Actinomycetota bacterium
CAGGCGCAGGGCCGGTCGGTCACGACGATCGAAGGCGTCATGGATGGGCCCGAGATGCATGCGCTGCAACGCAATCTGCTCGATGCCGGTGGCGTCCAATGCGGGTTCTGCACGCCCGGCATGATCATGTCGGCGCAGGCGTTGTTGGAACGCGACGAGCATCCCGACCTCGACGCCGTTCGCATCGGTCTGAGCGGCAATCTGTGCCGCTGCACCGGCTACGCCAAGATTCTCGCGGCCGTCGAAGAGACCGCGGTCGAGCTCAGCCGCTGATCGACGGTCGAGCTCGATCAGTCGAAGAGCCCGTCGAGGGTTCCGGATTCGAGGGCGGAGAGCGCGGCTTCAGCTTCGGCTTCGCCAACGATGCCGGCCTCGATCGCTGCTTCGAGGTCGCCGCCGCTTGCGATGAGCACCGTTGCGGTGATGACCTGCTCGGCGTCGAGTTCGGGCTCGACCACCTCGACGAAATCGGGCGTTTGCTCGATGGGCTCCGCCGGCGCGACTTCGCGAGCGGAGCTGTTGACCACGTCTGCGGTGGTGGTCGGCGCATCGAGCTCTGCGGCGGGCGCGGGAGTCGAGTCGGGTACCGCCTGGGGCGCGTCGGTCGACGCGCAGCTGGAGGCGATGACGAGGATGGCGACCACAAGCGCTCGGGCTGGCGAGAACCGACGCATCACAGTGCCTCCTCGGGCTGCTCGGCGGGCTGTTCCGCTCCGGTCGAGGGATAGTCGCCTCGGGGTGTTGGGCGTTCGGGGCGTGCTCGCTCGCCGCCGCGTGCCGGGTACTCCGGCTGGGGGGCGGGAGCGGGCTGGGGTGCGACCTCTGGGTAGCCGGCCTCGACCGGTTCGGCCGGCTGCGGTGCGGGCTCGTCCGCAACCGGGGCCTGGGTGGTGGTTGTCGCTGGCGTGCGTTCCGGCGCTTGTCGCGGTTCGCCGTCGGTTCGCTCACGGTCTTGTCGCGGCGGGGGAGCGGGGCAGGTGTCACCCTCACAGTCGTCGGCGTTTCGTTCTGGGTCGCGTCGTTCGGGGCGGGCCGGCGGGTCGGGAAGCTCGACGCCGGACTCCTCGAGGATCGTGCGCAGGCCTTCTCGCGTGAGACCCGCCTCTTCGATTGCGTCGTTGAGGGATCCTCGCTCGGGTACCTCGATACCGAGTTCGGCGAGTGCGTCCTGGGCTGCGTTGCGGAACGCCGTGCGTCGTTCGCGTGCGTGCTCGACGACCTCAGCAACATCGTCGAAGCCCCCGTCCTCGATGACGGTCGTGAGCGAATCGACCTGCTCGGGATCGACGATTCCCTCGTCGACCAGCGTGTTGATGCGTTTGGTGACGCCACCGAGGACCCGCTCGACGAGGGGCCCGGCGTCGTCGGTCGGCAAGCCGAGCTCGGCGAGCACGAGTGCGACGAGTTCGCTGATCTCGTCGTGGTCGACGGCGGAGGTGTCAGCCGGTTCGGTTTGGGCGCTCACCGTTGCGGGGGCGCCGAGTGCGAGTGCCCCGACGAGAAGAACCCCGAACAGTCGGTGCCGGAAGGAAGAGCGAGAAGTCATCCTTCGAATCATCGGAGCCCCATGCGGGCGGTTGAGGGGCAGGTGTCAGATGGTTCAGCGAGATCGGGCCGTTTGGCCCGCCCCGATCACTTGTGTGAGAAATGACACTGTGTCATTGTTTGCGCGGTGAACATGACAGAAAGCGATGGATCGGTTCGGCTCGACGTCGAGTCGCTCCGCGCCTTTCGAGAGCTCATCGCGGCTGACGGCTTCACGGCCGCGGCCGACCGGCTCGGTATGACCCAGTCCGCGGTCAGCCACAAAATCCGACGACTCGAAGAACGACTCGGTCTTGACCTCGTTCGTCGCGAGGGACAGGGGATCGTGCTGACGGTGGATGGCCGCGACCTGCTGGATCACGCGGAGGCGATCGTCGAGGCGCACGACCGGGCGGTGGACGCCCTGCAGCGTTCGACCGTGAGCGGCACCGTCCGGCTGGGCTGTAACGAAGAGGTGGCGGCCACCCAAGTCGCCGAGGTTGCCAGTCGCTTTCGGCGAACCCACCCCGACGTCGCGCTCGAAGTTCGTGTTCGTGACTCGGCGGTCGTCAGCCGCTGGCTCGATGACGGCCAGGTCGACGTCGCCCTGCTTCAGGTGCTCGACACCGGCACTGCGCTGCGGACCGACGACGACGTCTGGCGGCGCGATGAACTCACCGTGGTCCAGGGATCGGGGGCCGACTTCGGCCCGGTCGACGAGGTGCCGTTGATCTCGTTTGGACCCGACTGTCTCTACGAACCCTGGTTCGCATCGGCGATGGCCGAGCGGGGCCGGGCGTGGCGAACGGTCATGGAGTGCCCATCGATTCAGGGTGTGCAGGCAGCGGTGGAAGCTGGGCTCGGCGTTGCCGTGCTCAACTCGCCGAACGTCACCGACGAGATGCGGCCATGTCTGGTGCTGGATGGCCTGCCCCTCCCACCGGTCGCATTCGTGATGCGCTCGGCGGTGGAACCTGGCGTCGACGACGCCATCGATGCGCTGCGAGCGCATCTCGCAACCACGCTCGAACCAGGAGTCTCGGCATGACTACTCCAGTGCGTTCCGGTCGCCGTGGGCGCGGTGCTCGCCGCGATGCGCGCACGGCCTTCACACAGCGCTTTCTTCCGGAGATGGAGCGCGGGATCCCCTATCTCGACGCCTTGCTCCCCGAGCAGGTCGAGATCGTGCACGACCGCACGATGCGGCTGTTGGAGACGACCGGGATCGAGTTCCGCGACGACGAATCGATCGAGCTGTGGCGTCGGGCGGGTGCCGGCGGTGGCGTCGAGATCGAGGGCTATCGGCTTCGTATCGACCGTGCCTTCCTCATGGAACTGCTGTCGACCGCGCCGAGCGAATACACGATGGTTGCCCGCGACCCCGAGCGTTCCGTCACGCTCGGGGGTCGAAAGAGCATCTTCACCCCCGCCTATGGCGCCCCCTTCGTGCGTGACCTCGATGGAACGCGACGCAACGCAACCCTCACCGACTTCGACAACTTCGCGAAGATCGCCCAGATGACCCCGGCGATGCAGATGGCCGGTGGCGTGTTGTGCGAGCCGATGGACATTGCCGTTCCCCACCGTCACCTCCACATGACCTACTCGCTGATGAAGCACTCGACGAAGCCGTTCATGGGCGCAGTCACGAGCCGGGAACGGGCAGAAGACTCCCTGGAGATGACCCGGATGCTCTTCGGGAAGGACTTCGTCGACCAGAACACCGTCATGACCTGTCTCGCCAACGGCAACTCGCCGCTCGTGTGGGATTCGACCATGCTCGATGCGGTCAAGGTCTACAGCGGGGCCAACCAGGCGATGCTGTTCTCGCCGTTCGTGCTCGGCGGCGCCTCGACCCCGGCCTCCACGATTGGATCGGTCGTGCAGATCAACGCCGAAGCCCTCGCCGGTGTTGCCTTCAGCCAGATCGTGCGACCCGGTGCCCCAGCCGTCTATGGCCAGTGGCTGGCGACCGTGTCGATGAAGTCCGGCGCGCCGATGGCGGGCACCCCGGACATCGATCACATGAACCTGCTGGTGGGACAGTTGGCCCGTCGCTACAAACTGCCATGGCGCTGTTCGGGCATGTGTACGGCATCGAAGGCGTTCGATGCCCAGGCCGGCTACGAAGCGGCCCGCAACATGTTCGGGGTCGCGCTCGCGGGCGCAAACTTCGTGCTCTCGACCACCGGCTACATGGAGTCAGCGCTGTGCCAGAGCTACGCCAAGGCGGCGATCGACGGCGAGCAGGCCGAGCTGTTCCGTCGGTTTGTCGAGGGCATCAACCCGGGCCGGACGTTCGAGGACGAGCTCGACGCCGCCCTCGAAGCCATGGGTGAAGTCGAGCCTGGTGGACACTTCCTCGGCACCGCGCACACGCTGGCCAACTTCGAGTCAGCATTTGCCATGCCTGAGCTGATGGACAGCGATGGTTACGAGCAATGGTTGGCCGCCGGTGGCGAGGACACCGAGACCCGCGGCAACCAGAAGGCAAAGCAGCTCCTCGCCGAGTACGAAGAGCCGGCGCTCCCCGACGACATCGACGAAGCGTTGCGCGACTATGTCGCACGTCGCGTTCACGAAATCCCCGACACGCTCGAATGATCACGGAGACTCAGAAGCAATGACCACGCCCCTTCTGCACGGTGTGTGCGCAGCGATGTGCTCGCCGTTCGACGACACCGGCGAACACCTCGACGAGGGCCGGCTACGCGACCACATCGAGAGCTTGCTCGACGCCGGGGTGCACGGCCTCGTGCTGTGTGCCGGCACCGGCGAGTTCGCGTTCCTGTCCGACGCAGAGAAGGATCGCATCATCGGTCTCGGCTGCGAAATCGTCGGCGGGCGGGTGCCGGTCATCGCCCAGACGTCGGCCATCACCACCACCGATGCCATCGAACGCACGCGGCGGGCGGCTGATCAAGGTGCCGCAGCAGCCATGGTGTTACCGCCGTACTTCGAAGGCCCCTTTGAGCGTGGTGTGCTCTTCCACTACGAAAAGCTGGCGCAAGCGGTTGATCTTCCGATCGTGCTCTACAACATTCCGGTGAACAGCGGCTTCGATATCCACCCCGAGCTGTATCGACGACTGATGGCGATCGAGAACATCGAGTACATCAAGGACTCCACGGGCGACCTCATCCGGCTGCAGAAGCTCATCGGGATCGGTGGCCATGTGCTCGCCGGTGCCGACCCGCTCGCGCCCTTCGCCGCGATGGCGGGAGCGGCGGGGTGGATTTGGGGGGCTGCGAACGTGATGCCCCACGAGTGCGTGAAGCTCTGGGAGCTCGTGCAAGCCGGCGACCATGCCGGCGCACTTCAGCTGTGGGCCCAGATGCTGCCCGCCAACATGTTCTTCTGGGAGAACAACGTCGACGCCGAGTACAACTCGGCGGTGAAGACCGCGACCAATCTC
The DNA here is from genome assembly GCA_039188975.1 of Actinomycetota bacterium. Lineage (GTDB taxonomy): Bacteria > Actinomycetota > Acidimicrobiia > Acidimicrobiales > Aldehydirespiratoraceae > UBA11606. The sequence goes on from JBCCYT010000206.1 coordinate 4,940, forward strand.
GTCGGCCGCCCGGTTGGGCCGTGCCGACGGCCAGTCATGCCGATGACTCGGCAGGGCCGGGTTGCGCTTCAGACCGCGCTGTCGACGCTGCCCACCAACCGCACCGCCCGCGACACCCTCGTGTACCGCGAGTGGGAGGACGAGCGTGATTGGCTCGTACAGATGACCCATCGGGCCGGTGTGAGCCGGGCGCAGAACCGCTGACTCGAAAGGAACCACCCATGACCCTCACCTTCGATCCCACGGCGCTTGCCGAGTCCGTCACCCCGCCGACTCGGATGATGATCGGCGGTCGCTCCGTCGAATCGGCCAGCGGCAAGACGTTCACGACGTTCAATCCCGGCAACGGCCAAGCGTTGGCCGACGTCGCCGAAGGCGAACACGAAGATGTGGATCGCGCCGTAGCGGCGGCCCGGGATGCGTTCGACAACGGACCGTGGGGAACGATGTCGCCCGCCGACCGCCGCATGTTGTTGAAGCGGTTCGCGTTGCTCGTCGAAGCACACGCCGATGAGCTTGCGGTCATCGAATCGCTCGAGTCCGGCAAGCCGATCTTCGACACCTCGACGATCGACCTTCCCGACTCGGTCGGCTGCATGATGTGGCACGCCGAATTGGCCGACAAGGTCTACGACGACGTCGCCCCGGTCGGCCCCGGCGCGATGTCGATGATCGTGCACGAACCGATCGGCGTCGTCGGCGCCGTTCTGCCCTGGAACTTCCCACTGATGATGGCGGCCTGGAAGGTGGGTCCGGCGTTGGCGGCCGGCAACACGCTGGTGCTCAAGCCGGCCGAGCAGACGTCGATGTCGACAATCCGCCTTGCGGAACTCGCGACGGAGGCCGGGCTGCCGGACGGGGTCCTCAATGTGGTGCCTGGGTACGGGCCGACGGCAGGCGCGGCGCTCGGGTTGCATCCCCACGTCGATTGTGTCGGTTTCACCGGCTCGACCGAGGTCGGTCGCATGTTCCTTCGCTACAGCTCGGAATCGAACCTGAAGCGGGTGCTGCTCGAGTGTGGCGGCAAGTCGCCGATGGTCGTCATGGGCGACGCCGAGGATCTCGATGCCGTCGCAGAGAACGCATGTGCCGCGATCTTCTGGAACTCCGGGCAGAACTGTTCGGCCAACTCGCGTCTGATCGTGCAGGAGTCGATTGCCGACGAGTTGCTGGCGCGGATCGACGAGCAGATGCATGAATGGGTACTTGGCGACCCACTCGATCCCGAGACCCGCCTCGCCGCGATCATCGAGCCGGTTCACCTCGACAAGATCATGACCAACATCGACGCAGCCAAAGGCGAGGGGGCGACGGTGCGCCGTGGCGGTAACCGGGCGCGCGAAGAGACCGGCGGTTGGTACGTCGAGCCAACCATCTTCGAAGGCGTGACCCGCGACATGACGGTTGCGCGCGAGGAGGTCTTCGGCCCGGTGCTCGCCGTCTCGACCTTCACCCATGCCGATGAAGGAATCGCGATGGCCAACGACACCGAGTACGGCCTGCATGCCTCGGTGTTCACCAGCAATGTGCGGACCGCTCACCTCGCGGCCCGTCAGATCCGAGCTGGCACCGTCTCGATCAACGCCTACCACGAGGGCGACAACACGACGCCCTTCGGCGGCTTTGGTCTCTCCGGGTTCGGCGGGCGAGACAAGGGTCGACAGGCGCACCAGCAGTACACCGAAACCAAGACGGTTTGGCTCGATCTGTCATGACGGTCGTCGACGTCGTTCGTTCGGACTCCTCCTCGTCTGCCCTCGGGTTGGATCGCTGATGCCTGCGGTTTCGACCCTCCCGGCCTACGACCACCAGAACGGCTGGTTGGAGATTCTCGGGCCCCAACCAGAACCGACCGTGCTCACCGGTGAACTCGTCGTCGATCATGTCGTGATCGGCGCCGGGTATGGCGGCCTTGCGGTCGCCCGCCGCCTTGCGGAACTTGACCCAGCGGCCGAGATCGTCCTCGTCGAAGCCGGTCGCATCGGCAACAACGCGGCTGGTCGTTGCTCCGGTTTCATCATCGATCACGCCCACA
>JBCCYT010000207.1:0-6942 GCA_039188975.1 Actinomycetota bacterium
GCTGTGGGACGCGCAGGCTGAGCTGCTGGCCGTTTCGGCAACGGCGGGTAGCGGGAACGATCCGTTGGGTGGCTTGGTCACCATGTGGCTCGACTTTCGAGATGCCAACGTCGGCGTTGTCGACGGTCCGGCGGCGGAGCTCGCCGCTGGTTATGTGGGGTTGAGCGACCGTTGGCTCGATGCAATCGATGCGTTCGACCGAGGGATCCAGGCAACCGACGCAGCCACGCAAGATGCGGCGCTCGAGGCATTCGAGGTTGCGATCGCCGACCTGACCATCCAGGGTCTCGATGCCGACTCGCGACTCGGGGCGGCGACCGCCGCGCAGCTGGGTGCGCGTGCCGACGCCAGCTCCGTGTACCTCGCTGATCTCGTGGCGTTCTTGAACACAAACCAGCCGCTGCTTCAGAGGGTTTTGCTCGGCTTCACCGTGGCAGCCCAAGACCCGTCCAGTGATGGGCAAGCCGAGTTGGCCGAGATGTTCGATGCAATGGAGGCGATCTTCGCGAACATCGGCGGTCTCGAGGCGCTGGAGCCGAGCGCGGCGACGGCGGCGCTGCACGATGACCATCTCGAGTTCTGGTCGCTGTACGCCCAGTCGATTCGTTCGATCAGCGATGCGCTCAGCGCGGGCGAGGAGCCAGCGTTGACCGACACGTTGCGGCTGGCCCGCCTCGGCGAGAGTGGGATCGATCTCAACGTTGCGCGGTCCGAGGCGATCGCGGCAGCGTTTCGAGGGCAGCTCGACTAGCGCGGCCGGTTGGCTGGTTCGCCTAGCGTCAAGCCATGGAGCGCCTCGACGACAAACGCATCGTGATCACCGGCGCGGCCTCGGGTATGGGTCGTGCCTACGCCACCGAGTTCGCCAAGGAGGGTGTCGCCGGCCTGGTCCTTTGTGACGTCGACGAGGACGGCCTCGCGGAGACGGTCGAGTTGGTGGAGCCGTTGGGCGACCCCACGGTGTTTGCGAACGTCGTCGACGTGGCCGACGAGCGGGCCATGCTCGACTTCGCGGCGCAGAGTCGGGCGGCGATGGGCGATGCCCACGTCGTGATCAACAACGCCGGGATCGTCGGCTCGACCGAACTCGGCGTCGACACCTCGGTGAAGGCGATCGAGCACGTCTTCGCAGTGAACTTCTACGGCGTGGTTCATGGCACGTTGGCATTCATGCCCCAGCTCGAGGTGGTCGACGAGGCGGCCCTGGTGAACGTGTCGAGCATCTTCGGGCTGCTCGGCGTGCCGGGAAACGCCGACTACTGCGCATCCAAGTTTGCGGTTCGTGGCTACACCGAGACGCTGATGGCAGAGCTGGCGGATTCTCACATTCAGGTCCATTTGCTGCATCCGGGCGGCATCGACACCAACATCGTTCGGGGCACGACCGTTGCGGACGATCCCGACGCGATGAAAATGTTCAAGACTGCCCCCGAGGACGTTGCTCGGGCCGTGATCGACGCGATCCGCAAGGACAAGCGCCGCATCGTCACCGGCCATCTCGCCGGCCGGGCCCGCTTCCTGCACAACGTGGTGCCGGTGGGGGCGGTGGCGAAGTTGTTCAACCGGGAGATGCGCAAGAACGGCCGCTAGAACCGGCCCGCGTGCCGGTTTCGAAGAAAAGTTGATACGTTGACACTCAACTTTTCGGTGTCGATGGGAATGCGTCTGCGATGCGGCCGGTTGACACCATCGAATCCCCCCGCTCAGGAGAGCGAGCCAGAGAGCAACAAGGAGCTCACCCATGCCCAAGGCCGTCGGTATCGATCTCGGTACGACCAACTCCGTCGTCTCCGTCCTCGAAGGTGGCGACCCTGTCGTGATCCCCAACGCCGAGGGTTCGCGCACCACCCCGTCCGTCGTCGCCTTCGCCAAGGACGGCGAAGTGCTCGTCGGTGAGGTCGCCAAGCGTCAGGCAATCACCAACCCGGAGCGCACGATTCGTTCGGTGAAACGCCACGTCGGCACCAACTGGACCATCGACATCGATGGCAAGGCGTACAACTCTCAGGAGATCAGCGCCCGCACCCTGATGAAGCTCAAGCGTGACGCCGAGGAGTACCTGGGCGACACCGTCACCCAGGCCGTGATCACGGTTCCCGCCTACTTCGACGACGCCCAGCGCACCGCCACGCAGGAGGCCGGCGCCGTTGCGGGCCTCGAAGTGTTGCGCATCATCAACGAGCCCACCGCGGCGGCGCTCGCCTACGGCCTCGACAAGGAGACCGAGGATCAGACCATCCTCGTCTTCGACCTCGGTGGCGGCACGTTCGACGTGTCGGTGCTCGAGCTCGGCGACGGCGTCTTCGAAGTGAAGTCGACGAGTGGCGACACCAGCCTCGGCGGCGACGACTGGGACGAAGCCGTCATCGACTGGCTGGCCGAGACGTTCAAGGGTGAGCACGGCGTCGATCTTCGCAACGATCCGATGGCCGCTCAGCGGCTGAAGGAAGCGGCCGAGAAGGCCAAGATCGAGCTGTCGCAGACCACTTCGACACAGATCAACATGCCGTACGTGACGGCGACCGACGCCGGTCCGCTTCATCTCGACTACGAGCTGACCCGCGCCAAGTTCCAGGACCTCACCTCCGAGCTGCTCGAGCGGACCCGCAAGCCGTTCGAGCAAGCCATCAAGGATGCCGGGCTCACCAAGGGCGAGGTCGACCATGTCGTGCTCGTCGGCGGCTCGACCCGCATGCCGGCCGTCGCCGAGCTGGTCACCGAGATGACCGGCAAGGAGCCGAACAAGACGGTCAACCCCGACGAGGTCGTCGCCATCGGTGCGTCCGTTCAGGCTGGCGTGCTGCGTGGCGAGGTGAAGGACATCCTCCTCCTCGACGTCACCCCGCTGTCGCTCGGGATCGAAACCAAGGGCGGCGTGATGACCACCCTCATCGAGCGCAACACCACCATTCCCACCCGCAAGAGCGAGACGTTCACCACGGCCGAGGATTCCCAGCCGTCGGTCGAGATCCACGTCTTGCAGGGCGAGCGGGAGATGGCGGCCTACAACAAGACGCTCGGCAAGTTCCAGCTCGTCGATCTCCCCCCGGCGCCCCGTGGCATGCCCCAGATCGAGGTCACGTTCGACATCGACGCCAACGGCATCGTGCATGTGGCTGCCCAGGACAAGGCGACCGGCAAGGAGCAGTCGATGACGATCACCGGTCAGAGCAGCCTCGACAAGGACGCCATCGATCAGATGATCAAGGACGCCGAAGCCCATGCGGAAGAAGACCGCAAGCGCAAGGAGGAGGCTGAGGTGCGCAACACCGCCGACGGCCTCGTCTACCAGACCGAGAAGATGATCAAGGACCAGGCCGAGAACATCAACGACGACGAGAAGTCGACGCTGGAGGCCAAGATCGGCGAGGTGAAGACTGCACTCGAGGGCACCGACATGGAGGCGATCAAGGACGCCACCGAGTCGCTGATGTCGGCCAGCCAGGAGTTTGGTCAGCGCCTCTATGAGCAGGCTGCACAGGCCGATCGCGAGGCAGAGGCCGAGGCGAGCGCCCCGGCTGACGACGAGGTCGTTGACGCCGAGATCATCGACGACGAAGAGGACAAGGCGTCGTGAGCGACGAATCCACTGAGGTGTCGGCCGAGGAGTTGGCCGACACCCCGGCGGCGCCGCCAGAAGCCGATGGCGATGCGCCGGCCGGCGGCCCGGTGACGGTCGAGGATCTCGTCGTTACCCTCGAAGCGGTCACCGCCGAACGCGATCAGCATCTCGTCGATCTGCAGCGGGTTTCCGCAGAGTTTCAGAACTTTCGGAAGCAGACCGAGAAGCGCAACGCCGACTTTGCGGCGCAGGCCGGGTCGCGAGTGGCAGAGGCACTGCTGCCGGTCCTCGATGCCTGTGATGCAGCCGCGCTCCAAGGTGTTGAGGGCGTCGAACCAATCGCTGGGCAGCTCCGTGGTGAACTCGAACGAGCTGGTCTCCAGGTCATCGCCGATGTCGGCTCGCCGTTCGATCCCAACCTGCATGAGGCGGCGATGAGCGAGCCCGGCGACGACGACCAAGACGGTCCCGTCGTGGGCCAGATTCTTCGCACCGGCTATGCCTGGAACGGGCGGGTGCTGCGTGCGGCGATGGTGAAGGTGAAGGGCTGAAGGGAGGTTGCCGATGGCGGAACCGCAGCGTGAGTGGTTCGACAAGGACTATTACAAGGTGCTCGGTGTCGCCGAGGATGCCTCCGAACGGGAGATCACCAAGGCCTACCGCAAGCTCGCCCGCGAGTTGCACCCCGATGCGAACCCCGGCGATGCCGCAGCCGAAGAACGCTTCAAGGACGTATCGGCGGCCTACGACGTCATCGGTGACGAAGACAAGCGGACCTCGTACGACGAGGTTCGTCGCCTGGGCCCGATGGCCGGTGGATTCGGCGGTGCCGGTGGCCCGGGTGCGGGCGCCGGCGGCTTCAACATGGACATCGGCGATCTCCTCGGCGGCCTCTTTGGCCGATCTGGGGGCGGCGGGCGTGGCGGTGCGAGTGCCCCGCGTGCCCAGCGTGGCGCCGATCTCGAAGCTGACCTTGCGCTCGACTTCGAAGATGCGGTCAACGGCATCGAAACGACCATCCACCTGACATCTGAAGCCTCGTGCGTGACCTGCGCAGGCACCGGTGCAAAGCCGGGTACCGCGCCCAAGCCCTGCGCGACGTGTAACGGCTCTGGCGTGCTCGACGACAGCCAAGGGTTCTTCTCGATGAGTCGCCCGTGCGCGAAGTGCTCGGGCCGGGGCACCCTCATCACCGACGAATGCAAGCCGTGCCGCGGAAGCGGCACCGAGGTTCGGCCCCGCGACGTCAAGGTTCGTATTCCTTCCGGCGTGAAGACCGGCCAGAAGATCCGGTTGAAGGGCCGAGGCGGCCCTGGCCGTCTCGGTGGCGACCCGGGCGACCTGTTCGTCAAGGTTCGCGTGAACGACCATCCGCTCTTCGGTCGAGCCGGCAAAGACCTGACCCTCGACGTGCCGATCACCTTTGCCGAGGCCACGCTCGGGGCCGACATTTCGGTGCCAACGCTCGAAGGTGGTCCGGTCACGATGCGGATTCCCGCCGGCACCGCCTCGGGCAAGACCTTTCGCCTGCGGGGGAAAGGTGGGGTGGGTGATCTCCTCGTGACCGCCGCGATCGTGGTGCCCGATTCCCTGTCAGATGATCAACGAGCCGCAGTCGAGGCCTTCGCCGCCGCCTCAAACGGCTCCCCGCGCCGCCATCTCGGCGTCTAGGAGGACGTGATGGACAACGAACGATTCACCCGAGCGGTGTATGTGATCTCGGTGGCAGCCGAGCTGGCCGGCGTGCACCCGCAGACCCTGCGCATCTATGAGCGCAAGGGTCTGGTCGAGCCGGAACGTACGGGTGGCGGCAGCCGCCGGTACAGCGACGCCGACATCGCCTTGCTCACCCGCATTCAGCAGCTGACCAACGAGGGCCTGAATTTGGCTGGGGTGAAGCGGGTGCTTGATCTCGAAGCCCGTGTCGCCGAACTCGAGGCACGACTGACCGACGCCGAGTCCCACACGTCCGCGGCGGTTGCTCAGGCCCACCGCGAACACCGCCGTGACCTGGTGCCGCTGCAGCAGAGCATCACGATCTACAAGAAGCGAGGATCGTGATCGGACCCGCTGCTCACGGCGGCGGGCGTCGGCCTGCGAGTTCGTAGGTCCAGTCGACGATGTCGTCGACCGGGTCTGCGCACCAGGCCAACATGCGGGCCCGCCCCTCTGCGTGACGAGCGGTTGTGGTCGAGAGGTTGGCGAGCACCTGATCGAGTTCCGCGAAGAAGCTGTCCTCTTCGGTGAGAAGAAAGGCCTTCGTCAGTCCCCAGCGTTCTTCGAGTTCGACCTGGTAGGGGTGGCGGCCCGCCCAGGTGTTGAATCGCAACGACGGGGTACCGAGCACGCCAGCCTCTGAGCACACCGACTGGCTGTCGCCGACCACGAGGTCAGCGGCGGCGAGGACATGGTGGAAGCGCTCTGCCCGCGTTCGGAGACGGCGGCTGTCGAGTTCCGCGGGCAAGCTCTGCTCGGCTGAGATCAGTACCGTGCCCGTCGACGAGAGGCGATCGATCACCCGATCGATCTGGGCTCTGGTCATCCCTCGTTCGTTGCGGTCATGGCTGGCGGTGAACGCCGTGAGCCGCAGCAGATGGAACCGTTCGTCGGCGCCCAGACCGAGCTCAGAACGGATGGCAGGGTCGGGCGTGAAGCGCGACGGGTGGAGATAGAAGAGTTCCTTGTAGCCCCGGTAGCGCCGGTGGTTGGAGCCGTAGCGGGCGGTGGTGGCGGTGGGGCTGGTGACGAGGTTCGCCAGCGGCCCGGCCACATAGAAGAGCAGGCCAGCAACATGGCCGTCATCGGTGTCGTAGAGCACCGGTGTCCGGGTGAGTCGACCGATGTGGACGCCGGCGGGGGAGCGGGTGAGAATCACGTCGGGGCGAAACGATCGAACGGCGTGCCACACCGCCCGATCGCGGCCGATCAGTTCGCGAGCGAGCGTCCACGGGGTTGTGCCGGCGACGGGGCCGGGCACGTGCGGGCGACCGCGAGCGTCGAGCAACTCAATCACCGAGTCCTTGCCCGGGCGGGAGATCCACAGCGTCTCTTCGCCCGCCGTCACGAGCCGGTCCTCAACTGCACCCAGCGTCCACACGTCGGCCGGGTGGACAGCGTCGAGGAGCACGCGCATGCGTCGCGAACCGTAGCGCCCGCCGCCGGGAGCACGGCCCGATCCCACATGTCGGGATGAAATCGGGCCGCTGCCGGGTTGTTAGGTTTGGAGGCCGCCCCCGATCCCCTCCGGAGCCCACCGTGCCCAGCATCGATTCTCCCGCAACCACCGGGTCGCTCGTCGACCGTTTCTTGGAGGTTCGGGCGCAAACCGAGGCGCTTGCTGCACCACTGACACCCGAGGACCAGCAGGTCCAGTCGATGCC
>JBCCYT010000208.1:0-6929 GCA_039188975.1 Actinomycetota bacterium
GGACTGCCACTGGTACTCCTGATGACTTGTCGGGCCAAAGGCCGCACGGGAGGCCCCGACAGTCGTGAATCGGCCCTGCACTTCTCGAAGAAGCCGGATCGAGTCCTCGTCGCTGAAGCCGGTTGTGATGTGCCAGTCACGCCCCGAACCGAAGACATTGCTGATGAAAACGAACTCGGTCATCACGAGCACACGAGCCCAGTCTGAGGCGGGAAGTGGTGCGCCACTCTTAACGGCTTCCCGCAGCTCGGGAGTTCTAGCGAAAAGGTGATTTCTCCCAGCAAATCCCATTGCCACAGCCAGCTCGTCAGTGCACGCTGCAGGGCCACCCCACTCGTTAATGCCGCAACGAAGCAGCGACCGTTCGTCGTCCGATAGCTCGATCGAGATCATGTTTCGCAGCGTATTGGGTACGCCTTGGCGGCTCGACGACGCAGCCAATCGAGCATCGAGCCACGACGTGCCCCACCCGTGCCCGTCCGGAGGTGTTCTGACGGTTCGGAGGGGTTCTCGGCGGTCATCGACACCTAGGCGAAGGCGAGGAATCCTCGGCTATCCCGCAGCACGCTCGAAGCCCCGAATCGTCCTTCCAAGCTGATGATGCCAGTTCGATTCTGGTCACCCGCTCTCAGTCGAAGCCCCTGGGATCGCAACGGTTCCGGGGGCTTCATCGTTTTCGTCGGGCGATGGCCGTCGTCACCGGGTCGGCTCGACGTCTCGGAGATAGACGCGAAGCCGGTCGGCCACCTCGGCAGCCAACCCATCATTTCGCCGCACCGCCGAGTGCCACGTGATCGGCAATCCATCGACGCCACACCGAGCGGTCGCCAGCCGACCCGCCGTCACCGCCGGGTGCGTCGCCCACCGGCTGAGGATCGAGACCCCCACGCCCGCCGCAACGAGTTCGACGATTGCTGAGGTCTGGCGCACAACTCGCACGATCCGGGGGGTCACCCCCGACGGCCGCACGAACCGCTCGTACTCGAAGCCGGGACTCGGCAGGGCGTTGTAGGTGAGCAAGGTCTCCTCGGCGAGCGCGTCGGCGTCGACCGCCTGACCGTGGGCCAGCGCGTGGTCGGGCCCGCACACGACGACCAGCTCATCCTCGAACAGCGGTGTGAGGTGAAGGTCGCCTTCCGGTGTGCCGGGAGCCAGGACCACATCGACATGGCGGCTGCCGAGCACCGATGCGATCGAGTCGCCGACAACGACAAGGTCGAGCTCGATCTCTGGCCGCTCGGCCCGCATCCGGTCGAGGAAGCCCGGGAACCAGTGATACGCCTCGTAGCCGCCGACCCCGATTCGCACCGTTGCCTCGATCACCGACGGGGTTGCGACGATCGAATCCTCCAGCCGCCGAAGCTCGTCGAGGGCTCTCGAGGCGGCCTGATACGTCGCCACGCCATTGCCGGTCGGTGTCAGTCGTCGATCGGCCCCGCGGGCGAAGAGCGCGACCCCGAGCCGTCGCTCAGCATCGGCGAGCCGGTGACTCAACGCTGACTGTGTCACGGCGAGGTGGTCGGCCGCGGCGGTCATGGACTCGTGGTCGACGATGGCAACAACGGTCTCGTAGTGCCGAAGATCGAGCCGGAGGGGCAGCGGGCTGGACATGAGCACTCAGTATGTCATGAGCCTTACTCATGCTGAAGCACCTCGAACATTCATTGGACACATGATGCCGAGAACGGTTGAGTGACCACACCAAGTCACCACTCGTGCGGAGCTACCTCATGCAACACCCGGTCCTCGCCGATCCCGAACTCGGCCGACTCGACGATCTCGTCGATCTCGACCGTTATCCGATCCATCGACCCGACCACGACGACTGGACCGAGACGGTCGTCGCGATTCGCAACCAACTCGCCACCGACGGCGCCGCTGCGCTTCCCGGGTTTGTTCGGGCGAGCGCCGTCGCCCAGCTCGCGACCGAGCTCGAACGGCTCCGTCCGTTCGTTCAGATCAGCACCGACCACCGCGATCCCTACGGGCGAACCTCCAGCGCTGACAACCTCCCTCAATCCGCATGGACCGCAGGCCACGTGACCCGCGACATGCTGCCGCCACAGTCGACGGCGCAGCGGCTGTACGTCGCACCAGGCTTCAAGCGGTTCGTGGCCGCCTGTCTCGATCGAGACCGAGTCTTCGAGTACGCCGACCCGCTCGCCGGTCTGGTTGCGACCGTGCTTCCCCCCGGCGGGCAATACGGCTGGCACTACGACACCAACGCATTCGTCGTCACCCTTTCCGTGCAGGTCGCCGACACCGGCGGCATGTTCGAATTCGTTCCTGCACTGCGGCGCCCCGGCGATGAGAACCTCCACGGGCTTCGCCGCGTCTTGCGCGGAGACCATCGCAACGTCCGAGGCGTCGACAGCTCCCCGGGCAGCTTGCAGATCTTCTTCGGCCGCTACGCCCTCCATCGGGTGACCGAAGTGACGGGAACCACCGATCGGCTGACCCTCGTCCTCTCCTATGCGGATCAGCCCGGCGTGATCGGCCCGATCGAGCGAACCCGCAATGTCTACGGCCGGGTCACCGAAGCGCACCTCGTCGCCGGGGGCGCGCTCGCCGGATCCGACGGACTCATTCCGTGAGCATCGACGACGCAACCCTGGTCGGCCAACGACGTCGCCGGCTCCACCAGGTCATGGCCGATCTCGGGGTCGACGCCCTCTTGACGGCCGACCCCTTCAGCGTCCGGTACGCAACCGGCACCCGCAACATGCTCGTCCACGGACTCACCGGCCCCGACCGGCTCGCGCTGGTCATCGCCGATGGGCCATCGACGCTGTGGGAGTTCGCAGGCTGCGAGCACCTCACGGCGGCTGCCGCGCACGTGGACGAGCACCGGCTCGCTCCTGCACTGTCGGCCAAGAAAGTGGTTGACCCCCGCGCCGACATCGTCCGCTTCACCGGCGAAGTGGCCGATCTCGTCTGCCGAACGGCGGGACCGGGAGCCGTGCTGGCCGTCGATCGGATCGAGTCACCGGTCGTGGAGGCGTTCAACGCCCACCCGTTCCGACTCGCTGACGGTGTCGCGGTCATGCAGACCGCCATGATGATCAAACAGCCGGCCGAGATGGACGCAATGCGACACGCGATGGCGATCACCGAGGTCGCCGCCGCCGACATGGAGCGGGCAATCCAACCGGGCCGGAGCGAACAAGCGGTGTGGGCGGAGTTCCATCGAGCGCTGATCGAACATGGCGGCGAGCTCGTCGTCACCCGATTGCTACAAGCCGGGCCGCGAACCTTCCCCTACTTCCAGGAGGCAAGCGCGCATCTGATGGATGAAGGCGACCTCGTCTGCTTCGACTCCGACGCGGTCGGCGCCGGTGGCTACTCCGTCGACTTCTCGCGCACGTTCTTGTGCGGAGCCGGTCCTGCGACCCCGAAACAACGCCATCTCCACGAACTCGCGTTCGAACAACTCCAGCACAACGCCGCCAACCTTGAGGCGGGTCGATCCTTCGAGTCATTTGCCGCTGCCGCCTTCGACGTCCCCGAGCCCTACGCCCGCTACGGCTACTACCAGCTCGCCCATGGCCTCGGTCTCGCCGGCGGTCACCCCAACATCCCTCGGACCGGCGACGGGCCCTACCCCCTACCGGGACGATTCGAGCCCGGCATGGTGATCTGCGTCGAGAGCTACGTGGGAGACCCCGACAGCGGCCAGGGGGTGAAACTCGAGAACCAGTTCCTCATCCACGACAACACGGTCGAGACGATGTCGACCTATCCCTTCAGCACTGCGCTCACCTGACCGCAGCGCACGCTTCATGAATCCTTCAAGGTGACCCCGTCATGGTGACGGCATGGTCATCGAAGCAACCCCGTCGAACGCCTCCCACCTGTGGCGCCGCGCCGCGTTCGGCGCCTCCCCGGAACAGATCTCCCAGACCGTCACCGCCGGCATCGAAGCCACCGTCGCCGAGATGTTCGATCACCGACGGGCCGCGATGGCAGGTGCACCGAAGCGCGACGTGGGCCTCAACGGGTTCGAGACGCCGTCGATCAATCTCTGGTTCATGAACCTGGTGGCGTCCTCGCCGACGCCCGCAATCGAGCGGCTCATGTGGTTCTGGCATGGGCACTTCGCCACGAACTTCGACAAGTTCGAGGGACCCGAGGCGTTTCACGCCCAACTCCTCACGCTGCGACGCCACGGGTTGGGCCGCCTCGACGACCTGCTGAAGCTCATGCATCGGGATCCCGCCATGATCGCCTGGCTCGACCTGCACCTCTCCGTCGCCGGCAACCCGAACGAGAACTACGCACGAGAACTCATGGAGTTGTTCTCCCTCGGCGTCGACGGCGGCTACACCCAACGTGACGTCGTCGAGGCCGCTCGAGCGTTCACCGGAAACAGCCTGATCGACGAGCACCCGTTCGTCGCCGAATGGAACCCGGCGCTGCACGACAACGGCGAGAAGACGATTCTCGGACAGACAGGGCGCTTCACTGGAGACGACGTCGTCGACCTCATCGTGCAACGGCCCGAGTGCCACCGTTTCATCGCCAGCCGCTTCTGGACGAGATACGCCGGCACCCCGCCACCAACGACCGTGATCGACGACCTGGCCGCCGCCCTCGCCGACAACCTGCTGATCAACGACCTCGTCGTCGCCCTCTTCACCCACCCGGCGTTCTACGCCGACGACGTGAAGCACGGACTCGTCGCCCAACCCGTCGAGTCCACCGCCAACGCCATTCGTGGCTTCCAGGCCGACCTCGTCGACATCCGGACGGTGAGCTTCTTCGACGTCGAGGACCGTGAAGACGAGTTCCGCTTCCCCTTCCACGTCCCGCTCGAAATGCTCGAAGACATGGGCCAATACATCGGCCATCCCCCGAACGTCGGCGGGTGGCCGCACAACGAGCCCTGGATCGACGCAACTCGCGCCACCGGACGGCTCAATGCGGGCATCCGGTTCGCCCAGGCGATCGTCGAGAGCGAAAGCCCGATCGTCGCCGCCATTGCCGAGGCCACCGGGCGTGGACCGCGACTCGGCGCCGCCGCGATCTTCAGCGCCTTCGGCATCACCGACTGGACAGCGGAAACCGAAGCCGCCCTCGTCGCTGCTCTGACCACCCCCACCGACGACGAGGGCGGGCCGCTGGCCACCGCCATCACCGTCGCCTTCACATCCCCCGAGGTGACCCTCTCATGACCCCCACGACCCCGAACCAGCCGATGCCCGCCGACCCGTCGCGACGGCGGTTTCTGACCATCGCCGGAGTCGGTGCCGCCGCCGGAGCCGCAGGCGTGCTCGGCGTTCCCACGCTGCGAGACACCTTGCTCGCCCAACACTCGACGACTGGCAACTTCGGTCCCACGCCGGGTGGGCGAACCGCGGTCTCCGGTGGTAACGATCCAGGGCTCGTCCTCGTCTCGATCCAGCTCGGCGGCGGCGTCGACTTTCTCAACACCGTCGTCCCGGTCGGCAACTCCACCTACGCAGCGCTGCGCGGCGACGGCACGCTCACCGGCGAAGAACGCGGCGACGACGCCCCCACCCTGTTGCCCCTCGACGACACGTTCGCCATCAACTCGATGCCGTACTTCGCGGACCAGTGGCGCAACGGCAACCTCGCCATCGTGCACGGCGTCGGCTCGGAAGGCTCCAGCCTCAGCCACTTCGACGCAACCGACATGTGGGAGAAGGGCAGCCCCGACTTCGGCACGACCGACGGATGGCTCGGCCGGGCCCTCCACGATCTGGCTGGCGACGATGCCGACCCGTTGCTCGGCATCAGCCTCGGCGGGGTGAGCCCCTCGATGTACGCCGACGGATGGAGCCCGGTCGGCATCAGCCCCGAGGCCCGTATCCCGTGGTCCGCCGGATTCCGCGAGCAGTACGCCGCACTCGACCGGGTGCTGGACGGCCGCCCGTCCAACGGCACCGATCTGATGAGCCAGGCTCGCGACAGTCAGCTGGCCCTCCGCGGCATCGGCGCCCAGCTCGGACCGGTGCTCGGCGACCCCGACGACCGAGACATCGCCGACGAGGGCGACGGCGACGGCGAGAGCCGGGGCGCCTACCTTGGCTTCCAACTCGACCTCGTCGCCGACATGATCAACGGCGGCCTCCCGACCCGTTCCTTTCACGTTGGCCATGACGGCTTCGACACCCACGCCAATCAGCGCGGCGATCTGCCGCAGCTGCTCAACGAGCTCGACGGCGCGATCGAACGGTTCCAACGTCGTCTCGGCGCAAACGCCGACCGAGTGGTCATCGCAACCTGGACCGAATTCGGGCGCCGCCCGGAGTGGAACGGTGACGGCACCGAGCACGGCACCGCCGGTGTGCAGTTCGTTGTCGGCCCGACGGTCAAGGGCGGCCACCACGGCGAGCCGTCGCCGTTGGACCGGTTCGACGATGACGACAACTTCCTCATCACCACCGACTTCCGCGACTACCTGGCGGGCATCACCGTCGGCGCCCTCGGCGTCGATCCGGCCCGGGTCGTCGATGGTGGACGGGGCCCGCTCGCTCTTCTGGAGGTCTGACCATGAACCCGACCATGTTCTTCGCCCCGCTGCTCGCCCTCGTGATGGTGGCGGGCGCTTGCAGCACCAGCGACATCGACGAGGACGCCTCCCCTGCTTCGGCGGCCGAGATCACGATCAACGGCGAGACGACGATGGGTAGCGAATCGACGACCGACGCCATGTCAACCCCCGTCGAGCCGGCCGCCATGGCTGCGGTCGACGGAACCTCGGCTGCATCGAGCGTCGATCTCCGGCAACGCTGCATCGAAGGAATCCGCGTGCTCGACCGCCGCTGGTACGAAGAGGACTTCGAGTATCCCGACGAAGGCAACGAACTCTCCGAAGAAGAGCTCGAGCGCACGCTCGCGCCGGTACAGCCATTCACCGATGGCGTCGCAGCGCCGGACGAACGAGTGACGTTCTCAGAGAGCACCGA
>JBCCYT010000209.1:0-6836 GCA_039188975.1 Actinomycetota bacterium
ACCTCGATCGAGAGTAGGGGTCGGTGGCGTGGAACACTGGCGAACGTGAACGAGGTCGGGCCGGAGAACGAGACGCTCGAGGTTTTGCCGCTCGACGTCGACGCTCCTCGGCGGCGACGAGAAGCGCCGAGGCGCCAGGTTTCTGGATCGATTCGCTGGCTCATCGCTGGAGTGGCTGCGTTCATTGTGGGGCTGATCGCCACCGATGTCGTCTTCGGCGGGGACGGCGGTGAGGAAGCGGCGGCGCCGGAGGAGCCGATCATCGACGGGGACCGTCCGACGGGCGAGCCGGCCATCGAGACCACACCCGAGACGCCGAGCGGCTTGCGTGGATTGCTCGACGGGCAACGGCTCGTCGTCGCAACGGCGAACCTTCCGGGATCGGTCGAAACGGTCACCGTGATGTGTCGGGTGGCAACACCACCGCAAGCTCTGACCGAATTGGATTCGTGCGACTCGGGCACGGCTCAGCGGGGTACGACGAGCCCCGGCGGCAGCCTCGAGATCGAGTTCGACGTGTTTCGGACGATCAGCACGGGCCGGGCCGGCGACCTGGACTGTGTGCTCGGCGGGTGCGAACTGCGAACGTACAGCGACCGGGTCGCTGGAGTCGGCGTGCGAATTCCACTCGAGTTCGAGATGGTTCGGCAGGTGCAGCGGCCCCCGAGTTTTCGGGTGGAGTTCGACGGACGGCTGACCGTCGGATCCCGCTACCGCGTCATCGGCGACGGCTTTCCGGCCGACACGTCCATCCACATCCGACCGTGTCGGATGGCAGTCGACCCCGACCCGTTCGCCTGCGACTGGGTGCTCGAAGACACCGTGATCCAAACCGAGAGCGACGGCACGTTCGCCTACACCGGGCTGGCCGACTGGGAGATCGGTTTCGGAGCCGACGCCATCACCTGCGCGGACGTCGTCGAAGGCATCTGCGCCATGAACGTGTCGATCCCCGGCGCGCAACGCCAACCGGCAGCAGTGCCCCTCGACTTCTCGCCGTTCGGGTCCGACCCGTCACCGCTGCCCGACACACTCGCCGTCCAGCCGTCGACCGGGCTCGTTGACGGGGCCACGGTCACCGTCTCGAGCGATGACGGCACGTACGACGGGGAGTTCGGCCTGTTCGTGTGCGCTGACGATACGATTCCGATCGACTGCACCGGGCTCGATTTTCGTGGCCTGATCGACGACGGGGCATACCAGATCCCGCGAGCGTTCGTGACCTGGCGAGGCACTCGACACGACTGTGTGCTGACCGGCCCCTGCTCGCTCGCCGTGTTCTCTCAAACCGATCCCAGCGACCGGCGCACCGTACCGATCGACTTCGACCCCGACGCGCCGCTCCAGCCCGACGCCTCGCTGACCCTTTCCCCGAGCGAAGAGCTTCAAGACTGGTCGCTGCTCACGATCGACCTCGACCAGCCGGCCAGCTTCCCCATCGTGTCGCTGTGTGCGGTCGGCGCATCAGACGTCTGCGAAGCGGTGGGGTCAGACCTCATCGGTCCCACCCAACTCGTCACCCGGGCCCGAACCACGCTCACCACCCCCGCCGGTGCTCACAGCTGCCTCTTCGACGGTGCCTGCGAGCTCATCGTCTGGGACGTCAACACGTTGACTCGATACGCGGCCGTGCCGCTCTCCTTCGAGGCGCCCAACGATCGGCCAGTCAGCGGCGTGGCTCGGCCCGCAACCGGTATCGAACACGGCGACACCGTCCAGGTCGCCGTGTTCGACGCCATCGACGATGTCTCCGTCTCGATGTGTCGGCGAGATGGCAAGTGCACACCGATCGTCGTCGTCGACACGAACCGGGGACGAGCTGCCATCGAGTTCACCGCGATGCAACGATTCGACACTCCGCTCAGCGCCGGCACAAGCGAACCCATCGACTGCGCGGTCGACGGATGTGAGATCCGAATCTCGGATGGACGAACAAACGCCGTCATTCCCGTCGACTTCGTCAACACCGAAGTGCTCGACCCGGCAATCACCGCCGACACTGCGCAGCCGCTGCCCCTCGACGAACGATTCGACATTCGGGGCCGAGGCTTCACCCCGACCGTGCAACGGTCCGAGATCACGCTCTCGCTCTGTCCGCCCGGCGACGAGGACCCATCGGTCTGTGTCCGACTCGGAACCATCGCCACCAACAGCCTGGGCGCCGGCGGTCGGTTCGAGAAACTCGTCAACATCGCAAGCACGGGCTTCAGCCCGGAGGCCGTCAGCCAAGGCAACCGCTGCGCATCAGACTGTGTCCTCGTCGCTCGACCCGACTACGGGACAACGGTCCGACTACCGGTACAGCGCGACGTCTCCTAGCCGTCGCGCCCGAACGCCCGATCAGAAGCCGGACAGGTCAAACGTGCCGTCCGCCAAGACACGGATCGGCGCCATTCGTGCGCTCAACCCGACCCGCACCTCGGTGTTGGCAATCGGCAGCCACAGATGCTCGTCCCGCAACCGGTCTTCCACCGCCGTGACGAGAATCGACCGAGCGTCCGCATCAGCCTCGGCCAACAGTTCGTCGACGAGATCGGTACGCAACAGATCACGCACCCCAAACGCATCATCACGGCTCCCGGGATCGGTCGCGACCAACCCAACACTTCGGCTGAACCCGGCACCTGGAAGCACGATCGGAAACACCCCGGACTCGCCCGCCGCGACCGCCTCAGCAAACGCCTGCTGATCGACAACCCGGACCGTCGGCGTGACGCCGGCCGCGGTCAGCTGCGCCGTCAACTCCGCCTGCAAGCTCGCAAGCGGTCCTTGTGGCACGAGCACGTGAAGGGTTGCCGGCAGCTGGTCTTGGCGGGGCGCGACCACGGGCGCGATGGCTGCGGTTGCGTTGTCGAGCTCCAGCGCCAGCTCTGGCGGGTTGAGAGCACCGGCGATCGCGTGCCGCTGGCCGGGGTCGTCGAGCCGAATCACCAGCCCGACTCGAAGCGGCAAGGGTTGACGCAGCACGGTTCCTGCAATCGCGGCCCCCTCGTCATCGGCGTCGAGAACCGCCCAGTCGGCCACACCGGACTGCAGTAGCTCGCCGCCGGTCTGTTCAGCGACGATCAGCTCGATTCGTTGAACCGGCGCAGCCGCGTCGACGGCGACGAGTTCCGTCATGGTCGAACCGAAGGTGTACGCCCCCGTCGTCCGGGTCGAACCATCGGCAGCAACGCCGGTCACGCCGTATGCCGGTTCGGCCAGCACTGCGGCCAACGGCTCGAACGGCGCGTCGAGCTCGATCACCAACGTCTGATCGTCGGGGGCGACGATGCCGACGGCACCGCCACTCTCACCCGCGACAAGCGCATCCCAACCGGCGATCGGTGAAAGCTGGGCGACGACCTGATCGTGGGCGCCACGCTCGGCGAGCCGTTCGAGCGATGCCTTGACGTCGCGGGCCGTCAGCATGCGGCCACCGCCATCGGTCAACGCATCGGGCAAGACAAACGTCCACCGCAGACGGTCATCGCTCACCTGCCAACGTTCAGCGAGCGCTGGCTCCGGTTCGCCGGATCGATCGAGGCGGGTGAGTCCTTCGAAGAGCAACCCGGCGACCACCCGATTCGCCAACGCCGCCGGGCCGGCGGCACCCGGGTCACCATTCCACGTCCGCCCCACCGCCACGCGCAGCGGCCCGACCTCGACGGACTCGATCGCCGGCGTCGAGGCCGGCACCGACTCGTCGACCTCTCGTGACGCAGCGTTGTCCTCGAGGGTCGGCCGGTCAGCGGCACACGCCGACGCAAGCACACCGAGGAGCGCCGCCAAGGCGCCGCACCGCCACACGCGCGAAAGCAGAGTCACCGGAACCCATCGGCGTCAACGACAGTGTCTGGAGCGTTCGCCGGGCAGAAGATCTCGCGGCGGCCGGACGCTCAGAAGATGAGTGCGTACGAAACGGAGGTGAAGCCGAAGACGAGGGCAGCGATCACCGTGATCCGGTCGAGGTTGCGTTCGACGACGGTCGACCCGGCCGCAGCCGCCCCTGCGCCGCCACCGAACATGTCGGAGAGCCCGCCGCCCTTGCCGCTGTGGAGCAACACGAGGAAGACGAGCGCGAACGCCGAGAGGATGTGCAGAGGAGCGATGACCCAAATCACGATCGACAGGATAGCGAGCGGGTGCCGAACAGCGTCGGCAGGTCCAGCCGGCCGGTCAGCCGGCCGTTTCTCCCCCAGTGTCGACGAGCGCGTGGTCGGGTCCGGTGGCATCCGGATGGAACGTGCGGTATCCGATGACCTGATCGATGGTGGGTGAGCCAACCAACGCGGCCGACGCCAGCATCCCCGACATGACCGAGCCTTCGAAGCTGCCGATGTTGAAGCCGGTGTAGATCGCGTCGGAACTCAAGGCGACATTGTCGTAGCCGGATTCCCACGCCTTGAGCCGATACTTGAGCTTGCCGGGCTCCGACAGCGTGTACCGCTCATTCGGGTCGATGTTGGCTCGGTAGTACTGCTGCCGCATCCGGTTGATGCCGGTGGCCGAGTCATCCGCGGCGCACCACAGGAGATCGGGGTTGAGCGCCTGCGGATAGGCGGTGTCCTTCCCCGCCTCCGGAAGCAGGTTGGCCAAACTCAGCATCAGCTGACTGACCTGCCCGAACACCTGTTGTTTCATGCGGGCCGGGAAGTCGTGATCGTCGAAGCCGGGTTCCGGATCGGGCAGCTGGAGCGGACCACAGAAATACAAGAGCCCCTTGGGGCCGTCGGCCGGCCAGTTCTCATACGGCAACGATCGACTGAAGTCGGCAACGGCGAACAGTGGCGGGAGGAACGTCGGGCTCATCCACCGGCCCAGGGCCGGAAGTGTCGGCCAGCCCAGCTCCTCGGTCGACGCCTTGGTCCAGAGCTGCAACGCTTCGGTGGGGGTCGAGCGGACCTCGGCCAGCATGGTCTTCCACGGCGCCTTCGCATCCGACGCTTCCTTGCACACGAGCCGCTGCACCGCAGGCGGCAACGCAACCACCACCTGATCGCCCGGCTCGAGCAGAAGGGTGGTCTCCTCCCCCGTCCAGTCCGCCCACCACGACTCCGGATTGATCTGGTGTTCTCGCCAGGTGTCGCCCTCGGTCAGCTGGTCATACAGCGGCGCATTGGGCCACACCCGCTGCCCATCGTCGAGGGTGCGCACCGGCTGATACGGCGAGCCGTCGTGGGTCCGGGCCTGCTGCTCGTACACGATTGCTTCGACCCGAGATCCGTCGGCCGACGGCACGACACTGGTGACCTTGTGGAAGAACTCGAATTCCACCCCGCGCTGTACGAGGGCGTCGTAGATCGGCAAGATGATCGTCTCGCCCGTCGAGACCTTGAAGAAGTACGCCGCGTTTCCGGGCGCGAGCAGCTGGCGCAGAACAAACGTCAGATACGCCGACGCCGCCATCGTCGGCAGACCGGTCGTGTCACCCATCGGGTACGACATGCACGTGTTGGGGATGGCCTGGGGCAGGCCCGAACCAAGCGTCAACGCATGGCACCCGTGCGTCTCCAGCCACTCGCGGTACGGCACATGGTCGATCACATCGATGCCGTCGGTGAGCACGCCATCGTCCAACGTCCCTCGGATGCACGTGGCGATGAGATCGATCTGGATCAGCATCCAGAAGGCAAGATCAGACACCTCGTCATCGCTGTGTTCGACCTGCCGCTCCAGCCGGGAGATCACGTGCGCCGCCTCTTCCAGCAGCCGTTCGAGCGGGTTCTCGTGCTCGTGATGGAAGAGCCGATGGATCCCTTCTGACAGCGCGGACGTCAACCCGATGAACGCGGTGTGACCAACCGACTCGAGTCGGTCGAGAAGGTTTGGCTGTCGTTGCGGCCCCATACCGGGACGGGCCAGGACCTGGCCCTGCAAAATCCCCTCGACGGTGACCTTGAGGCTCTCGAAGAGCTGCTCGGGGGTGGCGATCGCCGACGACGTCTCCCACGGCGTGCCGTCGTTGTGGGGAAGCGAGCCGCCGTAGCCCTGCCAACCACCGTGGCGAAACGTCGACACCAGCTGGGTGTTGGACGGCTCGAACTCATCAGCCATGTCACCGGTGCCGAGCTCGCCGTACGCCGAATTCATCATGTGCAACGCGTTCGCATACATGTTGCCGAAGAGGTGGATCCCGTGCTCCTCGATCCGGTCTCCCATCTCGGCATTGCGGCCGGTGGCGCCCTTGCCGCCCAGACGCCAACCGAGCTGATGGACCACGACCCGATACCGATCGCGCCAGTCAGGGTTGAAGTCCGGCGACGTCAGGTGAAACGCGGCCGACAACCCGCTCGGCCCGCCGCCAAGAATGTGAATCGTCGCCTTGCTACCGGCCTGGTTCATTGCGCATCTCCCTCGCTCGCCGAGAGTGAGCATCTCACCGTCTGGCACGTGTCTCAAGCGAGACACGTGGCCCACCACGCCCCTACACTCGCCCCGGTGAGCGGCGATCTTCACGAGCGAACCTATGTGTTCACCGACATCGTCGATTCGACCGTGCTGTGGGAACAGGCATCTGACCTGATGCCCCAACAACTCGAACACCACGACGCCTTGTTGAGCGAGGCGTTCGCCCGACACGGCGGCGCCGTTTTCTCGACCATGGGCGACGGGTTCGGCGTGGCGTTCGAACGCCCCGACGACGGCGTCGCCGCCATGATCGACGCCCAGCGAGCCCTTCGAGATCACGACTGGCCCGACCGATGCACCATCCGGGTGCGGATGGGTGCCAACGCCGGCCCGGCGCACTTCCGCGGCAACGACTACTTCGGGCCACCGGTCAACCTGGCCGCTCGGGTGATGGCCGCGGGTCACGGCGGACAGATCCTCGTGTCCGACGCGGTCGAGTCGCAGCT
>JBCCYT010000210.1:0-6832 GCA_039188975.1 Actinomycetota bacterium
GAAGCCCGGTCAGAACGAGCGTGATCGCCCAAAAGATCGGGCTGGCCAGCTGCGTGCCGATGTCCCAACCGATGACGGCGCTGAAAAGGAAATAGGCGCCCCACCACAGGAGGTCGCTGGCGATGAAGCGGGCAAGATCGCTGCGCGGCTCGGGTGTCATCATCTCGGTCATAGGAGCGCGTTCATATTAGAAACGTTCGTGGCAAAGACAAACGTTTCTCCCGCGCTAGTATGCGGAGGTGGCCGAACCGATGGCGCGCGAACTCGCCCTGCCCACCCGAGCGTTCGTCCTCGGCCTCGCTGACGACGCAGGCGCGCTCGATGCGGCTGCCGTCTATGACGCCGCCGATGCGGTCGGGTTCACCACCACCCGCACCCGCTTGGCCCTTCGGCGGCTCGTCGAGGACGGCTGCCTGTCGATCGAGGGGAGAGGCCGGGCGGCGACGCTTCAACTCACCCACGCAGGTCTCGCCGAACGAAAGACCGACCTGACCTGGGTTGCCGCTGCGCACCGTCTCGATGCGCAGATCGACCACTGGGATGGCACGTGGCATCTGGTGACGTTCGAAATTCCCGAGGAGTTTCGAGCCGCCCGAGATGCGATCAGGAACGCCCTGATCGACCTCTTGGCGGCCCCGCTCGGCGGGGGTCTGTACCTCTCGCCGTGGCCACTTGAGCCGTGGATTGCTCCGCACGCTTCGGTCCTCAACGTGGCCGACCGTGTCTCCCATATCAGCGCCTCATCGATTTCCGTGAACGGCAGCCGTGACCCCCAGGAGATCGCGGCGTCTCTCTGGCCGGTGGAGGAACTCGCAACCCGCTACGCCGCATTCGTGGGGCGTTGGTCTGATGCGGCGCCAATCGCCGATACCGGCGCGGCGGTGCGCGCTGCGTTTGGTGCGAGCGCTGAGATCGAAGCGCTGCTGCGCATCGATCCCGTGCTCCCTTCCGAGGCGTTGCCGATGGACTTCGCAGGGCCGACCGCCCGCCAGACCTATCGCGACCTCCTCCACCGGCTTCGCCGCGACCACCCGCTCCTCGATCGAGCCAACATCTTCGGCGCGTATGACGCGGCGATCAGTGTTGCGCTGGATCAAACCAGCAGCGAGTTCTGGGCTGCGGCTACCGCGGCGGGTCGCTGAGCACGATCCTGGTCTTAGAACTTCACCCCGACCGCAGCGCACAGCACCCGCATCATCGGGCCCGCCGCTGCGAATCGCTCGTGGAGAACGTCGGCGAAGTCGGCCTTGGTGACGTCGCCCTGGGTGAGCGGACCGGTGGCGATGAAGCTCTTGCGCTTCAGATCTTCCATCAGCGGATCGTCGGGGTCGACGTCGACGCCTCGGGGCGGGCGCTTCAACGACTCACCGCCGAGGGAGAAGTGGTCGGTGAACGGCCGTGACCGGGTCGCGGCAAACCACTCGTCGCGATGTTCGGCGATGTGGAGCCGGATCTGCTGCGCGACCTTGGGTTCCGGCATCCACAAGCCGGCACCGAGGAAACACTCGCGGGGCTGCAGGTGTACGTAGTAGCCCGGCGCGTGCGCGTCCTTGGCCCGCTCGTGACGAAAGTGCATCCCGGTGTTGAGCTTGTACGGCGTCTTGTCCTTGCTGAAGCGGGTATCGCGGTGAATCCGAAACAGCGAACCGCCCACCGTTCGTGAGTCGGCAACGAAGTATGGCGACAATGTCTCGAGCGGCTCGACGAAGTCGGTGATGAAATCGAGCGCCGGTTGCCGCACGGACGATTCGTAGCGTGCCTTGTTCTCGTTGAACCACGCTCGATCGTTGTTGGCAGCAAGATCGCGAAGAAAGGCGAAGAGATCAGGCGTGAAGTGACGGGCCATGCCCTGACGTTAGAACCCGAGGACCCCTCGTCGCGCTTCGATCTCGATCTCGCGTTTGCGCCTCGCCGAACACCGCTCCGGGCCGGCGGTGTCTCGCGGCTCGGTGAAGAGGTGGTCGAGGGTCCGTCGCAGCCAGGTCATGGGGGAGTCCTTTCTGCTCGCGCGTTCGCACCGTACCCACGAGGCGATAAAGCTGGTGTGAGGCCGGTGACGTACCGTGAGGCAGACGACAGGGGGAATGATGAAGGTCACGAATGAGGGTCACGGCACCCTCGGATGAGCGTGCACATCGGAGTCAGCACACCCTGGGACCTCAATCAGCTTTCGCCCGACGACCGTCGCGGTCGCATGGCGGCACTTGCGGATGCCGGGCTCGACCATGTGTTCACCGCCGACCATGTGAGCTTCGTCGGCGGCAATGGGGTCGACGGGGTGGTGCAACTCGCAGCGCTCAGCGGGCTCGAACCGCGACTGGATCTCCACCTCGGCGTTTTCCTCCTGGCGCTCCGGCATCCCATGGTTGCGGCCCGACAGATCGCCACGCTGGCGGAGGCAGCCCCAGGCCGGGTTTCGATCGGGGTTGGCGTCGGTGGCGAGGACCGTCACGAGTTCGAGGTGTGCGGGATCGACCCCGCAACCCGAGGGCGCCGGACCGACATCGCGCTCGACCTCGTCCGCCGGCTCCTCGGTGGCGAGAGCGTCGATGGTGACGGCGAGTTCTTCGACTTCGAGGCCGGCACGATCCGGCCGACCTCGGAAGTGCCGATTCCGTTCGTGGTCGGTGGCCGCAGTGACGCGGCGTTGCGGCGGGCCGCTCGCTTCGGTGACGGCTGGCTGGCGGCGTGGTGCTCACCCCGTCGATTCGTCGAGGCGACCGCTCGGGTCGAAGCCGAAGGCGCGGACCGCGGCGTGGCCTGGCAGCACGGGCTCCAGACGTGGGTCGGGGTCGGCGCCGATCGAGCTGATGCCCGAGGGCATGTTGCCGACGGCATGGGCCGCTTCTACGGCCTGCCGTTCGAGCCCTTCGAGAAGTACACGCCGGTCGGGACCGCCGATGACATCGTCGAGTTCCTGACGCCCTATATCGACGCGGGCGTACAGACGCTCAACCTGACGCCATGCGGCCCCGACCGGGCAACCGAACTCGGCGTGATGGCCGAGGTGGCCGAGCGGCTCCGCAGTGCGTGACGGAGCCGCTCGATGGCTCAGCTGTCGTCGGCGTCGGCAAGCACCATCTTGTAGATAGTGGCGCCGATGACACCGCCGAGGATCGGCGCAACCCAAAACAGCCACAGCTGCGGGATGTAGTCGCCGCCGGCGAAGATCGCCTGACTCGTCGAGCGGGCGGGGTTGACCGACGTGTTCGTCACCGGGATCGAGATCATGTGGATGAGCGCCAGCATGAGCCCGATCGCCAAACCGCCCATTGCGGCCGACGCCTTCTTCGCCGTCGCGCCCATGATCACGATCAAGAACATCGCGGTCATCACCACCTCGGTGATGAAGGCGGCGCCGACGCCAGCGCCCGTCGGTGACAAGTCGTCGTAGCCATTGGCTGCGAACGCGCCCGCGGCATCGCCGTCGATGTCTGGTGATCCGGCCATCAGGTAGATCAGCACGGCACCCCCGATGGCGCCGACGAGCTGAGCGCCGATGTAGGCCGGAGCCTTGTTCCCCGGGAAGCGACCGCCGGCAACCAGGCCGGCCGTCACCGCCGGGTTGAAGTGGCCGCCGCTGATGTGGCCGAGGCCGTAGGCGCCGGTGACAACCGTGAGGCCAAAGGCGAGGCTCACGCCAAGGGAGCCCATCCCGAGGCCGGTGCCGATCACGGCGGCCCCACAGCCACCGAGAACCAGTCCGAGCGTGCCGATGAGTTCGGCAGCAAGTGCTTTGGTATTCATGATGTTTCCCTCTCTGACCACCACCCCCCGGTGCGGGTCAGAGGTTCTGACTGATGAACGCGCCAAAAAGTTGCGAATCAGGCGAGGGCGGCGACCCGGTCGAGCGCGTCGACGTCGAGTGCATGCTGCGCGTGACGGTTCAGCATGAGGGCGAAGAGCTCATTGCCCCGGTCGGTTTCGGTTGCCATGAGGGTGGCGAGGATCCCAACCACGATGCCGTGGAGGGACCCGGTCGCGTACTCGTCCCAGCAGAGATCGGCCGGGTAGACCACCCCGTAGTCTTCGAGGTGAGATCGGTATGCGGTCAGCAGATCGTGTTCGATCGACCGGCGTCGCACCGGGTCGATCGCGGCGCCCAAGAGGTAGGCGACATCGGAGACGCTGGCCCCCACCGTGACCGTCTGCCAGTCGACGATCGCGAGGGGCGGCGCTTCGGGGGTCTGCCCGAAGAGAAAGTTGTCGGGTCGGAAGTCGCTGTGCAGCAGGCTGGGCGTGGCGACCGGACGCTCCACCCAGCGGTCGGCGAGCTCGACGAATCGATGGAGGACGGGAAGCGTGGCATCGTCGATCCGACCGGCGAGGCGGTCGAGCACGCCGGGGAGAAAGGCGCCGAGCAGGGCGCTCGTCGACCCTCGGTCCGGGTTCGTGCCGGCGAGGCGGTCGAGGGCCGGATGATCGTGACCCCAGAGCGGGCCGTGGAGCGCGGCCGCTTGCTCGACGGCAAGGGCGAGTTCGATGTCGGTCGCTTCCGCAAACTGGTCGCCCGCCGCCGATCCGGCCATGTCTTCGAGGATGAGGGCGAAGTCGAGCCCGTCGGGATCGATCTCGACCGCGAGCGGTGATGGCGTTCGAACATCGACGAGGTCGACGAGCTCCTGATAGAACGCGCACTCCTTCGGATAGAGGCCCTGGTCGAAACCGATCCGGCGGACCCCGTCATCATCGGCCGGCAACTTCACGACGACGGTCGAGGGTCCGTCAGCTCCATGCCAATCGAGGGTGTAGCGGGCATTGCGCCCGATCTGCCCGGTACCGATGAACCCGACGAACGTCGCCGTCGGGGGGTCGCCGCCGGTCGCGACGGCGGCTGCCACCCAGTCCGGGTCGAGTCCTCGGGTCGTCGCCTGGCTCATCGGGCCTCCCAGTCGATCGGTCGCGGCCTCAGGCGAGCAGGATGCCGAGGCGCACGGTGTAGCCGGTCATCACCGTCCAGAACAGCACGGCAAACTTCTTCTCACCGGCACGGTTGTTCACGGTCGAGCCCGTCCAGGTGCCGGCTGCCATCAACGGGATAGCGGCGATCGCCAGCAGGACCGAATCGCGGCCCAACAGCTCCGCGTCGGCGAAGATCGCCGTCTTCGTCGCGTCGCCGGCAAAGCTCGCCAACGACGCCGCACCGACGAAGTGACGTCGGTCGAGGTCGAGGTTGCGGATCGCCACGCCTTTCAGGGGGCCCGACGTCCCCGAGAAGCCACTCGTCGCCCCCGACGAGAACGCCAGCACGGGGCCGAAGCCGCGACGGGCGGAACGCAACTCGTAACGCTCCGCGATGAGCGTCGCGGCGAACATTGCGATCACGCCGATCGTCACCACGATTTCGGGTGCATTGACCAGCAATGTCGCGCCGACCGCCGCGCCGGCCATGATCAACGCCACGATCGGTGCTGCCTTCAAGAACGGCAGCGTCTGGCGATACGCGAAGATCTTGGCGACATTGTTGCTGGCGAGCAGCAAGGCCGCGAGCGCAACCCCTTCTTTGGTGCCCAAGAACACGACCAGTGTCGGTACGAGCACGAGTGAGCCACCCAGACCGGCCGAGGCCGACACGGCAAACGACACGTAGACGAGGAACAACACCCCGAGCAGGGCGAGGATCTCCATGGGAGGGTCAGGCGCCGATGATGTCGACGCCGAGAGACGCCAAGGTGTCGTTGAGCGCGGCCAGGTCGCCGCTGATGACCTCGTCGAGCTTCGACAGGTGGGGGTCGATCTCGCCGCTCAGCTTCTCGAACACATCGTAGGACTGGGCGGTCGGTCGAGCGTCGGCGCTTGCCACGATCGGGACGAGATCGTTGAGCTTCTCCCACAACTGTTCGCGGTAGTTCAGCGAGTCGCCAGGCGACTTGAGCTCGGGCTGCACCAGCTGGGTTTCGATCGCTTCGATCGACGCCGAGAGCTCCCGGGCACCGGAGGCGGCGTCGGCACCGCCGTCGATGTCGTCGAGTCGCCCCGCCCAGTCGGCGAGTCGAGTCTTGAGATCGCGGCATCGGTTGATCGCCGTGGTCGTCTCGCTCAGACGATCCTGGATCTGCATCATCAGGTCGAACTGGGCCTGCAGGTCCTCGTCAGGGGTCTCGATGCGAGGGTCCTTCACCAGCGCGAAGGGCTGGGTTGCCGACCAGTCACCGACATCGAGCTTCACCGAGTAGTCGCCCGGCATGGCCAGCGGCCCGCGGGGCGCACCGTGGAAGTTGGAGTCGGTCATCTTTGGGCCGACCGGGTATTGCATCGACCACCAGAACGAGTTCATGCCCGGGTCAGCCGTGCAGTAGACGCCCTCACGGTCAGCCTTGTCCTCGGGAATGTCGGATGTGAACGACTCGATCAGTTCGCCGTCGCCGTCGAGCACCGAAAGGGTGACGGGCCCGTCGAGATCGGCCGGCAGGTGATAGGTGATCCGCACGCCATGGGGGTAGTCCTCGCCGCCGTCAATGACGCGCCGGACCTTGTGGCCGGTCTCCGTTTCGGTCAGGTAGAACGTCGAGTTCTGGCCGAGGGTGGTGTGGTAGTTCTTGCCTTCGAGCGAACCCCAGAACGACGCAAACAGATGCTCGGGCGCCCGGACCGTGTCATGGGGCCGAATCAGCGCCGGCGCCGAGGTGTCGCTCAGGTCGATCGCCTGGTGGATCTGGGTGACGTCGTCCATGATCCAGAACGACCGTCCGTGGGTTGCGACGATCAGGTCGTCGTGTTTGACCATCAGGTCATAGACCGGAGTGACGGGGAGGTTGGCCTGGAGCGGCTGCCAGGTCGTGCCGTCGTCGGGCGAGATGTGCAAGCCGAGCTCGGTGCCGACGTAGAGCAA
>JBCCYT010000211.1:0-6770 GCA_039188975.1 Actinomycetota bacterium
AGAAGCCGGCGTTGAATTCGGCATCTTCGGTCTGTTCGAGCGTGTAGTAGGTGAACCCGGTGAAGAACCACTCGTCGTCTCCACGGTCGGGCAGCGTTGCGTCGAAGGTGGTGCCTGACGATGGCGCTGGCGCCGATTGCGAAGGCTCCGAGGCCGTTGGTTGATCCGGCTCGGCGGCGGCCGGTTCGGCCTCGGATGGGCGCGTTGTCGCGCAGCTTGCGATGACGACGGCGGTCAGTGTGGCGATGGCCATCAGACGGGGGGAGGTCATGGAGGCGAACCTACGAAGGGGCGAATGAAGTCATCGTGAAGCGGCCTGAGCTGCTGGTGGCGTGACGAGACCGCCCTTAGCCCAGGCCCCACTCGGCCAGCAGCGCAGGTAGCTCTCTGAGGTTGTCGATCGTTGGTGCCTCGTGGTCTCCGTCGTGATGTTCGTGGGTCCACGTGACGTGATAGGGCACATGGACGGCCTTCGCTCCAATGGCCATGACGGGCAAGACGTCGGACGGCAGCGAGTTGCCGACCATCACGAAGGCTGCGGGGTCGACCCCGTGGAGACCCAAGACTCGCTGGTAGGTGGCGGGGTCCTTGTGCGCGACCACCTCGGCCTGCCAGAACCGATCCTTCAGTCCACTTGTCTCGATTCGCGAGAGCTGGTGGTAAAGGTCGCCCTTGGTGATGATCATCTTCTGGTGGCCGGCGAGTTCGTCGAGGACGTCTTCGACGCCATCGATGAGCTCCACGGGGCGGTCGAGCAAGGCATGGCCGAGATCGAGGATGGCCGCGATCTGGGCGGTGCTGACGTTGCCATCGCTGATGTCGATCGCGCATTCGATGAGCGAGAGGGTGTACGCCTTCACCCCGTAGCCGTACCTCGGCATGTTGCGGCCCTCGATGTCGAACAGGTGATCCTCGATCGCTCGTGCATCAGCGAAGTCGGCGAGCAGCGTTTCGAACTCGCGATGGCTGGCCTGAAACCCGTCTTCGTTGTGCCACAGCGTGTCGTCGGCGTCGAATCCGAGAATCATGGACGCGGATCGTAGCGGGCCGTCGCGTGGTGATGCCGGGCGTCGTTCGTGACCACAAGCCGTGGACTGAACATCGTCCGTTTAGGGCCGAAAGGCCTGGGGAAAAGCCGCCATTGCGGCGCGTTATCCACAGATTTCGTCAGGGTCCTCGGGGTCATCGGACCCCTTCGGTACGTTCCGCCTCATGGCGTCGTGTCAGCGTCCCGGGTGTAGTAAAGAGCCAGCGGGCACCTTGCTGTTGCATCGGGCCGACCGGCGCGCTGAGTTGCTTCCGTTGGGCGACCCGACGGGTGATCGCTATGGCCACGCACTGTGTGAGGAACACCTGTCTCGGGCCCGAGTTCCCAATGGCTGGGTGATGGTGGATCGCCGCGAACCATCGGGGGTCGTGGCTCGGGACCCGAGCGATACCCGACCGGGGCCGGTGGCCTGGGCGCCGCAGCGTGGTCGCGAGGTGCCCGATGAGGTGGCCTCGGTGCGGTCTCCGCTCCTACGCCGGGCGTTTCTTGGCGTCTCCGATCAGGTCGGCGACGGCCTCACCGGGGCGAAGCGGGGTCATCATCAAGTCGATTCCGGCCCACAAGGTCTTCGCGGTGGGGTGGAAGAGCAGCGGGACGGCGATCGCGATGATGAGCGGTGGGAGGGCCAGGGGGAAGAAGTCCACATCGGGCCACAGCACCCAGATTCCTACGAGGATCGACACCAGGATCAGGCCGAAGGTCAGGATCGTGCTCATCCCGACGGCCCCCACGAAGTGGCCGGACTGCCGCTCGAAGACGAAGCCGCAGCGGGGACACTCTGGCCGGAGTTCGATGACCCGGCGCGTGAGCCCGCGCTGGCCGCAGGCCGGGCACGCTCGGGTGGCGCCTCGCCAGAAGAGGACGCCGTTCCTGGGGGTGGGGCGGACGATCTCGTTCACGGAGATCAGCATATGTCCGGACAAATGTCGGAACAACTCCGCTTCGCCGTCTGACCGCCATGACCCGCTCCTCGCGGTTCGTTCGCTTGGCACTGGTCGCCGCTGGGTTGACGGCCGTGCTGGTGGCTGTGCTGTGGATCTCACCCGAGCCCGCAGGTGACGACAGGGGCGATCAGCTCGATGTCGCCTCGACGACGTCGGCGCCCCCGACGACCCCCACCTCGACAATCCCCACCTCAACGACCGCCACCTCGGCAGAAACGACAACGACCACCACCGAGCCGCCGTACCAAGGCTGGGTCGACCCGGCATCGTCGGGCGAGCCATACGGCGAAGCGGTCGATGGCCTGCTCACCTTCCGAGGCAACCCGACCCGCACGTACTACGGCGAAGGTCCGGTGCCGGTCGCCCCCGAGATCCGCTGGCAGTTCCCCGACCGAGCAATGTGCTCAACCTCTTCGGTCGGCGGTGAAGCGATCAGTTGGTGCGGATCGGGATGGACGGGCCAACCCGCCATCTTCGAACGCGACGGCCAGACGTGGGTTGCCCTCGGTGCCTACAGCCGCAACGTCCACTTCCTGGATTACTTCAGCGGAGCGCGACTTCTGCCCGACTTCCAAACCGGCGACATCATCAAGGGGTCGGTCACCATCGACCCGGACGGCTACCCACTGCTCTACACCGGCAGCCGGGACAACTTCTATCGGGTCGTCGCCTTCGACGGTGACGAACCCCGCGAACTCTGGGCGTTGAACGCGTCCGATGTCTCACCTACCCGATGGAACAACGACTGGGATGGCGCCGGGCTGATCCTCGACGATCATCTGTTCATCGGTGGCGAGAACAGCCAGTTCCACATCGTGAAGCTCAACCGCGGCTACGACGCTGACGGGCGCGTCACCGCGGCTCCCGAACTGATCTTCAACACGCCAGGGTGGGATGATGAGTTGTTGCGGGTTGCGGGCGGCAATGTGTCGATCGAGAACTCGGTCGCGATCTCCGGCAACACCGTCTACTTCGCCAACAGCGGTGGCCTGATCCAAGGGTGGGACATCACCGGCCTGGTCGACGGCGTCGAACCAACGCAGGTCTTTCGCTACTGGGCGGGCGATGACATCGATGCGTCGCTCGTCATCGACGATGAAGGGATGATCTACGCCGGAATCGAATACGAACGAGGGAACGCCCGGAGCCGAGAGGTCGGTCAGATCATCAAGCTCGACCCGACGCTTCCGCCCGAAGAGGCTCGTCTCTGGGGGGTCGATCAGCGCCCGCGGCTCGACTCCGGCATCTGGGCAACTCCCGGCTTGTACGAAGATCTTCTGATCGTTCCGACCGACAGTGGCGATGTGCTCGGGCTCGACCGCTTCACGGGTGAAGAGCGATGGCGAGTCGAGCTCTTCGGCCCCACGTGGGCATCCCCCGTCATCGTCGATGGTGTCTGGATTCAAGGGGACTGCAACGGCGTGCTCCACGCCTTCGATGTGTCTGACACGAGCGTGGAACCACCCAAGCTCTGGGACGTGCAACTCAGCGGGTGCATCGAATCGACGCCTGCCGTGTGGAAAGGTCAGATCGTCGTCGGCACTCGCGCAGGGTTTGTGTACGCCGTCGGTTGAGGAACCATCATGAGCACACCTGAACCTGGTTGGTACGACGATCCGGAGCAGCCCGGTCAATTCCGGTACTGGGATGGCGAGACATGGACCGCCCATCGAGCGCCCAAGGCAATGCCGCAGCCGGCTTCGGGCGCCGGTCCCTATCGCAAGAGCAACGCCGGTTGGGCGTTGGGCTGGTCGGTGGGCGGGGCGGTGTGCTGCGGGCTGCTCTCGATCGTCGGATTTGTCATGGGCATGCAAGAACTGCGTGCCGCAAAGGAAGGCCAGATCAGCCCATCGGACCGTGGGCTTGCGCTCGCCGCGGCAATCGTCGGTGGGATCATCACGGCGATCCTCGTCCTCGCGTTCTTCGCCATCGTCATCAGCGTCATCGTCGACGCAAACTGAGCGCTGGCGATCATCGACGGTGAGTCCTCAGCACTGGCCCCGCCGCTGCCGAAGGTTTGACCATGAAGATGCTCCGACGAGTCATCGTTGCGCTTGCCCTTGCTGTGTCGGCCGCCGGGTGCGGTGCCAGTGAGGCCGACCAGCGGGTCCTGTTCGTCGGCAACAGCTACACCCACGGCAACGAGCTACCCGCGATGGTCGAGGCAATCGCGGCCGCGAACGACACCTCGATTCGTTGGACGATGATCGCCCCGGGGGGTGCCCGGCTCCGGGACCATCGAGCGAATCCTGACGTCGTCGCCGCGATTCAGTCCGGCGAGTACGACGTCGTCGTGTTTCAGGAGCAATCCCAGATCCCTTCGAGTCCTGAGCTTCGTGCCAACGAGATGCTGCCGGCGGCGCTTGCGCTGGACGCCATCGCGGACCAAGCCGGGGTCAGCGTCGTGTGGTTTCAAACCTGGGGCCACCGCGATGGCTGGCCCGTGCGCGGGCACAACTCGTATCAATCGATGCAGGACGCGGTGATCGCCGGCTACGCCGAGGTCGGGCGGCAGACGAACGGCCGCGTTGCGGGTGCAGGGGCTCGATGGAGCCGCTACTTGGCGTTCGGTGGAGAGATCAGCCTGCATCACGCCGACGGCACCCATGCCACCCCTGCTGGGAGTTATCTCGCCGCGCTCGCCCTTGCCGATGCACTGCTCGTCGGGACGCCGCTGCTCGTTGCGCCGCCGGTCGACGGTGTCAGCGCTGAGGTTGCCTCTGAGCTGTTCATGAGCTGAACCGGTGAGACCGGTGCGCTCACGGCGTGACGGTGGGCTACGCCAACTCGTCGGTGTCGTCTGGCTCAGGCTCGGGGAGCTTGGTCGCCACGATCTCGGTGACTACACGGCCATCCATGGCGCTCACCTCGAGGTGCCAGCCATCGACGTCGACGTGATCGCCCGGTTGGGGTATCTCGCCGAGCCGGTCGAGGACGAGCCCGGCGACGGTGGCGTAGGAACCTTCGGGTAGCTCGATGTCGATTGCCGGGAGGTCGTGGATCGCGAAGCGGCCGGGCAGGATCACCCGCCCGTCTTCTTCTCGAACCACGGCTTCGACATCACGATCGGTCTCGTCGTAGATCTCGCCGACGAGTTCCTCGACCATGTCCTCCACGGTGACGATGCCGGCCGCGCCGCCATGTTCGTCGATGACCAGGGCCATCTGGGCTCGGCTCATTCGCATTTCACCCAGCGCCCGAAGGACCCGGGCGGACTCCGGCATCACCGGCATCTCGATGGCGCGAGTCGCCACCGACGCATCACCGCCACCCAGGAGCAGACGAAGGTGGGCGACGCTCGTTGCGTGGTCGAGACGACCGTCGACGGCAACCGGCGCCCGACTGTGGCCAGATGCGCTGAGCCGTTCGATCGCCTGATCACAACTCCACGATGCGTCGACGACGAACACGTCGCCGCGAGGGACCAGAATCGCAGCGAGAGGTCGCTCGGCGATGGCGAAGGCACCATCCATGATTTGACGCTGAACATCGGTGAACGTTGTCTGTAGGGCGACAAGATCCCGGATCTCTTCTTCGGTGACTTCCTCTCGCTGCACTGACGGGTCCCCGCCGAGCAATCGCACGGCGACGTCGGAGGTCTTCGACAGCAGCCACACGATCGGGCGAGTGAACGACGACAGGGCAGAAAGTGGCCGGGCCAGTCGGAGGGCCCAGCCCTCGGCGTTTTGCAGCGCCACTCGCTTGGGTGTGAGTTCACCAAAAACCAGCGTGATGTAGGCGAGCAGGATCGTGACCACGACAACCGACAGTGGCCCGGCGGCACCACCGATCGGTTCGAGCAGATCTTCGACCGGCGCGGCAAGCGAGACGGCGGCCGATGCGGATGCGAGGAACCCCGCAAGGGTGATGCCGACCTGGATCGTCGCCAGGAACCGGTTTGGGTCGCGAGCGAGGCGGGCGACAAGGGCGCCGCGAGATGACCCCTGCTCCAGGCGCTGAAGCTGACCCTCGCGAAGCGAGACGAGTGCCATCTCGGCGCCCGCAAACGCGGCGTTGAGGACGACGAGAAAGGCGACGAGGAGAAGCTGAAACGTCAAACCCATGGGGGGTGCCAGGGTACCAGGCTCGCCGTTGTCGCAGGTTCGCTCCGGTTCGGAGCGTTCAGCTCGGCCAGTCGCCGTGGCGTAGGGTGCGAGTGGCGAAGAGTGAGTGGAGTGAGCATCGTGGGTTGTAATCGTGGGGCTGTCCCCGACATCGCCATGGGTCGGTTCGTGCTCGCTGTGCTTTCCATCTTCGTGGTTGCTGTCGCGATCGGGGCCGGGTGATGACGAGTTTCACCGTCCCGATCCGTCCCTCGGGTTCACGCCGCGGTGCGTCGATCACCGGTCTCATCCTGGGTGTCGCCGCCGTCGTCGGGTTCGTGGCCACCGCAGATGACGACGGGGTCGTCATCTGCCTCTTTCGTCGCTGTACCGGTGGCTACTGCCCTGGTTGTGGTGCAACCAGGGCGACCCGCCGGCTGGTGCTCGGGGACATCGGCGGGGCGTGGGCACACCATCCATGGGTGGTGTTGGGGGCCGCGCAGGCGATCGTGATCGGTGGGGTCGTCGCCGCGGCGGCCCGGGGCGTGCGAACGCAACGTCTGCGGCGCGTGCTCGCTCGGATCGCAGTTCCGAACCTCGTCCTTCTCGTGGTGATTTGGGGGGTTCGGCTGGTCGATGGCTCGATCCCGCGGCCGTTTGGGTGAGGGTCAGCCCGACGGACCGTCGAAAAGGTCGATGATGTCGTCGACCCATTGCTTCGGTGTCTCGTAGTCC
>JBCCYT010000212.1:0-6641 GCA_039188975.1 Actinomycetota bacterium
GGCGTGCTGGCGGCGGCGAACGACATGGCGCTGTTGCGCCGCACCGGCGTCGGGCGAGACATCAACCGTCCGTACCACGATGAGGTGTCGTTGGCGGTCGAGGTCGAACGGCCGGTCGTACAGTCGCTGCTCCATCTGCTTCGGTGGCGCGCGGTCGAAGCCGGGCTCTTCGGCGGGGACTTCTCCGTGGTCGAGTCGCCCACCGATCGCCTGGTGATGCGATGGACCGCCGGTGATCGCTCGGCTGAGCTTCGCGTTGATCTCACCGCTCGCCGCTACGACATCACCGTCGACGGTTCGACGGTCACCTCGGTCGACGATCTGTCAACGGGTTGACTATTCCCCACCCGGTCGATCGGAAGTGAGCCAGACTGCGGTCGTGGCGCTCGATCCCGACACAACCCTTGCTGGCGTTCTCGATCGCACCTTGCCGAAGGCGGAGTGGACCCATGAAGCGCACGTCGCCGCATGTTGGGCCGCTGTCCGGGCCCACGGCGCAACCGACGCGCTGACGATGCTGCGAGCCGGGATCAAGCGCTACAACGAAGCGACGGGTGTCGCGAACACGCCGACATCGGGTTATCACGAGACCATCACTCGGTACTTTGTGGCAACGGTCGGGCGCTTCGCTGATCAGCCGTTCGCGTCGGTGCTCACCGAGCCGAGCGTTCAGCGCGATGGCCCGTTGGCGTACTGGAGCAAGGATCTGCTGTTCACCTCGACCGCGCGCGCCATGTGGGTCGAACCGGATCTCCAACCACTGCGCTGACGAGCTAGGCGAACATCTCCTCGACACAGTCTGCTGCGGACCGAACAGCCGTATGCACGGAGCTCCAGTCGAATTCTCGGGTGTAGCTGCAGCCCGCCATGAAGACCCGCGGTCCGATGTTCTGCGCGAGTTCCTGCGAGATGTCGATGTCGGCAGTGTCAGCCAGGTAGGCCGCCCGGATGAATGGCTCCTCAGCCCAGTTCTGACTGATGTGCTGGACGTACGTCTCGCTGGCCAGGCCGTCGGTCAACGCATCGAGTTCGGAGAGCACGAGGTTGCGCAGTTCGTCGCCCGGATCGACGGCTTGGTACGGCGCAGACATTTCTCCGACGGTGAACAGACCGAGCACATGGCGATCGGAGTCCTGCCCGTGAGACGCGTCGTACCAGAGATGCTGGCCGTCGACGCCTGCGTGGTCCTTCGCGGTCACCGATGACGGCCAGAACGCCTCGGTGAACTCGATGAAGACCTTCATGCCGGTCCAGATGTTGGCCCGTTCGAGGGCGTCTTGGTGCACCGAGGGCAGGTCGGGTTCGAAGGTGATGTCGCCGTCCTGCAAGATCTTCATCGGTGCGGTGAAGACGATCCGGTCTGCGGTCCATTCCTCGCCGTTGGCGTCGGTGAGCACCACCTGCTCGCCACCGTGATCGATCCGCAGAATCTGGGTGTCGAAGACCATGCGGTCGACGATCGCCGGCGTGATGTACTCGTCGAAGAAGTCGAGCCAGGTCGATCCGACGAACTTCAGATCGCTGTCGCCGCCCGGTGAGAGTTCGACCTCGCCGTCGATGACTTCGCCTTGGAGATCATCAGCGGTGTAGCCGGCCATGCGCTGGGTGACTTCGACCGAGTCGTCATTGACGAGGTCGGTGAGCGTCGACTCGGCGGCGTGAAGCCACTCTCCGCCGAGCGGGATCGGGAAGTCGACGAAGTCTTTGGTGCGCTTGATTCGGCCCCCGTAGGTCGGTGCCGCTTCGAGGATCTGGAAGTCGACACCTCGCTGGTTGAGGAAGTGGGCGGTTGCCATGCCGGCCGCGCCGGCACCGATGATGAGGATCTTCTCTCCCGAGGTCGGGTCGGCTCCGTCGACGCCAGCGTCGTCGACAAACCAGTCGCCGCATGCGGTCGCGACACCGCCGACACCCAAGAGTCCGGCCACGGCGAGGAAATCACGGCGTGAGATCTGCATGGCCGGAGTCTGCCAGACATCGCTGGGATTGCGACCCGCGCTCTACAGTGCTGCATGCACACCGGCCGGGGCGACGCAGCGAAACGGGCCAAGACCCGGGCCCGGATTCCGGTTGCGGTCGACGCTTCGGATGCGTCCTGTGGCTTTTGTGTCGGTGATGACTTCGAGCGGTTCAGCCAGGTCGATGATGTGTTCAGTCGTTCTCGCTACGACCCCGACGTTCACACCGAACGGGCCGAACGCTTCTACTCGACCTATCGGCGGCCCCTCGCAGATTGGCGGGCGGCGAAGGGTTTTCAGCAAAACGACTATGCGTTTCGCAACGCGACATGGCACGTCGCGGACGTGTTCGCTGAGATGTACGAAGGCGACGATCGCCGAGACGGGTTTCTCGATCCGCTGTCGATGCTGCGGGACGGCGCCGAGGAGCAGGTCGATCTCGGCTCGCCGGAGGTTGCCGCGGTCATGCTCAAGCATGCAGCCCGTACCGCAGGGGCCGATCTGGTCGGTGTTGCGGCCTACGACGACCGGTGGACCTACACGGAACGATTCTCCGTCGAAGCTGGTGGGGCCAAGCCAAACGACCTTCCCGACGGACTCGATCGGGTGGTGGTGATCGGCCAGGCGATGGACGCCACGCTGATCGAGACGGCGCCCTCCGCCCTCTCGGGGGCAGCGACCGGCATGGGCTACAGCCAGGACGCAGTCGTCTTGCTCACCCTCGCGCAGTACGTGCGCAACCTCGGGTATCGAGCGGTGCCCTCGATGAACGACACCGCCCTCGCGGTCCCCTATGCGATCCAGGCCGGGCTCGGTGAGTACGGCAAGCACGGACTCGTCATCACCCCCGAGTTCGGGACGAGCGTGCGGTTCGGGAAGATCTTCACCGATGCTCCATTGGCCATCGATGGACCGATCTCGTTCGGTGTGCGGGAGATGTGCGAGATCTGCAACGCCTGCTCCAAAGGATGTCCATCGAAGGCGATTCCGGACGGGCCGCCGACGACGGAACGGCACAACCGATCGAACCTCGCCGGAGTGAAGAAGTGGTCGATCGACGGCGAGAAATGCTTCGCCTATTGGTCGCGTATCAACAGCGACTGCTCCGTCTGCGTCCGCGTCTGTCCGTACACCCGGGACTACACGAGGCGTCGTAACCGAGCGTGGCTTCGGCTTGCTGACTCCCGGCTCCGGAAGGTTGCGCTGTGGTTGGATCGTCGCGCCGACCGAGGAGGCCGACGCCAGACCGCCGACTGGTGGCCGGAGCGGTAGGCGATGAAAGGCTCAGTCGACGAGACCGTCGACGAGCACGTTGGCTCGCGCAAGATGCATGTCGGTCGCGCGGCCATAGATCGATTCGGAGTGGTAGGGCCGGTTCATGCGGAACGGGTCGTGCACGTAGGTGGGAAGCCCGATGTAGCGGGTGTTGTCGCCGACGATCGGCGTGACCCGGTGCATCGAGAAGCGCCCGGCGAAGAGCTGGAGGTCACCCGGCTGCAGGTCGAGCTCGTGGACGCCGTCGCGACCTCCGTCGAGGATGTGCTTGATGTGTTCGTAGTTCTCGGCCTCGGGGGTGCGGATGTTCGGCACGTACTCGAAGATGCCGCCTTCGTCGGCTTTGGTGACGAGAAGTGAGACCGTGAATTCATTGCCGTCGAAGTGCCACGGCAGGTAGTGGCCGGGCTCCATGACGCCATAGGGGTTGCGGCCGAGCGGGTCCGCCCACCGATAGATCGGCTGGGGGGTGCCGAGGCATTCCCAGACGAAGTGCACCAGCACGTCGGCGTCATAGAGCTTTCGCAGCGGTGACTGTTCGGTGAGGATGTCGGAGTTGATGAACCCGCTCTGGCGATGCTGAAAGGTCCGCCGCGGGTGATCTTCGGGGAACGACTTGTCGTCGGGGGAGAAGTACGGGTTGTGGTCCTGGACCGACCAGAACGTCTGGTCGTGCAGCGATGCGGCTTCGGCGGCCATGGTCGCGATGGCGTCGGGTCGGATGAAGTCCTTGATGCGGAAACAACCGGTGTCGAGCATTGCCTCTCGAGCTTCGTGGACGAGCTCGGTTCGGGCGGTGTTGCCGATGGCGTGGATGGGGTAGGTGTCGAGATCGATGAACTCGTCGAGGTCGATCTCGACGGCAGCGAACGCAGACGGCTTCATGGCAGGCACCCTCAGACAGGAACTGGACGATCGTTCAGCTCTGAAGCGTATCGACTCGACTGAACAACTGTCCAGGACTACCCGGCACCTGGATTGACGGTCGTGGCGAGTGGCCACACGCCTCCAGACGTGTTCGACAGCATCGAGTACCGGAGGCCGGTCGATCGGTGGACACCGGTCACGAGCGAGACGCCCGCGTCCATGCCTTCGAGCCAGACGTGGCCATTGTCGGTGCTGACCCAAAAGCCGAGTCCGTAGCCGATCTCGCCGTTGTGGACACTTCGCATCGTCACCATCTGCTCGACCGTGGTTGCTGCCACGATCGAGCCGTCGAGCAACGCGTCCCAGAACCGATCGAGGTCGTCGAGTGTGACGTAGGCCCCGCCGTCGCCGGCGCCGACGACCGGAAGATGAAACACGTTGGTGCGGCCGTTTTCGAGGTAGCCGAGCGCGGTGTCGGCGGGCAGATCGTCGGAGCGAAAGAAGCCACTTTCGACCATGCCCGCCGGCTCGAACACGAGGCGACCGACCGCCTCGACATAGGAACCGGCGACGCGCTCGATGAGCAGCGACAGAACCACGAAACCGCTGTTGTTGTAACGAAAGGTCGATCCCGGTTCTTCGCGCTGGGGCGGTGCGGCGAGCAGGTCGATGAACGCAGACGCAGAATCGAATTCGTGGACGGATCGCGATCCGAGGATGTAGGCGTCGTTGTCGTCGAGTTCGTCCTCGTCGAGGTAGTCGCCGATGCCAGATCGATGCTCGAGCAGATGCTCGATGGTGACGGCGTGATCGATGTTGGGCAGATCGGTTCCGACGATCGATGCCACGGGTGTTTCCAGCGCGAGGTCTCCCGCTTCGATGAGTGCCATCGTCGCCAGCGCGGTGAAGCCTTTGGTGCCGCTGGCGGTGGCGAAGCGCGTCGTCAGCCGGTTCGGGCGACGATTTGCCCGATCGGCGTCACCTGCTGCGACGTCGAACGTCTCCGGTCCGCGCACACGAGCGACCCCGGAGAACGCCGTCTCCTCGACGACCGCGGCCAACTGGTCACCGATGCCAGTCATCTCAGGCGAGGAGTTCGGCGAGCACCGCGGGCCGTCCGGCACCAGGCCAGGTGCCGACGAGGACCTTGCTGCCCGATACGCCGGGGCGGGGAGCGTGACGGACGATGACCGAGACGCCACCGAGATCGATCGCGGTCACCGCGCCTTCCCGGGTCGCACCGCCGATCGAGATGGCCGGAATGGTGGAGGCCGTTCCCGTTCCGTTCACGAACACGGTGTTGTCTCGCTCGATCGTCCCCCCGTCGGGAAGGTGCACGACCAGCGGTACTTGCTCGCCACCGGTCAAGATGGTCCGCACCAGTTCGGTCACATAGACCGGATCGGCGACCGCGTCGTACACGTAGCGGGTACCCAAGACGGAGTGCTCGAGCGTGCCGACGAACCAGTCGTCGGCACTCGCCAGCGGTTCGTTGCGGTACGTCAGCGGGAGGTGCAAGGTTCGCCCGTCGGCGACGGTGACGAGGTGGCTTTCGATGCCGACATCGCCCGCAGGGTCATCGAACCGGTAGGCCCCGAGATGATCGATGGCACCAGCCGTGACCTGGAATCCGCTGACCGTCGGGAGGTACGCCGCAATGAGCTCGGGTTTCGAGGGGGTGAGCGTCGCCTTGTGCAGGATCGCCATAGCGGCGACCGTAGCGCTCTGGCGGGGGCGATGGTCAGCTGTTTTTCGGTGGGCCGGTCTGGGTTCTGGCTGCCTTGCGGACGTACATGGCGAGATCGGAGCTTTCGAGCAGTTCCGTCCCATAGGAGCCACAGGCGAAACCGACGCTGACGGTTTGGCGTTCGGTCCCCAACAGGCCTTCCCAGTCCAGGGAGTTCACCGCCTCGCTCAGCTGCGAGGCGATGTCCGCCGCACGAGCCAGGTCGTCCCCGTCGAGCGCCACGGCAAACTCGTCACCTCCGAGCCGGGCGATGATCGCCGTGTCGGTCGTCGAGTCGAGTGCGGATTCACCCAACGAAACGCCGAGTGGCTCTGCGAGCGCGACCGACACCCGCTGGAGCACAACGTCACCAACGGTGTGGCCGTGAAGATCATTGATTGCCTTGAAGCCGTCGAGATCGATCGACAGCACGGTTGCCGGTTGGCCTCTCCGTTCGGCGATCCGGTTGAAGAAGGCCCGTCGGTTGCCCGTACCGGTGAGCTGGTCGGTCAGCGCCTGCGCGCGAAGGGCCTGGTTCTCGTCGGTGAGACGGGCCGCGTCGATCTGGGCCGACAGCGCCGCACCTGACGCAGCGCGTATGTGCCACGCCTGAGCGGCGAGGAGTTGGGCATGGCGCCGGGCAGCGCAGAGGGCGGGACTGTCGCCCTGGGATCGTTCGAGGGCTCGGCCGTAGAGAAAGTGAGCGAAGGTCTCGACGCGAGGTTCGACCGTGTCGAGATCGGGCTGCTCAGCCCACGACGACGCGGGCGTCGCCAGCCGGAGCAGCATGGGCACTCGCCTGGGGTCGAGTTCCA
>JBCCYT010000213.1:0-6632 GCA_039188975.1 Actinomycetota bacterium
CAGCGGGCTCAACGCGTCAGACCCGTACGCCTCGGCCGTCCACACCGAATGAAACCCGAGCCGGTCCGCAGCGGTGATCAACGCCATCGGCATCTCGATCCGCTTGGCGCGGTACAGCTCGAGGCCGAGTCCCAACTTCACATCGCCGATCGTAGGACGCCAGACCGAACGGGCCCGAACCCGTGCCACCCATCAATCGGGCGGCGCGCCACCCTCGGCCGTGCGGCGAGCGACGAAGTCGTCGAGTTCGGCCACAATCGCGTCGTCGATCGGCGGCTGCTCGTACTCGGCGAGCCGCTGCTTCCACACCGCATTCGCCCGCTGGCGGGCATCGAGGCTGCCTTCCTCGACCCACTGCTCGAAGCTGGCCCGGGTTGCGACGATCGGATCATAGAACGCGGTCTCGAACCGTTCGAGCGTGTGTGCCTCACCGAAGAAGTGACCGCCGGGCTCGACATCGGCGATCGCATCGAACGCCAACTCATCGGCCGACACGTCGACCGGCTGCCACGACTCCACGATCGTCTGCAGCATCTCGACATCCAGGATGAGCTTCTCGAACGACGCCACCAAACCGCCCTCCTGCCACCCGGCACTATGCATGATGAAATTTGCACCGCCCCGCATCGCGCCCTGCAGGTTGAACATCGTCTCCCACGCCCCCTGGGCGTCTTCGACCGGCGACGCGCTCGATCCCGACGACCGCCACGGCACCCCGATGAGCCGGGCGAGCTGACCGGTGGCAATCCCGCCCCGAATCGCTTCAGGCGTCCCGAACGCAGGCGACC
Source organism: Actinomycetota bacterium (assembly GCA_039188975.1). GTDB lineage: Bacteria > Actinomycetota > Acidimicrobiia > Acidimicrobiales > Aldehydirespiratoraceae > UBA11606. Next base: position 789 of record JBCCYT010000213.1, read on the forward strand.
CTGAACGCAGGTCGACATTGGAGGTGAACCCGCCATAGATCACCGGTGCACCCGCCCTCGTGAACTGGGCGAGGGTGATCGCCGCCAACGCCTCCGCATGCTGCAACAGCAACGCGCCGGCGAGCGACACCGGCGCCATCGCACCCGCCAACGTGAACGGGGTCATGGCGCACACCTGGCCGGCCCGAGCGAAGTCGATGATGCCGAGCGCCATCGGTATGTCGAGCTGACGAGGCGAGTTCGTGTTGATGTTGGCCCAGATCAACGGCTGGTCGACGAAGTCCTCGGGCGACACCCCGTGCCGGATCCGCAGCATCTCGAACATGTCTTGCACCCGTTGCCGGCCCCGGGTGAAGAGAAACGCGGGCTTGTCGCTCAGCGTCAGCTGCGACCGAGTGATGTGGAGATGCCGAACATCGACCGGGATGTCCTGGGCCTCGACGAACGGCGCATTGGCATGCAAGACGTCGACGCCCTGCACGAGACGCATCAGATTCTCGTAGTCCTCGAGGGTGCCCGGGCGCCGCCCCCGATCGAGATCGGTCACGAACGGCGGACCCCCGACCGGCATGAAGTTCAGGTGCCGGTCGCCGATCGTGATCGCCTTCGCCGGATCGGGCGCGCCCACCCGCACAACCGACGGCGCACGACCGACCGCCTCATCGACAACGTCGGCCGGGATGCGCACCATCTGGTCGTCATCGACCGTGGCGCCGGCAGCGGTGAAGATGCCGCACGCCTCGGGAAGCAGCACCCGGATGCCATGCGCTTGGAGGAGGCGCTTGGCTTCGGCATGGACGTGGGCGACCTCGTCGTCGCTGAGCGTGCGGTCCGGCTCGTGGGGGTAGACGAGCTGACGGTGATGCACCGTCGAACGAATCGGTCGAGCTGCGCGCCGGTCGCGGTTCGAGCGACGCCGACTCACCCTCAGCCGCCGTAGTGGCTGATGGTGCGAGCTCCGGCCCGCATCTCTGTGACCGCCTGGGCGACCTCGGCGATCGCCGCCTCCAGTTCGGACGCGACCGCCTCGGGGTCGGGGTCGAAGTCGAGGCTGTCGAGCAACGAACCGAGCCGCTCGTGCGAGCGCCACGCCGCGAACTTCGCCCATTCGGTGTAGAGCGCGTTCGGATCATCGACGACGATCAGGTCGGCCGACCGGCTCTGTTCGTCACGCGACGTGTCGAGCGCGACATAGCCGTTGACCATCGAGATGCGCTCTGTGAGGTCGCTGAGCGGACCCGCCCGATGCACGACCATGTCGCCGTGCAGCGCAATCGCATAGCCCGGGCCGGGAAAGTCGGGCTCGACGGTGCGTTCCGGCGGCGGCGTCTTTCCGTCTGCGGCGAGCTCCGCCGCTTCCTGCTTGGTGCCGACGAAATACTCGAATCGGCCGCCGGCGACCTGCGCCGGGTCGGTGACCGTCATGACGAAATCGAGCGGCAGCGTGTCGTGATGCCACTTGTCGATCGACGTGTCGATTCGCTTCGGTTCGTAGTTCATGTGGCCGAGGTGCAGCGGCATGGCGTGCGGCGCGATCGCCACGCCATAGATCTTCTCGAGATGGGCAGTCACGTCCTCGCTCACGCAGAGATCGCGAAGCCAGCGACTGCGGTAGCAGCCACCCCGCACCACCGCCTCGATCCGGTCGCCCGCTGGCGCGGCGAAGGCCCGCAAGCGACGAGCGATGTCGAGCATGATCGCCGCACCCTCGTCGGTGAGCATGCGAAACGGGGTCGATGCCGCAACCGGCGTGGCCTTGGTCGCGATCTCGGCGTCGCTGTAGCCGAGGTCGGCCAGCATCACGATGTCGGTCGGGTCTTCCAGCTGCAGGTGACGTTCTGGATCGAAGACCGGTTCGTCGTCGAACCAGTCGTAACCGGGCGGTTGGGTGTCAGGAAACGGAACGGCGATGCCCATGGGCGACAGTATCGACCTCCTGATGCACTGCGTCCAGTGCAGGATTACGATCGAAAACATGCGTCAGATGCAACGGTTAGCCTATGCGGTATGGCGCTCGATCGGACCCACCTCGAACTGCTCGGCGCCCTCACCGAACACCCGACCCTGCGGGCCGCAGCCCAGAGCATCAACCTCAGCCCCTCGGCCGCCAGTCGCCGACTCGATGATGCCGAACGACGAGTCGGCGTCGCCCTCACCGAGACGATCGGACGAACGCTCACCCTCACCGCAGCCGGTCGCTACCTGGCCGATGCGGCACGAGACGCCGACCGGCGCCTCGCCGATGCCGAACTCGCCGCCCGCTGGCTCGACCGCGGGGAAACCCGGCCGGTTCGCATCGGACTCGGTTTCCACGACGCGATCCCGTGGGCGCTCAGCACCGACCAACCGATCGAGATCGTCCGCACGACCGAGTCAGGTTGGCCGGCCGCGCTCGCCGCAGGCACGGTCGATCTCGTCGTCGATGTCGGCGACGCGCCAGCCGCGGGACCTCGACTCGAACTCGCCACCGACCGACTGGTTGCCGTCGTTCCCGCCGGCCATCCGCTCGCGACGAACGGACAAGGCATCGATGGGCCCGATCTCGCGCCTCTCCCATACTTCGCCTCCGCGGTCGAACCACGCCCGGGCTTCGAGTTCGAACAGCTCTTTCGACCGTCGGGTTCGAGCCCTCGCAACATCGTCCGGATCGAGTCGGCCGCGATCACGCACGACCTCGTCGCCGCGGGCCGCGGGGTCACCGTGCAACCCGCGCTGGCCGTTCCGCCCCGACCCGACCTCGCCATCGTCGGCCTCGCCCGTTCGATCGAGGTCCGCTGGTGGGCGTACACCACAGGATCGATCGAGGCGACCGACATCGCCACCTCGCTCGCCAACGCGCTGACGGCCCGCCGCAACGACCGAAGCCGTCACGACGGGCCCACTGAGCCTCTCGCAGGGAGGCGGTTCTCGCCTCGCCGATAGCGTGCATGGCATGGCATCCGACGACGCAGCGCTGCAGATCTTCGGGCCGCAGCGGCGGGGCCTCACCACCGCGATCATGGCGTGCGTCGGCATCATCGCCTACAACAACCTCGCCGTGTCCGCCGCGCTCCCCGAGATCGGGGCCGACCTCGGGGACGTCGCCCTCTTGCCGTGGACGATCTCGGCCGAGCTGCTCACCTCCGGGGTGGCGATCCTCATCGCCGGCCCGCTCGTCGACGGCCTCGGTCCTCGCCGCATCTTCCGGTGGTCGGTCACCGGCTTCGTGCTCACGTCAATCGGGTGTGGCATCGCACCATCGATGGTCACCCTCGTCGCGGCCCGAGCCGCGCAAGGTATCGCCGCCGGTCTCCTCTTCACCGTGACGATGGCGGTGATCGGCCTGGCCTACGAAAGCCATGCACGAGCGCGGGTCTTCGCCGCGAACTCGATCGTGTGGGGCGTGATGAGCATCGCCGGCCCGTCGGTCGCCGCCGTCATGGTCGCCGTCATCGACTGGCGCGGCGTGTTCTTCTTCAACGTTCCCGTCGCGATGATCGCCGCCGTGCTCGCCTGGCAGCGGCTGCCGTCACAACCCGAGAACGACACCGAGAACCGCCGCATCGATACTCGCGGTGTCGCCCTCGTCACGCTCGTCAGCGCCGCCGGACTCGCCATCGTCGAAGGCTCGGTGCTCGCTGTCGTCATCGGCGGCACCGTCAGCCTGGCCGCGCTGATCGGCTACATCATCCACGCCCGATCGGTACCCGATCCCGTGGTGCGGATCGCGCACGTTTGGAGCGAGCGGTACCGATCGATCCACACGACATCGATGCTCGCCGTCGGCGGGTCACTCGGCTTCCACGCGTTCATTCCTGTCTACCTGCGAGCCGCCCGAGGGGCGAGTGCCACCGAAGCGGCGTTTTCGGTCATCTATCTGTCGATCGGCTGGACCACGGGTGCGGTCGCGTCGAGCCGCCTGCAACGTCGCCTGGGCAGCGAACCGGTCGTGCTGCTCGGCGCGCTGTTCCTCGCACCCGGCTTCTATGGCGTGGCCATCTCGGTGCTCACCGACGGGCCGTTGTCGCTGATGTATCTCTCTCTCATCATCGCCGGCATGGGGGTCGGCACCATCTCCACAACCGGCACCAACGTGTTGCAGACCCGCTCCCCCGCCAGCGAAATGGGCCGGGTGTCGGCCGCCCACCAGTTCATCCGCACCCTCTTCATCACCTACGGCGTCGGCATCGCCGGGGCGCTCATCTTCACCACCGTCGACCGTCGCACCGGTGACGTCGAAGCGGTGCGTGATCTGCTCGGCGACGACGAAACCGAGGTGAGTTCCACCGTCGCCGACGCGCTCTCCACCGGGTTCGGCTACACGATGATCGTCGCCTGTATCGCAGCGACGCTGACGGTGCCATCGGCGATGCGCCTCGTGCGGACCCGCACCGAAGCGGTAACCTCCGCGGCGTGAAAGCGCTCCGGTTCTCCCGCAACGAAGGCCGCTACGCCGCCGCCATGATCGCGTCCCGGCTGCGCGCCGGTGCGGGTGCTGCGGTCGGTCCACTCTCGTTGGTTGACGACGACGGTCCCGACCTTCCGGCCGACGACTGGATCCGGGTGTATCCCCGCCTCGCCGGCATCTGCGGCTCCGATCTTTCGACGGTCGATGGTCATTCGTCGCGCTACTTCGAACCGTTCGTCAGCTTCCCGTTCGTTCCCGGTCACGAGGTCGTGGCCGAAACCGCAGACGGTCGCCGGGTCGTGCTCGAGCCGGTCTTGGGTCACGAGGCCCGCGGCTTCGAACCACCGTTCGAGGGTGCCTGTCCGGGTGACGGCGACGACTACCGCCACCTCACCTCGGGCCCGCTCGAGCCCGGTATCCAAACCGGTTTCTGCGAATCGACCGGCGGCGCGTGGTCAACGGAATTCGTCGCCCATCCGAGCCAACTCCACGATGTCCCTGACTGGATGAGCGATGAGCTCGCCGTGATGATGGAACCGGTTGCCGGTGGTGTCCACGCCGCGCTCAGGGCCGAGGTGCAAGACGGCGACACGGTCGCGGTGATCGGCGCCGGCACGATGGGGCTGGTCACGGTTGCGGCGCTGCGGCATCTCACCTCACCCGGTTCGATCCTGATCGGGGCGAAGTACCCGATTCAGCGTCAACTGGCTGAGGAGTTCGGCGCCGATGTTGTCTGTGCCCCGAACGAGCTCGGGCGGGCGGTGCGGCGTGCGACCGGCTCGTTCATGATCGACGGGCGACTTTCGGGCGGCGCCGACATCGTGATCGATGCCGTCGGCAATCAGGATTCGATTGAAACCGCGATCGGCATGTGTCGACCTCGCGGCAAGGTCGTGCTCCTCGGCATGCCGGGCGTGGTCGAGCTCGATCTGACGGCGCTGTGGCACCGTGAGACTCAGCTGATCGGCGCGTACACGTACGGCACGGAGACGTTGACCGATGGCCGCCGGGCTGGAAGCTTCGAGCTGGCGTTTGAGCTGGCGGGCAAGGTGCCGTTCGACAAGATGGTGTCGGCCTCGTATCCGCTCGATCGCTATGTCGACGCGATTGCGCACGCCGGCGAGTCCGGCCCGCGCGGTTCGGTGAAGGTCGTGTTCGACATGCGCACCGAGAAGCGCCGCTTCGACCCGTGACACCGAGAAGCACCGCTTCGACCCGTGACACAGAGAAGCACCGCTTCGACCCAACAAGCACAGAGAAGCACCGCTTCGACCCAACAAGCACCGAGAAGCGCCGCTTCGACCCAACAAGCACAGAGAAGCGCCGCTTCGACCCAACAAGCACAGAGAAGCACCGCTTCGGCTGATTTCGTTGGTGTCAGGTCGGCTTCTTCGGCCTGACCGTCCAGAATGGTGGCCATGGCCGAGACCGAGACCGAGATCGCTACCCCGCCGCTC
>JBCCYT010000214.1:0-6625 GCA_039188975.1 Actinomycetota bacterium
CGCCACTCGCGACGAGGTCGAGGCCGCCGCCCGCACCGCCCAGATCCACGACCGAATCATGGAATTGCCGAACGGCTACGACGCGATCGTTCACGACGATGCTCGTTTCTCGGGCGGGGAAGCGCAGCGCCTGTCGATCGCTCGGGCGATCCTGGCCGATGCCCCGATCCTCGTGCTCGACGAGGCCACCTCGTTCGCCGACCCCGAGTCCGAAGCGGCGATCCAAGACGCACTGTCGGCGCTCACTGCCGGTCGGACCTTGATCGTCATCGCTCACCGGCTGTCGACGATCGCCGGTGCCGACCAGATCGTCGTGCTCGACTCGGGATCGGTCGTCGAGCGAGGCACCCATGAGGAGTTGCTCGCCGCCGACGGCCTCTATGCCCGTCAGTGGGCGGCCGATCAGCGCTCGCAACCAGCCGAGATCGGCGGGGAGGTCTCGTCATGATCATTCGTCGGCTCCTCAAGATCATCACCGACGACAATGGCGCCCTGCGTCGCTGTGTCTGGCTGTGGACCATCACGGCCGTCCTTCAGGGCATCTCGTTTGCGATCCTCGTCCCCGTCCTTCGTGACCTGCTGGCCGGCGACACCGATGGCGCGTTCACCTGGGTGATCGTGATGCTGGTGATGCTCGTCGTGTACGGCATCGCCCGCTACTACGCCCAGCAGGCCTCGTTCCGGGCCGCCATCGGCCTCTCTCGGGGGCTGTTCCAACGACTTGGCGACAAGATCGCCACGCTGCCCCTCGGGTGGTTTGCGGGCGATCGGGTCGGCTCGCTCGGTCGTTTGACCAGCCACGGCGTCACCGAGGTGATGGGCGTGCCGGCCCACCTGCTGCGGCCGATCATCACCGGTTTCGTCACCCCCGCGACGCTGGTCATCGCCATCGCCGTGTTCGACTGGCGCCTTGCGCTCGCCACCGCAGCTGCGGCGCCGGTCGCCTGGTTGTCGTACCGATGGTCGACCTCGCTCGTTCGCAAGGCCGATCACGAGGCCCACGACGCCGCCGCCGATGCCGGCGGCCGCCTCGTCGAGTTCGCCCAATCCCAGGCGGTGCTGCGAGCCCATGGCCGCACCGTCGACGGCAACGAGACGCTCGACAACTCGCTCGTCAACTATCGCAACGCCGGTCGCAACCTGTTGACCACCGCCGTGCCCGGCCTCGTGTCGTTCATCTTGGTCATCCAGGCGGCATTCACGTTCGTGCTGTTCGTCGGGGTGGCCATCGCCGTCAACGCCACCCTCGATGCGCCCGAGCTGATCGCCGTCCTCGTCTTGATCGTCCGATCGGTCGAGCCATTGCTGGCCGCCGCCGATGTCGGCGGCGCCCTGTCGATGGCCGACAACACCTTGAACCGAGCCGACACCTTGCTCGACACCGAGGTACTCGCCGACGGCACTGCGGCCGACGGGTTCGACGAGTTCTCGATCCGCTTCGACCGTGTCTCCTTCGGCTACAACCCGGGCGAGCCGGTTCTGCACGAGCTCGACCTCACGGTGCCAGCCGGCTCGATGACGGCGATCGTCGGCCCGTCAGGATCGGGCAAGACGACAATCGCTCGTCTGATCGCCCGATTCTGGGATGTCGACTCCGGGACCGTGTCGATCGGCGGCACCGACGTGCGGGACGTGTCGATCGAGACGCTGATGGCCAACGTCTCGATCGTGTTCCAGGACTCCTTCCTGTTCTCCGGCACGATCGCCGAGAACCTCCGGCTCGCCAAAGCCGACGCGACGCAGGAGGAACTCGATCGGGTCGCCGAACTGTCCCGGCTCGACGAGGTCATCGATCGGCTACCCAACGGATGGGAGTCCGATGTGGGTGAGGGCGGCGGTCGCCTTTCCGGTGGCGAACGGCAGCGCGTGTCGATCGCCCGGGCCCTGCTGAAGGACGCGCCGATCGTGTTGCTCGACGAAGCAACCGCCGCAATCGACCCCCAAAACGAGGTGGCGATCCAAAACGCCATCGACACCATGCGCCACGAACGGACGATCCTCGTGATCGCCCACCGTCTCCAGACGGTCGTCGGCGCCGACGAAATCGTGGTCCTCGAGGACGGCCACATCGCCGAACGTGGCGATCACGACACCCTCCTCGCTGAAGACGGCCGGTACACGGCCTTCTGGACGGAACGCCGCCGCGCAGCAGGTTGGCGTCTCGCCCCCGCGAACACCTGACACCAAACAACCCTGGAGTTATCAGAACCATGACCATCACCAGATCCCGCCGCGGCCTTGCTGCACTTGCGGCGCTTTCCCTCTTCGTCGCCGCCTGCGGTGACGACGAAGAAACCTCAACCGCATCCGACAGCGCGTCGGCATCAGCGAGCGAGAGCGAGTCGGCATCAGCGTCGGCGTCGGCGAGCGCTTCCGACATGGCCGACGAAGAGACCAGCGACTCCGCCAGCGCCTCCGACATGGCCGACGAAGAAGCCAGCGACTCCGCCAGCGCCTCGGAGATGGCCGAGACCGTCGTGGTCGCCGACGTACTCGGCGATGTCGAAGTCCCGGTCACCTCAGAAGGGGTCTACGCCCTCGACGAGTTCTCCGGGGTGGCCTTGTTGACCCTCGGCGTGTCACCGGTGCAGGTCGATGCGTTCTTCCAGGATCCGCTCCTCGGAACGGTGATCGAGTCCGAGGGGGTGACCCTGGAAGGGGCCGGCAGCATCGAGTCGATCGCGGCCGCCCAGCCGCAGCTGATCGTCGGGGTCGGCCACCCGGTCCACCTCGAGAGTCGGGAACAGCAACTGGGGATCGCGCCCGTCGCAACCCCGGACTTCACGGTCAGCTGGGCCGAACAGACCGCCGTGTTCGGCGCCGCGACCGGCACATCGGATCGCGCTGACGCGCTCGTTGCGGTCGTCGAGGGTCGTATCGCCGACCTCGCCGCCCGCATCGAGGCGGAGGGGCTCGCTGGCTCGCGGATTTCGATCATCCAGCCGTTCGGTCCAGCGTTCTACGCCTACGGACCGACCACCCTGGTCGGCGACATCTCCGCCCAGCTGGGCTTCACCCGCTCCGAGATCCAGTCCGGCGCTGGCGACTTCGGCTTCATCGAAGTGTCAGAAGAGCTCCTCGGTTCGGAGACCGATGCAGCCGTCGTGGTCGACATCGACAGTGGCGAGCAAGACGGGTCCTCCATCTTCGACAGTCCCGTGGTCGACACCACCAACGCCACCGCAACCGGTGAAGCCAGCTACGCCTGGAGCGGCAACCACGCCCTGGCGGCGTGGGTCATCCTCGACGACATGGAGTCGATCATCTTCGGCGACGGCTCCACCACCCAGGTCGACGACATTCTCGCCGCATGGCAGGCCCTTCTCGCCGCAGTCGACGCAGCCTGAGGACGTCCCGGCTCCGCAGCACATGTCCCCCGCTGCGGGGCCGGGGCTATCTCAACCGAAAAGGGGACTCTGATCCGGATCGAACGTCGCCGGGTCGCCGGGCGGCTCGACACCGGCGTCGGGATTGGCTGCGGCAACGAATTCCTGCAGGCCGTACACGAGCGTGCGGTCCCCGCAGCAGTAGTACTGGCCGAAGCGACTGTCGATCACCTGACCGGCTTGCACCGCGCCGAGGCGTTCCCACGCCGGATCGGTTCGGTCGGCCGTCGAGGCATTTGCACCGCCCTGATAGATGATCCAGTCCGGATCCTCCTCCAACATCGCCTCCGCACCGATCTCGCCGGTTTCGTAGTCGAGACAGTCGCCGAGTCCGGTCAGCGCCAGCACATCGCAGAACGGGTTCTCGTCGCCGATGACCTGGTACCCGTCGCCCGGGAAGAGAATGGCGATCGTGCGAGCTGCCGTCTCGGCGGTGCTGAGCGAGGCAAGGTCGTCGACCATGGTCTCGAGTCGCTCGATCGCAGCAGCCGCCTCGGCGTCTCGGCCGAGCAGTTGGCCGACGAGATGGAGGTTGTCGAGGTAGGCCTGGAAGCCGGTCGACGACGACTCGCCATACGACGGATGATGGAGATGGAAGACGTTGACGACGCTTTCCAGATTGGTGAAGAACGGGTCTTCGGGCACCCGCCGCAGGACGAAGTCGATCTCGGCCGCTGACCAGTCCTCGATGTTGTACACGTTCGACGGGATGAACGCCGGCGGTCCCTGCGGATAGAACATCGGCGAATCCTCGAAGCCGGCCAACGGCGCACCCGCCCCGATCACGACGCCGAGGGTGGCGTGCAGCTCGTCGCAACCGGTCCACACGCATCCGACGCTGGCCGGCTGGTCGAGAACGAACTCCCGACCGAGCGCGTCGGTCACCGTGCGGGGGAAGATCGGCTCGGGTGGCGGATCCTCGGCAGCGCCGTCGGACGCAGCGGGCTCCTCCGATGCGGGCTCCTCGGAGTCAGCAGCGGCGGTCGTGGCCGACTCGCTGCTTTCTTCGGGCTCTGACGCAGAGCCCGGCGCCTCGGTTTGCGACGATGTTGCGCCGTCGTCGTCTGCACCACATGCGGCGACGAACAGCGCAAGGGCGAGCAGAGTCGGCAGCCAGCGACGTGACATGGCAAGAACAACCTTTCGAGTTGGAAGGAGAGTCGGCGGACGCCGGTTACAGGCCAACCTCGGTGAGGATGCCGTCGAGGGTGGCCGGGATCGACCGTGACGTTTCGAGCACCCAGGAGAACGACTGCTCGGGGCTCAGCACGACGAACCGGTCGGCCTGCACAGCGGGCAGCCGCTGGAACAGCGGACCGTCGATGAAGTCCTGCACGTTGAAGATGGTGAAGTCGAACACGACGACCCAGTCGGCCTCGTCGAGCACGCCGAGCTGCTCGAGCGAAATCGGGCTCGTGTCACCGACGATGTCGACCCCGATCTCTGACAACGACAGCGCAGGTCCAGCGCCGAGGCCTTCGTGGTACACCGTGATGTCGGCGCCGAACGGCGAGACCAGCGCCAGCTTGGGAGCCGGATCCGGGACTCGCTCGGCGATGGCCGCGATCTCGGCTTCGATCTCGGCGATCGCTTCGAGGGCTCGATCCTCGAGGCCGAGCGCCTCGCCGAAGATCCGGATCGGCTCTCGCCAGTCCGTCGGATAGGCGTGCCCGATCGTCGGGGCAATGCCGGCGTACTGGTCGTAGTTGTCGTCGAACTGGTTGGCCTGCCCCACGATCAGGTCCGGTTCGAGTGCGGCCAGCGCTTCGAGACTCAGGCCATCGCCAGCGGTGATGAACGTGTCGATTTCGCCGACGTATTCCTGGTTCCACGGGGCAAAGGTTCGCTCCGTCGGCGTGATTGGGTAGTACGACGCTGCTGCGGTCGGCACGACCCCCAGCGCCAGGAGGGCGTCCATGTCGGCCACGCCAGCCATGGCGACGATCCGCTCAGGCCGGGCCGCAATCTCGGAGACCCCGAGCTCGTGTTCGACCGTTCGTGGAAACGCGGACGCATCGATCTCGGCTTCGTCGGCGGCGGCGACCACATCGTCGGCCTGCGTGAGGTCGTCTTGATCGAGGTCCGGGGGAAGCGTGGACGGCGTGGTCGTCGAGGGAGTCTCGGTGGGGGTGGATGCCGAGTGCGTCGTTGAACCCGACGGCTCCACCCCCACACCTTGGTCGTCGTCGGCATCGCCGCCACACGCCGCAAGTGCGAGCGCAGCAGCCATGCCGGCGGCGACCACCCTGGAGAAGGGATGACGTCCGAGACTCATCCGATCAGACCTTATCTCGACTCATTAGGTATGCCTAACTCAAGCGGGTACGGTGACGGTCATGGCTGAGATCACCGGATTCTCCGACACGGTCACCGACGAGCTCCACCACGTGCTCGAACACCTGGAAGGCAACCATGGTGACACGCTGGTGTTCATCGCTGATGCAACGGCGACATCAGCGCCCTGGGTCGAGGAGGTCGAAGTGCTCCAGCTCGACCCCGGGGGCATGGTGCTCGATCTGAAGTGGGCCCACGGCAACCTCCACCACGATGTCACGTTCGAGAACCCGCTCACCTCCATGGTCGATTTCCAGGGTCAGTTGTTCGGCATGCTCACCCTCGCTCGCGAAGCCAACCCCGACGCGCCACTCACCTCGATCGAACAAGAACTGCAGGGCCGCGCCACGATCGGCACCCACCGGGTGACGGTCACCGCAGCCACGCGGGTGTCGCCCACGATGGTCGAACTCACGCTGAGCGGACTCGACGGTGTCGAGGTTCGCGGCGGCGACGAATTCTGGTACCTGATGGTGCCGCCGGCAGGTGCGCCCGACGCCATCGGCGAGGGATTCTCCATGGCCGATCTCGAGTCCCTGCCAGAGGATCGTCGTCCGATGGGTGCGTCGTACACGACCCGGCGCCGTCGATCCGAAGCCGGCGAGATCGACCTGTGGATTCACCTGCATCACGACACGGGCGTGGCCGGATGGGCGGCGACCGCCGAGCCCGGGATGATCGCTGCGCTCTGGGGACCCCGGATGGCCTACGAGCCGCCCGAGGACACCAGCCACCATCTCCTCGTCGTCGACGAGACGGGCGTGCCGGCGGCAGCGGCGATCATCGAGGGACTCGATGATGATCACCCGATCACCCTGGTCGCCGAGATCGAGGACGCCGAGCACGAGCTGCCGTTGACGACCAATGCAGCCACGACGGTGCACTGGGTCCATCGAGGCGATGGA
>JBCCYT010000215.1:0-6621 GCA_039188975.1 Actinomycetota bacterium
CGACGACGAGCCAGACCCCCCACGCCGGCCATGCGCTCGTGCCTCCACTGATCATGCTGTACCAGTCGTACGATGCGCGGCTGAACTAAAGGCTCAGCGCGCGCCCAACCAGTCTCCAGAGACGTGCGCGAGATCAGCGGCTGATCGTCACCGGGATCGACTTAGCCGTGAGCTCCTGCTTCGGCGGCTCGAAGTGGGTCAGGTCGATGCCGGCGACTGCTGCTCGGTACTCCTCGATGGTGGGGGTGCGGCCCAGCACCGACGACAGGACGACGACCGGCGTCGACGCCAAGAGCGACTCGCCCCGCTTCTCCTCGGAGTCGCGCACGACACGGCCCTGGAAGAGACGGGTCGACGTCGCCATGACGGTGTCGCCGGGCTCAGCCTTCTCCTGATTGCCCATGCACAGATTGCAGCCCGGTCGCTCCAGATACAGGATGTTGTCGTAGCTGGTGCGGGCCGAGTCCTTCGGGTCGGTGTCGTCGAATTCGAAACCCGCGTAGCGGCTCAGCAGCTCCCAATCGCCCTCGGCCTTGAGCTCGTCGACGATGTTGTAGGTCGGCGGTGCAACCACCAGCGGCGCCTTGAAGTCGACCTCGCCGTGCTGCTCTTCGAGGTTGCGCAACATCTGAGCGAGGATCTTCATGTCGCCCTTGTGCACCATGCACGAACCGACGAACCCCAGATCGACCTTCTTCGTGCCGCCGTAGTACGACAGCTCGCGAATGGTGTCGTGGGTGTACCGCTTCGAGGGGTCGTCGTTGTTGACGTCGGGATCGGCGATCATCGGCTCGTCGATCTCGTCGAGGTTCACGGTGAACTCGGCGTAGTACTTGGCGTCAGCATCGGGTGCCAGTGGCGGCCGCTCGCCGGTGACCACCTCCTCGATCCGCTTGTTGGCTTGATCGACGAGGCCCTGGAGCACACCCTTCTCATTGTCCATGCCCTTGTCGAGCATCACCTGAATGCGATCACGGGCAATCTCGAGCGACTCGACCAGCGTCTCCGAATCGGAGATGCAGATCGACGCCTTGGCCTTCATTTCCGCCGTCCAGTCGGTGAACGTAAAGGCTTGGTCGGAGGCGAGCGTGCCGATGTGAACTTCGATGATCCGGCCCTGGAACACGTTCTCGCCGTTGAACTCCTCGAGCATCTGGGCCTGCGTGGCATGAACCACATCGCGGAAGTCCATCGACGGCTGCATCTTGCCTTCGAACGTGACCTTCACCGATTCCGGGATCGGCATCGACGCTTCGCCGGTGGCGAGGGCGAGTGCGACCGTGCCGGAGTCAGCACCGAAGGCAACGCCCTTCGACATCCGGGTGTGGGAATCGCCACCGACGATGATCGCCCAGTCATCGACGGTGATGTCGTTGAGGACCTTGTGAATCACGTCGGTCATCGGGGCGTACTCGTGCTCGGGGTCACGAGCAGTGATGAGCCCGAAGTCGTTCATGAACTTCATGAGGCGTGGGATGTTCTCCTGCGCCTTGGAGTCCCATACCGACGCGGTGTGGCAACCCGACTGATAGCCAGCATCGACGATCGGCGAGATGACGGTCGACGCCATCATCTCCAGCTCCTGAGAGGTCATGAGCCCGGTCGTGTCCTGAGAGCCGACGATGTTGACCTCGACTCGGGTGTAGGACCCGGCGTGCAAGGTGGCGCCCGAGGTGCCCACCGCGTTGCGGTTGAAGATCTTCTCGACTGCGGTGAGGCCCTGGCCTTCATGGGTGACTTCCGCTGACGGTGCGAACACGGGCGGCGCATCGATACCGAGGGCCTTGGCCGCAAAGGTCTGGAGCTTCTTCCCGAACACGATGGCGTAGGAGCCGCCGGCCTTCATGAACTCGACCTTTTGCGGGGTGAACGCCGACGAGATGTCCATCACCTCGTTGCCGTCGGCGTCGATCAGCTTGTGGCTCTTCGTGTTGATGGTGAAGACCGAGCCGGTGTCGATGGAGTAGGTCTGCTCCAGCACGGCCTCGCCGTCTTCGTCGACCACGAGTTCGCCGTCGGCATCAAACTGGGTGACCCAGTTCTTCAGGTCGAGTCCGATCCCGCCGGTCACGCCGACGGTGGTGAGAAAGATGGGCGAGATGCCGTTGGTGCCCGCCACGATCGGGGCAATGTTGATGAACGGCACGAAGGGACTTGCCTTCTTGCCGATCCACAGCGCCACATTGTTCACGCCCGACATGCGCGACGAGCCAACGCCCATCGTGCCCTTCTCGGCGACGAGCATCACCCGCTTGTCGGGATGCTGGGCTTGGAGGTCGAGGAGCGCTTGCTGCTGGTCGGTGTTGTGCTCGAACATCGACTTGCCGTGCAGCTCTCGGTCAGAGCGTGAGTGCGCGTCGGCGCCCGGCGAGAGCAGATCGGTGGAGATGTCGCCGACGCCGGCGACGAACGTCACGACTTCGACCTCCTCCTCGATGTCGGGAAGGTCGGTGAAGAACTCGGCGTTGGCGTAGCTCTGCAGGAGTTCGGTCACGAGCTCGTTGCCCGCCTGGTGGGCCGACTCGAGCCGATCCATGTCCGCTTCGTAGAGGAAGACCTGGGTCTTGAGCACGTCGGCAGCGTGCCGGGCGATCGCCACGTCCTCACCGAGGAGCAGGTCGAGCAGCACGTCGATCGACGGGCCGCCCTTCATGTGTGACAGCTGCTCGAACGCAAACGCCGGCGAGATCTCCTCGATCGTGCGGGCGCCGAGGATCACGTCTTTGAGGACCTGGGCCTTCAAACCGGCGGCGCTGGTGGTGCCCGGCAACACGTTGTAGATGAAGAAGTCAACGCAGTCGGCGCGATGCTCGCTGTCGCTGTCTTCGATGTGCTCGACGATTTCGGCGAGCAGGTCGGCCCCGTCGACAGGTTTCGGGTGCAGACCGTGGAGCTCCCGGTCGGCGATTTGGCTCAGATAGTCGTCGTACAGACTCATGACTCGGCCTCGTTTCTGGTGCTGCGGAGATCGGAAGAGGAGCCCGATCAACCGCCAATTGTATCGAAGTTGTATCGACGCCGTGGGGGGAGGTGAACCATCACCGGGAGCTCACATTTTCCACACACTCGATGCCGAAGCTCAGGACGTCTCGAAACGAGGAGAACTCGCATGCGCAAACGCCACAACTCCGTCACCACGACGATCGTCATCGCCACCGTCCTTGCCGTGATCGCCGGCGGCTGCTGGAGAAGCGCCACCACGACCGAAACCGCGGACGATTCTGCTTCGGAAACAGCGGGGTCGACAGCGGACGTACCGCCGACCTCAGAACCACCGGCGACGGTGCCGCCCACCACCGAACCGGCCCAAGCAACCGATGACCGCGTCACCCCGGTGCACGCCGACGCGACGTTCGAGGTGTCGGTCACGACCGACATCGTCTATGGCCAGGCGCTGTCGCACCAATCGTGGGGGAGCGGCGACGCGGCGATCATCGATCTGCTGGTGGACGTCTACGAACCGGTCCGCAGCGATCAGGCCGTCATGCCGGCCGTCGTCATGATCCACGGTGGAGGTTTCGTCAGCGGGAGCAAGGAGCACGGCCCGCTGTCGGAGATGGCCGTCTGGTTTGCCGAGCGAGGCTACGTCGCGTACTCGATCAACTATCGCCTGGCCGACGATGTCGGCACGCTCCCCGATGGGTACCCGGAACCGCCCGTTGCCGTCACCGACAAACAGTCGCAGCAGTGGCGGGCCCTCTACCCAGCCTGCCGAGACGCAAAGGCCGCAATCCGCTGGGTGCGGGCCACGGCCGACGACTACTCGATCGACCCCGACCACATTGCCGTCGTGGGCGGTTCGGCGGGATCGAACCTGGCGATCATGCTCGGTGCCAGCCACCCCGAAGATTGTGTTTCTGAGATCGATGTCGAGACCGATCCAACCCTGGCCTCCACCAATCTCGATCAGTCCAGCGAGGTCGCGACAGTCATTGACCATTGGGGTGGCCACGCGGTCTTGTCGATGATCGAGCTGATCAACGGCGGCGGGAGCCGATTCGACCCGTCCGACGCGCCGGTATCGATCGTGCACGGCACCGCGGACCGCACCGTCGACTTCTCCGAAGCCGAGCGGCTACGAGCCGAGTACGAGCAAACCGGCGTCGCCTACGAGTGGCACCCGCTCGACGGCGCCGGTCATGGCGCGTGGCGAGCCGAGATCGGTGGTCGGCCCTTGGTCGAGTCGGCCGCAGCGTTCATCGTGGAGACGCAGGGTCTCACCGTGCACTGAAACCTCGCCCTCAGGCACGTGTCCCATCCGTCTGAAAGGATGCAGGGGTGGCGTCCGGGGAAACCCGAACGCCCGGCGGAACGGCCGGCGGTCACGCCGGTGGGGGAGATCAACACGCCATGGCGGACATGACCTGGTTGGGCGACCTGCGCGACATCATCCGACGAGGAACATTGGCCGGTACGGCCGCCATCGGACTCGCACTCGCCGTCACCCTCGGTGGGTGGGCATGGCTCCTCGTACCGATGGTGATGGCTGGGTCGTTCACGATCTGGCGGTTCCAGACCCGCACGGCGATTCGCCTGAGCACGTGGGCGGGCGACATCCAACCGGGCGATCGCCTGCGGTCAACCGTGTGGGTGGCCGTGGTGCTCGGCGCGCTCGTGCTGGCGTTGATGGGTGAGTTGGACACCCTGCTGCAGGCGATTCGCAACGATGGGGTACCGGCCCGAAGTATCGGATGGTTCACCACGACACTCGACGGGGACGCCGTCTCCGCCGCGGTCGCTGACATGCGTCGATTCGATGCCGTACAGGAGGCAACGGCGCAGGAGGCCGGTCAAGCCAAACCGACGTCGGCCCTCAGCGTCGTGTGGCTGTTCGTCGCCATCGATTCGGTGGCCTTCATCGCTACCTACCTCTGCGCAGCACTGCCGTATTTGCACAACCGACAGCAACAACATGAGCAGCGTCAGGCCACGGGCATCGTCGCCGAGGAGGACCGGGTCGGTCGAGCGCTTCGGTGGGCCGTGAACGCCCTCTTTGCGCTGGTTGCGATCGACTGGTTGGAGAACCTCGGGCTCGGGGCCCACATGAGCCTCGCCTGGATGACCAACGGCGACGACACCGGGTCGCTCGGCGAGGTCTTGCGGGTCGTCACCTCCGGTCTGTGGGTTGCCAAATGGGCGATGGTCGCCACCATCGCTTACGGGGTAGTCATCGAGCGGCGCTTGACCCGTCCGGTTCGGCTTCGGGCTCGGCCCGCCAATCGGGCGCGCATCTCGGTCGCGGCGGCGACTCGGCCGGTCATGGTCGTCACCTTGTCATTTCTGGCCTTGCTGATCGTGCCAATCCAGATCTCCGATGTGCTTCTCGGCCTGGGAGAGTTCGGCCGTCCCCTCGCCGCCGCCATCGGTGCGCTCGCGATCTTGTCGATGAGCAACGCCGTCACCGCAGCGATACTCGTCGAGCAGACGGATGCACCGACCGAGAACGCAACCAAGTCGTTCGAACGACAGCGCTCCGTCGGCACCATCGCCCTTGGGGTGCTCGTGCTCGCCGGCGGGTTGGCGCTCCGTCGGTTTGCCGGTTGGGGGCCGGTGGCGATCTTCCCCGGTGCTCTGATCGCGGTGGTCGGTTTCGCCAACGCCGTGTCCAGTGGCGGGGTGGCGGCAGCCGATGACGAGGACGTCCCGACCTGGTCCAACCTGTTCGGTCCTGGCCTCTTCCCTGCATTCGCCGGCGTGCTTCGGTGGCTGCGCGACAGTGTCTCTGACGGCCGGTCGGGTTCGGAACGGGCGGTGACCCGAGGCCACAACGGCATTGCGCTCTTGACCGCGGCGCCGTGGTGGATCCTCGGCGGCGCCATGATTCGAGCCGGATTCGGCGATGCCGTGTTCTTCCGGGGGAGGAACGGGAGTGCCGCGGCGTGCGCAGTCGGTGTTGGATTGGTCGTCGTCGGCGGGCTGCTGTACGTGCGCACGAAACAGGTCACGCCGAACCTCACCGTGGCGTCCTTGCGGCGGTGGCGCATGACCACCGTCGGTGTTGTCGTGGGCCTCGGCATCGGTAGTTTCTGGGCGGTCTCGAGCGACCCGGTGCGCTTCGGCCGCAGCGCTGGAGCGACCGCACTTCTCGTCGTCTTCCTCAGCGTGTTGACCGTTGGGCTCGGGGCCCTCGGATACATGGCCGACCGCACGCCGACCGCCGTCCTGTTCTCCAATCTCGGTTTCAAACGCTGGCCGCTGCTCGGCGCAATGGTGCTGTGGCTCATCGTCGGAATCTGGACCTTCCCCCGCGAACAGCACGATCTGCCCGGCCCGCTCACGATGGAACCCTCCGATGTCGACATTCCCGAATGCGTCGGCGACGCGGGTGTTGACCTCGAGCCGGCTCACCTCACCGTGGACACCGCGTTTGCGGCGTGGCTGGCGACCAACAATCTGCCAGTCGCGCCAGCGGCGTTGGCGGACGACGCTTCCGGCTCAGGGGACGAGGAGTCCAATGTCGGGGCCGACGACCGGGCGGCTCGGCCGCTCGTCATCGTGGCGGCATCGGGGGGCGGCGTCCGTGCGGCATGGTGGGCCGCCGCGGTCATGGGGGAGCTCGCCCCGACCCTCGGTGATGAGGTCTGTGCGACCTCAGATGGCGCAGACAGTCGTGTCGTGTTC
>JBCCYT010000216.1:0-6595 GCA_039188975.1 Actinomycetota bacterium
CGACTTACCACCCAGTTCCAACACGAGCGGTGTGAGGTTCTCTGCGGCGGCCTTGGCGACATGGCGTGCAGTGGCGCCGCCGCCCGTGAACGTGATCTTGTCGATCCCCGGGTGCGAGCTGATTGCGGCGCCGACCTCCGGGCCGCCGGTGACGATGTTGATGACCCCGTCGGGAAACCCGGCCTCGGTTGCCCGCTCGGCAAGCAGCAGAGCCGTGACCGGGGTGATGTCGGACGGCTTGACGACGGCCGTGCATCCTGCGGCCAGGAGCGGCCCGAGTTTCCACGTCAAGAGGGCGAGCGGTGAGTTCCACGGGATGATCGCACCGACGACCCCGACGGGCACATGTTCGGTGTAGACGAAGAAGTTGGGGCCGGGGTCGGGCAGTTTCTCGCCGCCGATCTTGTCGGCCATCCCAGCGAAGAAGTCAAAGTAGCTCTGCAGGCTCTTCGCCTGGGCGCCCGTCTCTCGGATGATCTTGCCGTTGTCCCGGCTTTCGATCTGGCCGAGCATCTCGGCATCCCGGGTGAGCAGCTCGCCGAGCTTGCGCATGCAGCGACCTCGCTCAGCCCCGGACATGGCGCTCCATTCGCCATCGAACGCCGCCCGGGCCGCAGCCACCGCCGTGTCGACCGCCGCCGGGTCGTCGGCCACCGTCGCCCACGCCTCTCCGGTGAACGGCGTGGTCGTCTCCATCCGGCGGGCCGGTGCGAGCCACCCGCCGTCGATCCAATTGTCGTACGTCTCCATGACCAATCCCCTACTCACCTGCGTCCAGTTCGACGATCGAAATGGCCCGGCTCGGGCACCGATCGGCGATGTCCTCGCCCTTGCCGCGTTCGATCGTCGCCCCATCGATGGCGAATGCGATCGCTTCGTCGTCATCGAACCCGAACACGTCCGGCGCGAGCATCTCGCACTGACCCATCCCGATGCAGACGTCGGAGTCGATGGTGACCCGCACATGCCCAGTCATGTCGGCGCCATCCCCACCGAGAGCACGCCGTGCACGAAGTTCGACGGCGCATGCACCGCCGGCTCGGTGATCTCGAGGCGGAGGTCGCGGGCGATCATCTCCTCCAGCAGGATCTGGATCTCCATCCGGGCGAGGAACGCTCCCAGGCAGAAGTGCGGACCGCCACCACCGAACGCAACCTGCTGATTTCCCTCCCGCCCGATGTCGAAACGGAACGGATCGGGGAAGACCTCCGGATCACGATTCGCGCCGGCGTACCACATCACGACCTTGTCGCCCTTGGCGATCGGCGTGCCGGCCAGCTCGGTGTCTTCTGCCGCGGTGCGTCGCATGTGCAGCACCGGTGTCGCCCAGCGGATCACTTCCTCGACCGCCTGATCCATCAGTGTCGGATCCGCGACGAGTCGATCCCATTGATCGGGGTTGTTGGCGAACGCCATGGCGCCGTGGGTGATCGCGGTCCGGGTGGTCTCGTTGCCGGCGAAGACGAGCACATGGAAGAAGTTGCGGTATTCCGACGCCGACAGCGAATCGCCCTCGTGCTCGGCGAGTACGAGCTTGGTGACGATGTCGTCTCGTGGCTCGGCGCGACGCTCGGACCCGATCTTCTCCGCGTACTCGTACATGGCGTGGCTGGCGGGCGAACCGAACGGAAGGAGACGCAGCTCGGTGGTGTTGCCAAACGCATCGTCGGGCAGCGACAGTTCATCACCGGTGCCCTCTACGAGGTAGTTAGAGAGTTCGACGAGGAAGTCGGAGTCTTCGACGGGCACGCCGAGGATCGACAAGATCACCCGGATCGGCAGCGGCGCCGCAACCATGTCGACCCAGTCGCCGCCACCCGCCGCAACGAAATCGTCGAGCAGCTCGGCGGTGATCTCGCGCGTTGCGTCCTCCCACACCCGGATGTTGCGCGGGGTGAAGGCCTTGCTCACCAGGCGACGCAGCCGGGTGTGATCCGGCGCGTCGGTGTCGATGATCGACCGGCGGGCCTCGAGTGCGTCGGCTTCGAGGTCCCACAGATTCGAGTGGCCGATGCCAGACGAGAAGATCTCCGGCTGGCGCGACATCTGTTTGATGTCGGCGTGTCGAGTCACCGCCCAAAAGCCCGGTTTGCTCGAACGCGGATCGTCGTAGGGATGCCAGACGAGGCCGGGCCGTTCACGAAGCTCGGTGAACCGCTCGTGCGGGATCCCGTCGAGGTACAGCGACGGTGTGGTGACGTCGGGTGCGGTGCTCTGGAGCGTGGACATCAGCTGAACTCGATGAACCGAGCCCGCTCCCAGTCGTTGACCTCGTCGGGATCGGGGTTGTTTTCAGCCACCATCACCACCTCGGCAGCGGCGATGGAGGCATAGCTGCGGCTGAACGTGTCGCCGAGCATCCCAGCCAGCGACGAGCCGTCGAACGCTGCGAGCGCACCGGCCAGATCGGTCGCGAGCGGCGTGCAATCACCGGGCTCGGTGTACATGTCCCCCGCACTCATCGCCGGAGGGGTGAGTGACCGCTCGAGGCCATCGGCGCCAGCGGCAAGGATCGCCGCGATGATCAGGTGCGGGTGAGCATCGGCACCGGCCGAGCGGTACTCGACGCGGTTGGCCTGAGTGTCACCCTCGCAGATGCAGCGGGCCAGCACGGTGCGGTTGTCGAGGCCCCAGTTGATGTGGGTCGGCGCAAACGTGTACGGCCGGATGCGGCGCGGCCCGTTCGGCGTGGGCGCACCGAGAAACACCATCGACCCGGCGTGCTCGATCAGGCCACCGAGCCATGCCGCCATCAGCTCGTTCGGCCCGCCGTCAGAGCCAGCGAAGCCATTGCTGCCATCGACGGTGAGCGAGGTGTGGATGTGCATGCCCGACCCGGACGCTTCGGTCCAGGGCTTGGGCATGAACGTCGCTCGCATGCCGTGCTGCACGGCGACCTGCTTCACGATCGACTTGAACAGTGCCGTGTTGTCGGCCGTGCGCATCGCGTCGGCCGGGCCGCAGTTGATCTCGACCTGACCCGGGCCGTACTCGAAGTTCGACGACTCGACCTCGATGCCGGCACCCGCAAGCGCGTCTCGCATGTCGTGCAGCACCGGTTCGAGATGGATCGAGTCGGTGAGCGAGCTGTATTGGATGTGCTCTTGGATCGGCTCCCACTCCGGCGTCACGAGATAGAACTCCATCTCGGTCGCAACCAGCGGCTCCGCCCCGGCGTCGCCAAGCCGCTCGATCTGTGTCGCCAACACATTGCGGGGGGCCAGCGGATGAGGGTTGCCGTGGGGATCCTCGACCGATGCGAACACGAGGGCGTAACCGGGCCGGTGGGTGAGGATGCGCCCGGTCGACACGTCGGGGATGAGCTTGCAGTCGAGGTAACCGGTGTCCATGTTGACGAACTCGTTGTCGGGCAAGTCGTTCTGCATGTCGAACACGAACATCGCGTCCGCGATGTTGGCGCCGCTCGACAGGGTCGTGCGGAAGAAGCGATCGACCGGGATGCGCTTGCCGCGCAGATGGCCCTGGGAGTCGGTCGTGGCCAGCTCGACGGTGTGCACACCTGCCTCGCGGCAGGCGGCTTCGAAACTGTCAGCGGTGTGGGTCATGGATGCTGCCTTTCATGGCCAGGTAGTACAGCTGGGTCGGGGCTGGCGCCCCTCAGTAGCTCTTGGGAAGTCCGAGGCACTTCTGGGCGACGAAGGCCAGGACGAGGTTGTTGTTGATCGGGGCGACTTGGTAGAGCCGGGTCTCCCGAAGCTTGCGTTCGATGTCGTACTCCTCGGCAAAACCGAACCCGCCGAAGGTCTGCACGGCGGCGTTGCCGGCTTCCCAGGACGCTTCGGATGCGAGCATCTTCGACATGTTCGCCTCGGCGGCGCACGACTCGCCTGCGTCGAAGAGATTCGCCGCCTTCCAGCGCATCAGGTTCGCCGCTTCGAGATTGGCGTAGGCCTTGGCAAGGGGAAAGGCGACGCCCTGGTTCATGCCGATCGGGCGGCCGAAGACCTCTCGCTCGTTGGCGTACGCGCTCGCCTTCTCGAGAAAGAAGCGGCCGTCACCGATGCACTCGGCCGCGATGAGAATCCGTTCGGCGTTCATGCCGTCGAGAATGTGGCGAAAGCCCATTCCTTCCGTGCCGACGAGCGCATCGGTCGGAATGACAACATCGTCGAAGAACACCTCGGTCGAGTTGTGGTTCATCATCGTCTTGATCGGGTTGACCGTCAGTCCGGGGATGAGTTCGCCATCGTCGTCGCGCATCTCGACGAGGAAGACCGACAGACCTTCCATGCGATTGGCGACCTCGTCAGCCGGTGTCGTTCGAGCGAGCAACACCATGAGGTCGGAGTGCTCGGCGCGACTCGTCCAGATCTTCTGCCCGTTGATGCGCCAGGAGTCGCCGTCGCGTTCGGCGCGGGTCCGAATCGCAGTGGTTTCGGACCCGGCGGTTGGCTCGGTGACCCCGAAGGCCTGCAGACGTTTGCGGCCATCGGCGACCTGGGGAAGGTAGTGCCGCTTTTGCTCCTCGGAGCCGTGTCGCAGCACCGTGCCCATGACGTACATCTGGGCATGGCACGCCGACGGGTTCCCGCCACTGGCCGAGATCTCCTCGAGAATGACCGATGCCCCGGCGACGCTCAGACCGCCGCCCCCGTATTCCTCGGGAATCAACGAACCGAGCCAGCCTTGATCGGTGAGTTCGGTCACGAACTCGGTTGGGTACCGGTCGGGTTCGAGGCCTCGCCAGTACGCGTTGCCGTACTTGTCGCAGAGGCGCCGCACCTCGATCCGGATGTCCTCGAAGTCCTCGGCGCTCGCAGGCGTGAAATCGGTCAACGGGGATCGTCCTCCCAGAATCCGCGGGCGTGGAGCGCGTCGACCGCCGCCACGCCGCTGTCGTGTAGGTGTGCTTCCATCGCCACTCGGGCCTCGTCGGCATCTCCTGCTTTGATCGCATCGAGGATTCGCTGATGTTGATCGACTGCTCGGGCGTCCCACCCGTCGACGAACTCGTAGTAGGCGGTGGGGATCGATCGAACGAGGTGGCGGAGCAGCCAGCGAGTTCGGCGGGGTGCCGCCGTGTTGATGATTCGGTGGAACTCGTCGTTGAGGGCCGACAGGTCTTCGCCGCTGTCGGGCCGGAACCGGGCATGTACCGCTTCGAGCTCATCGAGCTGCTCGGGTTTGAGCGAGTGGGCAGCCATGGCGGCGGCCCGACCCGACACGATGCCGTATAGCTCGTAGTGATCGACGATGTCGTCGGGGCTCAGCCGAGCGACAAAGGCGCCCCGGCGGGGGGTGACGTCGAGCAGCCCTTCCTGTCCGAGCACGACCAGGGCTTCTCGGATCGGGCTACGGCTCACGTCGAGCGCTCGACCGATGGCGTCCTGGTCGACTTTGACGCCGGGCCGCAGCCGACCGGTGAGAATCAGCTCGCGCACATAGCTGGCGACGTCGTCGGCGAGCCCACCCCGCCGGCGGTTCGATGGTTCCGGGCGCGGATAACTCTCTGTCATCGGATCTCCCCTGACCGATTGCATGAAGTATGCAATCGATACGCCTCGAGGTTTCGCATTCCCGGTCGGTTACGCATGATCAGGCCTCCGCAGCCGAGCCGAGATAGGCCGCTTGCACGACCGGATCGGCCTGAACTGCCTCCGGGGTGCCGTCGGCGATCACCGTGCCCCGGTCGAGGCAGTAGATCCGTTCACTGATGCCGGTGATGAAACCGAGATCGTGATCGATGACCACCACACCGGCCCCGACCAGCGACGCCATGCGCTTCACCTGGTCGACCATCACCAACGACTCGGAATCGCTCATGCCGGAGGTCGGTTCGTCGAGCAGCAAGAAGTCCGGAACCATGCCGGCGGCCCGAGCCAATTCGAGACGACGAGAGTTGCCGTAATCGAGTTCTCGTGCCCGGCGATCACGGTGCTCCCACAGCCCCGCCGCGTACACGAGCTCGTCAACGGCTGGGAGGGCGCGATCGGCACGATGACGTTCCGCGACGAGCAGCGACACCTCGACGTTCTCACGCACCGTCAGCGCACCGAAGAGTCGAAGGTTCTGGAAGGTGCGCACCAACCCCGCACGAGCGACCTCGAACGGTTCGGCGTCGGTGAGGTTCACCCCGTTCATCTCAACGACACCGGTCGTGGCCGGCACCATCGAAGTGATCACATTGACCAACGTGGTCTTGCCGGCACCGTTGGGCCCGATGATGCCAACGACCTCGCCGGCCCGGGCTTCGAGCCGAGCACCACTGAGCGCCTGGAACCCACCGAAGATCACATCGACGTCGCGAGCGACGAGCGACGCGCTCGCCTCGGGCTCGACCGCCGGCAACTCGTCGGGCTCAACATCGTGGTGCGGGCCGAAGCGCCGAAGGAGCCACTCGTCGAGCTCCCAATCGTCGAGAATGCCCTTGGGACGCCAGATCATGAACACCAACATCGAGACGCCGAGGAAAACGGTCTGCAGGTTCTCGCGGAAGATCCAGTCGAGAGGAGCGTCGTCGAGACCGATCCCGAAGAACTCGAAACCGTCCTGCCCCATCTTGCGGGCGACCTCGCTTCCGGCGGTCATCACCATGACGCCGAGCAGCGCACCGGTGACACTGTTTCGGCCGCCG
>JBCCYT010000217.1:0-6590 GCA_039188975.1 Actinomycetota bacterium
AGGACGTTTGCACACTCGACCCAACCATGTCAAGAGCACTGCTCTCGTTTGTGGTCACCGCTCGCAAAACGGCACCAGATCCGTCAGGATGGAGTCCATGAGCGAGCCAGCTCCCAAGCGCGCCCGAGACATCGCCCGCGCCGCGCTGATCCGCGACATCACAGACACGGCGCGACGTCATCTCGCCGAGCAGGGGGCAGCCGGGCTGTCGCTGCGTGCGGTTTCGCGCGAACTCGGCATGGTGTCGTCCGCGATCTATCGGTACTTCCCGAGCCGAGATGCGCTGCTCACCCAGCTGATCATCGAGGCCTACAACGCGCTCGGAGCGACGGTCGAAACCGCAGAAGCTGAAGTCGAACGGACCAACCATGCGGGCCGCTTCGCTGCGGTCGCCCACGGGGTTCGGAACTGGGCACGCGCCAACCCCCACGAGTACGCGCTGATCTACGGCTCACCCGTGCCGGGCTATGCCGCACCCCAGGACACGATCGCTCCCGCCAGCCGGGTCACGATGCTGCTGTTGCACCTCCTGGCCGACCTCGATGCTGCCGGCGCACCGCTCAGCGAGAAGGCCGAAGCGCTCGAGCCGGCGTTGCGAACCCAGCTCGTCGACCTGGTTGCCCTCGGCGAGGTCGACATCGATCCGGTACGGATGGCCATGGGGATCGGAGTCTGGACCGAGCTGTACGGCATGGTCAGCTTCGAACTGTTCGGTCAGTTCCGCAATGTCTTCAACGACGCAGACGCGATCTTCGCTCGGCGGGTCGCCGCCATGGGACGACGAATGGGTGCCGACCCATCGTGAGACCCGTCAGCGGGAGAAGCGGATTCACTCGTCCACGACCGGTCGGTTGAACACCGGAGCGCGTTTCTCGAGGAACGCCAGCATGCCTTCCTTCGCGTCGGGCGTTCCCATCGTGGCGTGAACCGCTGCACGCTCGGCGGCGAGCAACTCGTCGAGCGTCTTGTGCTCGGCGTCGTGGAGCGCATCGAGCATGCCCTTTACCGCCAGGTGGGGCCGGCGGGCGAGCTCAGCAGCGAGCGCAATCGCTCGCTCCTTCAACTCGTCGAGTGGCCACACCTCGTTGACCAGCCCGATGGCGAGTGCCTCAGGGCCGCTGAGCGTTTTGGCCCGCAGGATCATGTCGAGCGCATGTTGGCGGCCGACGGTCTTGGCCAGCCGCGCACTCCCACCCCATGCCGGCGTCGAGCCGAGGTCCATCTCGGGAAGCCCGATCTTGGCCCCGTCGGCTGCGGCCAGCCGAAACGTACAGCCGAGTGGTAATTCGAGCCCGCCGCCGAGGCAATAGCCGAACAGGGTGGCGACCGACGGTTTCCCCATGGTCTCGATGCGATGGATCAGGTCGAGCCGCTGATCGAAGAACGCATCGACGCTACCGGCCTGGGCGATGCCGTCCGGCAGCTGTTTCAGGTTCATGCCAACGGAGAAGTTCGTGGTGCCCTCGGCGGTGACAACGACGGCTCGAATCGAGTCATCGGCCGTGAGGTCGTCGACCACCTCGCGGAGCCGGTCGACATACTCGAGACTCATCCGGTTGAGCGGGTCGTCGTTGGTCGACACGATCGCCACGCCGTCGTCTCGTTTGGTCAGGATCAGTGGCTCGTCCATGGGCCCGAGCGTAGGTTGCGCACGTGCATCGGATCACCACGACCGAACGCCGGCGACGCATCGCCCGCCGTCACCGGCTGACCGAAGCCGGCCGATCCGATGACCCGGTTGCGATCGCCGACGACCTGGTCTGCCTGCATTCCTCGGATCCGGCAACGGTTCACCTGTCGTGTCTGGTGAGGATGAGCAATCCCTCGATTCCGATGGTCGAACGGGCCCTCTACGAGGACCGGACCTTGGTGCGTCACCATGCGATGCGGCGCACGATCTGGGTGATGGCGCCCGACGTCGCCCGCTTGGCCCATGCGGCGACCACAGCAAAGATCGCTCGAAAGGAACACGCCGCCAACATCAAGGCGGTAGCCGCCGCTGGGATTGCGGATGACCCCGACGCGTGGTTCGCGTCGGGCATCGCGCAGATTCGTGCGTTACTCGATGTCGACGGGCCGCTCGGCACTCGGGAGATCGGACAACGGTTGCCCCACTTGGCGGTGCCCCTGCAGTACGGCACCACGAAACACACCGCCACGCTCAACGCGCACACGAAGATGCTGCAGGGCGCGGGCTTCGATGGCGAGTTGCTGCGGGTCGCCCCGACCGGATCGTGGACCTCAGCGGAGTACCGATGGACGGTGACCGAAGCCTGGCTCGGCCACCCCATCTCGGGGTTGGAGCTTCGGGAGGCTGCAGCTGCGCTCGTCGGCCGGTACCTCCAGACGTTTGGCCCTGCCACCGAAACCGACCTGCGGTGGTGGCTGGGCGAGACCGCAACGCTCGTGCGCAATGCGTTGGCTGATCTTGGTGCAGTCGAGGTCGCCCTCGAGGATGACCGCCGTGGGTGGGTCCTCGCCGGTGACCACGACGACACCGATGAGCCAGACCCATGGGTGCGGTTGCTTCCGGGGCTCGATGCGACAGCGATGGGCTGGAAGGAACGAGACTGGTACGTGAGCCCGACGCATGTCGATCGGCTCTTTGATCGCTTTGGCAACATCGGACCGACGATCTGGGCTGACGGTGTGATCGTTGGCGGGTGGACCCAGCGGCCGGATGGCTCCGTGGTCTACGAACTGCTCGATCAACTCGGTGACGAGCAACACGACCGCGTGGTCGCGGCCGTCGCGGAGGTCGAGACCGTGCTCGATGGCGAGCAGGTTCGGCCTCGCTTTCCCTCGAAGAACCAAAAGGAGCTGCTGGCCGGCTAACGAAGGGCGGCTTCGTACGCCGACCAGTCGGTGTCGGGCCAACGGTCAGCGGTGCGAGCGAGGGTCAGGTCGGTCCAGAACGGGTCGCCGGGCGCAGGGATGCCCAGGCACGTGCGCTGCTCGACGCTCGCGTGGTCCATGACGAGGTGCCAGGGTTCGCGGAAGAAGCGAGGCCAGGCCGACCAACCGATCTGGTCGTTGCCTGCGGCCTTGTAGCTGGCGGTGATCGTGTAGCGGTGGCCGTCTGGGACCGTGAGGTTGGTCCCGCGATGAAAGACGTCGATGCCGTAGGCGAACACCGAGCCGGCTGGAGCGGCTCCGCTGCGTTCGATCGCCCGAAGCTGCTCCTCGTACCCGGCGGCCGTACCGGCAAATTGAGGTCGCATCGGACCGGTGATCGGGTCCGACTCTGGCACCGGCACATAGTGGATTGCGCCGTGCTCATCGGTGACGTCGGTCAGGTAGATCATGAAGTTGATCGTTCGTTCGATCTCGTGCTCGCCGGGGACCGTCAACGTGTGGTTCTTGTAGTCGCAGTGGAACGGCTGATCGAAGTCGGTTTGGCCGGTGAACTTCGCCCATGTGTGGCACTGATAGATCCGCACGTCATCGGTACCAAGTGCCTCGCGTGCGCAGGCGATCAGTGCCGGGTGAAGGCCGATCAGGTTGAGGTCGGCGTTGGCGGGGAAGGGCAGGTCGTCGGTGTTGGCGAATTGCGTCGTGTAGCGAGTCTTGGCGTCGAAGTTCTCGTGCGCCGACGGGTCACCGGGCCGGAGATGGCCATACAGGCGCTCCATGCCATCGACACACGGCGCGAGTTCGTCCGGCGTGAAAAATGAATCGAGGATGGCGCCGCCGTCGCGACGCCAGACCTCGAGCTGCTCGTCGGTGTGGCGCACGTCGCCAACGTAGATGGTCAGCTCGCGAGGATCGATTCGGCGCACCGGCGGCCGGAGTACAGCGCGCCCTGGATCGAGGCGGTATCGCGGTGGTCGCCGCACACGTGAAGCCCTTCGCCGAGCGACGTGCGTTGCTTCGGGGCAAATCCCGGCGGCTGAGCGGGCTGCCCGTGGGCGATCGTGTCGGTACGAAGGTGACGCCAGCCATCGACCTGCTCGCCCCAGATCTCGCGAAGCTGGGCTCGGACATCCGGTTCGGCGTCGGGCTCGAAGACGCCGGGCATCGCCCCACCGATGAGTGCCTGACCGGGGGGTGCGTAGTCCGGTGCGATGTTGCTCATGATCGCGATGTTGAGCGCGGGACCGCCTCCGTCGAGCACGAGCAGGGCGTCGTCGATCGGAGCCCGGCTGGCCCCGAACCAGACACAGGTTGCTGGGTTCGATGCAACGGGTGCCAGGTCGAGCAGCTCGGCGGCGGCGGGACCTTCGGCGGCAACGACGATGTCGGTCGCGGCGACATCGCCTCGAGTGGTAGAGACGATGCCGGGTCGCACGGCCGTGGCCGCCGTTTCGAGGTGGATCATGCCGTCCGGAAGTCGATCGGCGAGCTGGGTCGAGAGCGCACCCATGCCCTTGGCGGGAACAACGGCATCGGCCCGGAAGAGTTGCTGCAGCACGACATCGAACATGCGACTGCTCGTGCCGAGCGATGGGTCGAGCTGGATGCCGCCGACGAACGGCGTGAAGAACCGATCGATCATGGCGTCGCTGTAGCCCCTGGCTTTCAGGCCGTCGCGCGTCGACGAATCGGGTTGGCGAAGCAGGTCGGGAGTGTCGACCCGGCTCAGCCGCGCCCGGTCCTTCAACAGGCGAAGCTTGTCGGTGATCCCGCCGATCGGCGCGGTGATCGACGCTGCGAGCGTCGTCGGTTTCCGCAGCGGATCACCCAGGGTCGCGAGCCGGCCGTCGACGCGGACCAGCGCTCCTGCATCGAATGAACGCAGGTCGAGGGCATCGATGTCGAACTGGCGATCGAGTTCGGGATAGGCCCGCAGCAGGATCTGAAAGCCGCGGTCGAGGATGAACCCGTCGACGATGTCGCTGCGGACTCGGCCACCCACGCCGTCCGATGCTTCGAGGACGACGACTGATCGGCCGGCCCCGGCGAGCACCCGAGCGGCGGCGAGACCAGCGAGTCCGGCGCCGACGACGGCGACATCGACGGTTTCGGGAAGGGGGAGCTGATCGGTCACGACTCTCAGGGTAGGGGGTAGCGTCCGCTGCCATGAACGATCGGCCAGCCACCCCGGCCCCCCTGCGAAATCAGCCGCAGCTCATCACGTATGTCGACCGACTGGCAGGAGATCTCGCCGGGCTCGGCGAGGTGATGCGAGGTCACTTTGCCGGGGCGTTCGGCGGCGTGCATCTGCTTCCGTTCTTCCCGCCGATCGATGGGGCCGACGCGGGTTTCGATCCGATCGATCACACGATGGTCGATCCGCGGCTCGGTGACTGGTCTGACGTCGGGGCGCTCGGGGCGGACTTCGAGATCATGGCCGACCTCATCGTCAATCACGTGTCGTCCGGTTCGGAGCCGTTCCTCGATTGGCAAGCCAAGGGGGATGCGTCGGAGTTCGCGGGCATGTTCTTGACGAAGGACATGATCTTCCCGGGCGGTGCCTCCGAGGAGGAGCTGGCCAAGATCTATCGGCCTCGACCGTGGCCGCCGTTCACGACGTATGAGATCGATGGTGAGCCGGTCGACGTGTGGACCACCTTCACGTCCGATCAGATCGACATCAATGTCGAGCATCCCGCCGGGTGGGCCTATTTGATGTCGGTCCTCGATCGCCTGGCCGAAGGTGGCGTGCGCCTCGTTCGGCTCGATGCCGTTGGCTATGCGATCAAGCGTCGAGGTACCTCGTGCTTCATGTTGCCTGAAGCGTTCGACTTCATTGCCCGGTTGCGGACGGAGGCCCATCGACGCGGTATGCACCTGCTGGTCGAGATTCACTCCTACTTCGGCTTCCAGATGGAGATCGCCGCAAGCGTTGACTTTGTCTATGACTTCGCATTGCCGCCGCTCGTGCTCCACGCCATCCACGCCGAGGACGCAACGCCGCTCGAGCACTGGCTCGCCATCCGTCCGACGAACTGTGTGACCGTGCTCGACACCCACGACGGCATCGGGGTGGTCGATGTGGCTCCCGAGGGCGACAAGCCAGGCTTGCTGGAACCGGATCAGGTCGACGCGCTCGTCGAGGCAATGCACGACGCCAGCGACGGCCGCAGCCGCGAGTCGACCGGAGCAGCGGCATCGAACCTCGATCTGTATCAGGTCAACGGGACGTATTTCGAAGCTCTGGGGAGCGACGACGATGCGCAGATCATCGCTCGACTGATCCAGGTCTTCGCACCCGGCATTCCGCAGATCTACTACGCCGGCGTGCTGGCGGCGGCGAACGACATGGCGCTGTTGCGCCGCACCGGCGTCGGGCGAGACATCAACCGTCCGTACCACGATGAGGTGTCGTTGGCGGTCGAGGTCGAACGGCCGGTCGTGCAGTCGCTGCTCCATCTGCTTCGGTGGCGCGCGGTCGAAGGCGGGCTCTTCGGCGGGGACTTCTCCGTGGTCGAGTCGCCTGCCGATCGCCTGGTGATGCGATGGACCGCCGGTGATCGCTCGGCTGAACTTCGCGTTGATCTCACCGCTCGCCGCTACGACATCACCGTCGACGGTTCGACGGTCACCTCGGTCGACGATCTGTCAACGGGTTGACTATTCCCCACCCGGTCGATCGGAAGTGAGCCAGACTCCGGTCGTGGCGCTCGATCCCGACACAACCCTTGCTGGCG
>JBCCYT010000218.1:0-6475 GCA_039188975.1 Actinomycetota bacterium
CCCGCCCAATGCACGATGCCCTCGTAGCGGTGATCGCCAGCCGGCGAGGTCGCTCGCATCCACCCCGACGTCAGCTCGTCCTCGCCCGGTCGCCAGTCTTCCCACGGCATCTGCTGTGGCTTGCCGTCGTCACCGACCAACAACTCGTTCTTGGTGTAAATCGCATCGTTGCGGTTGGTGAACGAGAACTCGAACAGCTTCGATTCGGTGATCGCCTGCGTCGGGCACGCCTCGACGCACAGGTCGCAGTGAATGCACCGCAGATAGTTGATCTCGTAGACGTACCCGAACCGCTCGCCAGGTGACGTCGGCGCTTCGGGATCGTTGTCGGCGCCACGCACATAGATGCACTTCGCCGGGCACACGCCAGCGCACAGCTCACAGCCGATGCACTTCTCCATGCCGTCCTCGTAGCGGTTCAAGACATGACGGCCATGGAGCCGCTCGGCCTTTTCGCGCTTCTCGTCGGGCTTGCCTTTGGCCGCGCCGCGGCCGCCTCGGTAGTCGCCGGTCAAGCGCTCCTCGAAGAGCTTCTTGAACGTGACACCAAAGCCCTTCAGGTACGAACCCTCAGCCACGAGACACCTCCTCTTGTGCAATGCGCTCGGCCCGGGCGTTGTTGATGGCGAGCATCAACATTGCGCCCAACGCAATGATGCCGATGCCGAGGCCGATGCCGAGCCCGATGAACTGGAGCGTGCTCCAGTTCTCGTTCTGGCCGACCTGGATGAACGCCAGCAAGATGAACCAGCCCAGCGACAGCGGAATCAAGATCTTCCACCCGAAGTCCATCAGCTGGTCGTAGCGGAAACGAGGCAACGTGGCCCGGACCCACACGAGGCCGAACAAGAAGAACATCAGCTTGAAGAAGAACCAGAAGACGCCGATCCACCAGCCCTCGGGCAAGAACAACGATGGGCCGGCTGGGCCACCGAGGAACAAGGTCACGATGAGTGCCCCCATGGTGATCTGATTCATGAACTCTGCGAGGAAGAACAGGGCGAAGCGGATCGACGAGTACTCGGTGTGGAAGCCACCGACGATCTCCTGCTCCGCTTCGACGAGGTCGAACGGCGGATGGTTCAGCTCGGCCGTGCCGGCGATGATGAACACGAAGAACGGGATGAAGCCGGTCGGGAGGAGATACCAGGCCGGGGCGATGTTCTCGAACCCGAACACCGACGGTCCCTGACCCGACTGATCGAGCACCATCTCATGGGTCGACAGGGTGCCGGACACGATCAACACCGAAGCGAGCGCAAGACCGAGCGCAGCTTCATACGACACCATCTGAGCCGATGCTCGCACCGAACCGATCAGCGGGTACTTCGAGCCCGAGCTCCAGCCCGCCAGCATGACGCCATAGATCGCGAGTGACGACATCGCCAAGAACCAGAGCACCCCGACCGGCGGATCGGCGACCTGCAGGAACGTGTCGTGCCCGAAGATCGTGATGACGCCGTCGCCATCGGCACCGTTGAAGTCGCCGCCGATCGGGATGATCGCGAAGACGAGGAAGGCCGGCACGAGCGACAGATACGGCGCCAGCTTGAACGACACCCGGTCCGAGTTCTCGGGGATCAGGTCCTCTTTGAAGAACAGCTTGATCCCGTCAGCCAAGCTCTGGAGAATGCCCCACTTGCCGGCCGTGTTCGGCCCGACCCGGTTCTGGAAGTCCGAAATGACTTTCCGCAGGAACCAGATGTTGAGCATCACCGCGACGAGCAGGAACGTGAACGCCACGACCACCTTCAACACGGTGACACCGAGGACCGAGTACCAGTCGTGGCCGCTGTTGTAGAGCGGATCGAGTCCGGCGGCGGTGTCGACCGCTTCCTGCACGAGCATCATGCCCGCTCCACTCGCACGTCGGTGACCGCATCCGAGGCCCGGAGCAAGCCGGTGATCGGGGCGCCGGGGGCATTGGCAGGCACTGCGGCGGAACCGACCGGCACACCGGCATCGACAGCCAGCGGGAGGGTGACGTCGCCTTGCCCGGACACGAGCTTCACGTCGGTGCCTGCGGCGATACCGAGCTTGTCGAAGTCGGCGGGGTTGAGCCGAACCGTTGCCTTCGCGGCAAGGCCCGCACTCGACGGGGATGCCTGGAGCAAGGTGCCGTTGTCATACATGCGGCGAGATGCGACGAGCCGAAGCGAATAGGCGTCGTTGAGCGGTGCGTCTGCGCCCGACGCCTCGGGCGCGTCGATGGACGATCCGCCGACCAGCACCCCTTCGATCGGGGATGCCGCCAACGCCTCCTCGGTCACGACACCGTGGATCGGCGAAACGGCCGCCAGCTCGGCTCGGATCGACGCGGCCGAGTCGAGGCCGAGGTCAGCGCCGAGGCGCAGCGCCAGCTCGGCCGCGATCATCCAGTCGGCTCGGGCCGTGCCGGGCGGGGTGACCTTTTGATCGCAAACACTGACTCGACCTTCGAGGTTGGTGAAGGTGCCGTCGGACTCGGTGGCCATCGCGACCGGGAAGACGATGTCGGCGTGGGCGACCGTCGTGGCGTTCGGCAACGCCTCCAGGGCGATGACCGTGCCAACTTCCTCCAGCGCACGCGACGCAAGGTCGGCGTCGGGAACATCGCTAAGCGGGTCCGCACCGAGCACGACCAACACATCGAGATCGCCAGCCGCTGCAGCTTCGAGCATGCCGACCGTGTCGAGGCCGACCGTCTCCGGGATCGTCGGCCATGCCTCGACCGCCGGGCTGTCCGCGAGTGACACCCGACCGGGCGCAAGACCCGGGCTCATACCCATGTCCAACGCACCGTGCACGTTGCCGCGGCGCAGCGCCGAAAGGAACCGAACCTCCGGCAGCGCAGCGAGGGCAAGGGCAGCATCGGCGACGGTGGCGGCCGACTCCGAAACCGAGGTTCGGCCGATGATGACGGTGACCGGGCCACGGACCGCGGCGGCAGCCGCGGCGATGGCATCGGCGCCAACCCCGCCCGCGTCACGGGCGGGACCAGAGGACGCGGCGACCAGCGCGTCGGCCACCAGGCCGGCCTCGCCCGGTCGCGGATGCAGCGAGTGCGACGCAATGCCGCTCAAGCCCGTGCGAGTCGGGGTGAGTTCGATCAGCGTCACTCCGTCGTTCACCACGGCATGGCGCAACCGCAAGAACAGCGCACCGAGATCTTCCTTGGGGTCGGGACCGGCCAAGATGACGGTGCCGCCTGGTTCGCAGGCATCGTTGATGGTGGCCCGGGGCAGGCCGAGCACGAGGGCAGGGTCGAGACCGTCGCCGAGCTGGGCGTCGACATTGTCGGTGCCGATGACGCCCTTGGCGAGCTTGGTCCAGGCGTACTGGGATTCGTTGGTGAGGCGAGCACCACCGATGACACCGATCCGGGTGGGGTCGGCATCGGAGAGTGCCTCGGTCGCGGCAATCAGGGCCGGCGCCCAACCGGTGGGGGCCAGCGCATCACCGGAGCGCACCATCGGCGCGGTGAGCCGATCGTCGCTGTTGAGCGCCTCGAAACCGAACCGTTCCTTGTCCGAGAGCCAGCCCCAGTTGACGGCGTCGGCGTCGACCCCGAGGAGCCGCAACACCTGGTTGCGGCTGGACTGGACCGTGATCCGAGACCCGACCGAGTCGGTCCACGCCGTCGACACGGTCTCTTCGAGGTCCCAGGGGCGGGCCTTGAAGCGATAGGGCTTGGCGGTGAGGGCACCGACCGGGCAGATCTGCACCGTGTTGCCCGAGAAGTACGAGGCAAACGGCTCGTCGGGGAACGTGTTGACCTGGGTGTTGTTCCCGCGGTCCATGAAGTGGATCAGGGTGTCGCCGGCAACGTCGTCCGCGAAGCGGGTGCACCGGTCGCAGAGGATGCAGCGCTCTCGATCGAGGTAGACCGTGTCGCTGATCGGGATCGGCTTTTCGTAATGGCGTTTCTCTTCAACGAATCGTGATTCGCCGGGGCCATAGGCGACCGTCTGATCCTGCAGGGGACATTCGCCGCCCTTGTCGCAGACCGGGCAGTCGAGCGGATGGTTGATCAGCAGGAATTCGAGGACACCATCTTGGGCCTTTTTGGTCGCATCCGATTCGGTGTCGACCGTCATGCCCTCGCTCACCGGGATCATGCAACTCGGCTGGAGCGCAGGACCACGACCGGCGTCGACCTCGACCAGACACATCCGACACATGCCGACCGGTTTCATGCGCGAGTGGTAGCAAAAGCGCGGAATGTAGGTGCCGTGGCGTTCCGCCGCGTCGATCAGGAGTTCGCCGGGGTTGGCCTGGATCTCGGTTCCGTTGATCGTGACCGAGACCGTCGTGATCGCTTCGTTCTCGGTTGCGGTCATGAGCCGACCCCAACGGTGACCGGTTCGATGCTGACCGGGATCGAGTCACGTTTGGTGATCTTGGCTTCGTACTCGTGGCGGAAGCGTCGAATCGTCGACGTGATCGGAGCGACGGACGATGGGCCCAGGGGGCAGATGGTGGTCTGCTTGGGCGGGAATGGCACGGCCTCCAGACCCTGGCTCGGGTCAGCGGCGACCGGGTACGGGCCGGGGCTGATGTTGTCGGCGATGTCGAGCAGCTTGTCGATGTCGCTCGGGCGCCCTTCACCGTCGAGAATGCGCTGCAAGATCCGCTCTTCCCAGGTGGTGCCTTCGCGACACGGCGTGCATTTTCCACACGACTCCCGGGCATAGAACCGCACGAGACGAAGGGCCGCCTTGACCGCATCGGTGGTTTCGTCCATCACCATGATGGCGCCGGAGCCCAGCATGGAGCCTTCGCCGCCGACGGTTCGGCCTTCGAGTGGCACGTCGACCTGCTCGGGGAAGAACCACGGGGCCGAGCCGCCACCGGGTACGAACATCTTGAGTTCGTGGCCGTCACGAATCCCGCGGCAGAAGTTGTCGCCGTAGAAGAGATCACGGAACGTCGTGACGCCCTGCTCGATCTCATAGACACCCGGGCGGTTGACGTGGCCCGAAACCGCCACCATGCGCGACCCGGGCGAGGCTTCGGAGCCGTACGCCTTGTACTGCTCGGAGCCGTGCAGCATCAGCCACGGGATGTTCGAGAGCGTCTCGACATTGTTCACGATCGTCGGCTGGCCGTAGAGGCCGATGGCGGCGGGGAAGAAGGGCGGCTTGAGGCGAGGCATGCCGCGGTTGCCTTCGAGCGACTCGATGAGCGCCGTCTCTTCGCCGACGATGTACGCGCCTGCGCCCCAGGTCAGGGTGATGTCGACGCTGAACTCGGTGCCCAGGATGTTCTTGCCCACATAGCCCTTGGCGTAGGCGTCGTTGAGTGCCTGCGCGATCGTCTCCTGCGCATGAGGCATTTCGCCTCGCACGTACAAGAAGCACTGGGCCAGGCCGAGCGCGTAGCACGTGATCAAGCAACCCTCGATGAGCTGGTGCGGGTCGCGCTCCATCAAGAGGCGATCCTTGTAGGTGCCGGGTTCAGACTCGTCGCCGTTGACCACGAGGTAGTACGGGAACTTCCCCGGAGGCATGAACCCCCACTTCACCCCGGCCGGGAAACCAGCACCGCCACGACCGAGCACGACCGCGTCGCGCACCTCACCGTGGACGTCGGCCGGTGTGCGATCAAGGGCCCGCCGAAGGCCCTCGTAGCCGCCGGTTGCTTCATACCGCTCGATCGTGTGGCTGTCTTCGTGGATGAAGCGGCCGGTGACGATCTTGGGCCCCTCGTTGTCGACATAACCAGGAGCGTGGGGGACGTAGTCGTGAGTCGGCATCAGGCGTTCTCTCCTTCGGCCTCGGCGACATCGTTGCGAGCGAGCCACACGGGGCGTTCGGTCGCCTGCTCGGGTGGAAAAATGCCCGCGCCGGCGCCGGCGGGAATGTGCTGGCGGGTGAACCCGAGGGTCCCGTGCTCGGGAATGTCGGTCGCCCGGCCGTTGCGGATGTCGTCGATCAACTGGTCGAGATCGTCGGTGGTCAGCCGCAGCCGGTAGCGATAGTTGACCTGGAGGCACGGCGCTTCGGTACAGGCCGCGATGCACTCGACATCTTCGATGGTGAACATGCCGTCATCGGTGGTGCCGCCCGCTTTGATACCGAGCGTCTGCTCGGCGTGCTCGAGCAGTTCTTCCCCGCCGAGCAGCTGGCAGGCCAGGTTGGTGCACACATTGATCATGTACTTGCCGACCGGGTGGAACTTGAACATCTCGTAGAAGGTGCCGGTGCCTTTGACTTCGGCCGGCGTCGTCTCGGTCAGCTCAGCGATCTGGCGCATGGCCGGGTCGGTGACCCACCCTTCTTGCTCCTGGGCGAGGTGGAGCAGCGGGATCAGCGCTGACTTCTTCACCGGATAACGCGAGATGATTTCGTGCGCAATCGCCAGATTGTCGGCGGTGAAGTACGGATCGGTCATCGATCGACCTCACCCATGATCGGGTCGACGCTCGAGATGATGGCGACCGCATCAGCGATCAGCGTGTTTTGCATCATGTGCGGCATCGTCTGCACATTGATGA
>JBCCYT010000219.1:0-6379 GCA_039188975.1 Actinomycetota bacterium
CGTCGAGACGGCGACGTCCCCACCCTGTTCGAAATCGCCGTTTGAGCGGGCCGGCGGCCAGCGGGCCGTCTTGAGCAAACCTTGACGAAGGCCAAGGGCCGACCTGAGGCACGACCTCGATCGTGTCCTCATGACCTTCGCAGAGTTCCTCACCTGGCGCCGGACACCGCAGGAATCCCCCCTGCTGTCCGTCATCATCCCGGCATTCAACGAATCGGAGCGGATCGTGCCGACGATCGCCTCGATCGCTGCGCACCTGTGCCAACGCGATCTGAGCTTTGAGATCATCGTCTCCGATGACGGATCCACCGACGGGACCCCAGACCGGTGTCGCGAGCTCGGCCTGCGAAACCTCGTCGTGCTCGACCCTGGAGTGAACCAGGGAAAAGGGGCCGCAGTGCGGGCCGGCGTCGCCGCCTCGACCGGTGACCTCGTGGTCTTCACCGACGCGGACCTCTCGACGCCCATCGAGGAGATCGACGCCATGATCTCGGCCTCGTTCGAGGCAGACGTCGTCATTGGCTCCCGCGGCACTGCGGACGCTGACGAGGGGCAAAAGTCTGCCGTCCGCACCGCCGTGAGCGGCGCCTGCCGGGCGATTACCCGGCGGTTGCTCGGCCTTGACGTCGCCGACACCCAGTGCGGGTTCAAGCTCTTTCGTCGAGACGCTGCACGGCGGCTCTTCATGACCCAACGCATCGATGGTTTCAGCTTCGACGCCGAGATCTTGTTCCTCGCCAGCCGGCTCGACCTGCGCGTCGCCGAGCATGGCGTCCGCTGGTTCGATGCCCCGGGATCGACGGTCAGTCCGCTCACCGAGTCATTCCGGTTCCTGCGTGATCTCCTTCTGATCCGGTGGGCGTGGCTGCGAGGGGTCTACAAGCCGACCGTTCTTCCATTCGCCGATCGGCCGGTCCACGTCGGGGTTGTGAGCGCGCTTCCACCGTCGACCGCATCGCTCAATGAGTACGGCGCCCACCTGGTTGACGGCATCCGGGGCTGTGATGAGGTCGCTCGCCTCACCGTGTATGCCGAAGATGGCAGCGGCGTCCCCGATCTCGACGGTGTCGAGGTGGTTCCGGCCTGGACGTTCGACTCCATCACAAGCCTGCCCCGGATCGTGCGGGCCGTGCGCCGGACCCGCCCTGACGCGGTGTTGTTCAACATCCACTTCACGTCGTTCGCGCAGGGCCGGGTCGCTGCGGCACTCGGCCTGTTCACGCCGATGGTGCTGCGGCTCCTCGGCACGCCCACGGTTGTGCTTCTCCACAATCTGGTCGACACGACCGATCTCGACGCCGCCGGGTACTCGGCGAGCCGAGTCGAGAAGTGGGCGCTCACCAAGATCGGGCGCACCCTCACCCGGTTCCTGCTCCAGGCCGACCACGTCGCGACCACGATGCCGGACTATGTCGACGTCTTGCGCACCAGTTACGGGGCAGAGAACGTCAGTCTCACGCCGCACGGCGCCTTCGAGACTCCTGCCTTCGCACCCGCCGATGGCGAGAACCCAACCCTTCTCGCCTTCGGAAAGTTCGGGACCTACAAGCGGGTCGACGATCTGATCGACGCCTACCGGTTGCTCGTTCACGACCCGGCGATGCGCGATGTCGAGCTGATCATTGCCGGGACCGATGCGGCGCCAACGCCGGGCTATCTCGCAGAGATGGCGGCCAAGGCAGCCGATCTCCCCGGCGTGCGTTTCACCGGCTATGTGGCCGAAGAAGACGTCGCACCGCTGTTCCAGCGCTCCACGGCCGTTGTGTTTCCCTACACCGGGACGACCGGCAGCAGTGGACCGCTTCACCAGGCCGGCGCTTACAGCCGAGCGGTCGTGGCGCCTCGGCTCGGCGATTTCGTTGGACTCATCGAGGAGGAGGGCTACGCCGCCGTTCCCTTCGATCCAGCCGACGTGACCTCTCTCACTCACGCGCTCCGCACCGTTCTCACGGATCACGCGCAGCGAGACGACCACGCCCGACGCAATCATGCGGCGGCCACCGGTCTGCCGATCACCGACATTGCCCACTGGCACGTGCTGCACCTGCAGCGAGTCGCTGCCTGACGTCTCCCGCCCCACCAACCCCTCTCATCTGCAAAGGAACCCCCATGCTCACGATCCAACCCTCTGTCGCTACCGTCGGCGCCCCCGTGGTCGACGCCGGTGCTCGCCTGGATGTGCACACGGTCGAGTCGTTCGTCGCCGCCGTCGACAGCCAGCTTCGTCGCTTCGGTGCAGTCCACATCGACGCCAGCGCCGTCAAGCACTGTGACAAGGCGGGAATCGCCGCTCTGACCACGGTTGCTGAACTCCGCCGACCCGATGTGGAGATCACCATCGACGCCAACCCTGCCGTTCAGGTGACCGCACTGCTCGAGCGCAACGAGATGCTCGCCGCCATCGTTCTTCCCCAGCCCGACCTGCGGGTGGCAGCATGACCATCATCACCCGCACCGGTGCCCTTGGTCCCGGCGATGCCCTCGATCTGCGTCACGAGCTCGACGAAGCGACCCGACAGCTTGACGCTTCGGTGACGCTCGACCTCCGCGAGGTCGAGAGCTTGCATCCAGCGGTCGTCGCCGCGGTTGTTCGGGCTGCCCGCCAAGCTCGCAAGGCCGCCGGCGTCTTCGAGCTGCGACGACCGACCAGCCCCAATGCGTCGCGAACGCTTGGCCTGGTGGCCATCGACCAACTCATCTGAAACCATGAACATCTCACCTCGGCCCCGTCCTCGCCGACGGGGTCGTTGAGGTTTTCCCGACGGGACTGCACCCCCATGTTCGATTTTCTCGCCGACCCAGCCTTTCGCGATGCGCCAGTCGCGTACGCCGTGGTCGCCGACGACGGCCGCCACGTTGCGGCCAACCGTCGATTTCGCGAGCTCTTCCGTCTCGCTCCCGACGTCGAGTTCTCGGTCGAGGATCTCGCCCATCCCGCCGATCGCGACACCACCCTCGGCTACTGGAAACAGGTCACCGAGGACCCGGGCGAACGCATCAAGGTCGAGGTCCGATGCGTGCGAGCCGATGGCACCGTCTTCTGGGGACGGCTCCATGCCAATCCTGTTGAACTCGCAGGCGAAACCCTGCTTCTGGGCGTCGTGGAGGACATCGATGACGAGCGTCGGCTGCGGGCACTCGAACGAGGCGCGGCGCGCGAGCGTGCCGCGATGGTCGCCCGAGCCAGTCATGAGTTGCGGAACCCGTTGCACGTCATCACTGGCCTGGCGGAGTTGCTCAGCGAAGCCGACGTCGACGAAGGCCACCGCCGCCAGGCAGCTGCGGTGCGACGCGAAGCCGAGGGCCTCAACCGCATCGTCAACGACCTGCTCGAGTTCGGGCGGGTCGACGCTGGAGCGTTGGAGCTGCGCCCGCAGGACTTCACCATCCGGCCCCTGCTCGCCCGGCTGACGCGAAGCCACGGCCCGACCGCTCGTGAGAAGGGAGTGGCGCTGACGATCGACGTCGACGATGCGGTCCCTATCGACCTCTTTGGTGACCCCGATCGTCTCCTGCAGGTGCTGTCGAACGTGGTCGGCAACGCGGTGAAGTTCACCGACGAAGGGGCGGTGACGGTTCGAGTGGACGCTCCTGAGCGGCCGACCGTGCGGTTCAGCGTTCGGGATTCGGGACCCGGCCTTCCTGAAGATCAGCTCCAGGCGATCTTCGAAC
This sequence comes from Actinomycetota bacterium, assembly GCA_039188975.1. GTDB lineage: Bacteria > Actinomycetota > Acidimicrobiia > Acidimicrobiales > Aldehydirespiratoraceae > UBA11606. The sequence goes on from JBCCYT010000219.1 coordinate 3,673, forward strand.
CATTCGTCCAGATCGATCGAGGCAAGCCCGGTGCCGGCCTGGGTTTGTCGATCGCTACGTCGCTCGTCGCGTTGATGGGCGGCACGATCGAAGCCGACAACACCGATTCCGGTGCCATGTTCACCATCACCGTGCCGTTGCCCGAGGGGGACACATCGCGGACCTCTTCCTCCACAACTGCAGGCCCGATCTCCGTCGACAGCCGCCAACGAGTTCTCGTCGTCGAAGACAGCCCTGAGAATCAGCTCCTGGCCAAGGGGCAGCTCGACTCGCACGGGCTGTCATGCGACGTTGTCGAAGACGGCTACGAGGCGCTGCGCCGGCTGGAGACAGAGGACTACGCCCTGGTCCTCATGGACTGGCACCTGCCGAGCATCAGCGGCTTGGAGACAATCCGTCGATGGCGGGGGCGAGAAGCCGAGCTCGGCCGGTCGCGCCTCCCGATCGTCGCAGTTACGGCCCGAGCGATGCCATCGGATGCCAAGGCATGCCTCGATGCCGGTGCCGACGACTATCTGCGTAAGCCCGCATCGCTCAGCGATATCGGCCGGGTGTTGCACAGCTGGCTCCCCGGTGCCGACGATGCGGCTACGGTCGAAGACGTGCTCGACCGCAGCGCTGTCGAAATGATGATCGACGACATCGGCGACCCTGCCCTGGTCGTCACCTTGATGGAGACCTACCTGACCGAGCTGCCCCAACGGGTCGAACGCATCTTGGTGGCTGGCACCCGCACGGCGGAGACCACGACGGTGGAGGAGGCGGCCCACGTTCTGAAGTCGACGAGTGCGATCGTCGGGGCTTCGGCGCTGAACGAACTCGCCGCTGCGCTCGAGGAGGCAGCCCGGGCCGGCCGTTCCCCGAGCGACGACGACCGGGCGCGCCTGCAGCGCCTTGCTTCGGAGACCGAAACCGGGCTCCGGGCGACGATCGCTCAGCTCGAAAGTGCGGCGTGAGCGATCCGCTCCCGCCGCACGAACGCATCGAACGCCTCGAGCGGCGGGTGGCGAGAGAACGCGAAGCGCGCAAGATCGCCGAACGGATCGCCGAAGACGGCATGCGAGCGCTGTACGAAGCAAACGTGCAGCTCGACCGCCGGATTGCGGAACGGACGGCCGAGCTCGACACGGCCTTGGCATCGCTTGAATCATCCTCGCGGGCGCTACGCGACGTGCTCGTCGGCCTGTCGCACTCGCTCGCGACCCCACTCAATGGGGTGCGAGGAATGCTGGAGTTGCTCGAGGAAGTGGCAACCGATGAACCAGCTCGAGGCTGGCACGCATCGGCGACTCGGTCGGCGCTGCGACTGGACCGCCTCGTGCAGCGACTGTTACGCCACGTCGCGGTGGAAGACGTCGACCTCCGCTCCGTACTGGAGCCGGCAACCGTCCGCGAGGTCCTGTTCGCCATCGAGGAGCGATGGCGGGGGCGCCTCGCTGCTGCCGGGCAGCTGTTGGTGGTCGACGCCGGACCCGAGGGCGATGTGTCGATCGGCTCCTCCGATCAGCTGTTCCTGGCGTTCGACGAGCTCCTCCACAATGTTCGTGTCCATGCCGACCCGGGCCCGGTCAATCTGCGCTCCGTCGAGGGTGACGGGCCGCTCGTTCGCATCGAGCTCCGAGACCCGGGTCCGGGAATCCCGACCGAAGATGCCGACGAGGCCCTCGACCGCATGGCGAGGTCGGGCGACCACGGCAGTCAGCTCGGCTTCGTGCTGATCGAACGAATCCTCGTCGGGCTCGGCGGAACGTTCACACCCAGGACCGGAGAGGCCGGGCTGGTTGTGGTCGAACTCCCGGTGTTCAACCCGGGGTGAGTCGGTAGCCCACGCCCCGCACTGTGGTGACATGGTTGCGACCATCACGGTCGATCTTCTTGCGCAGGTTTGCGATGTGGACGCTCACGAGGTGGTCATCGCCGAACCATTCGCCACCCCAGACCGACTCGAGCAGAAGCTGGCGCGTGAAGACCATCTCCGGCCTGCTCGCCAGGGTCGCAAGAAGATCGAACTCCAGCTTGGTCAACTCGACGACGTCGCCGTCGATTGCGACCTCGCGGCCCAAGGTATCGATGCGAAGATCCCCCAACTCGACGATGCCGGTCTGCTCAACCGGCGCGGTCGGCGTGCGCGGCCGCCGCAGCAACACCTGCACCCGAGCGGCGAGTTCCCGAGCGGAGAACGGCTTGGTCACATAGTCGTCAGCCCCGACGGCAAGCCCGACCAGCCGATCGACTTCGTCGTCTCGCCCCGTCAACATCAACACGTAGGCATCGGTGAACGTCCGCAACTCTCGGCAGACCTCGATGCCGTCTGCTCCGGGCAAACCCAGATCGAGCACGACGAGGTCTGGATCGATCTCACGGGCCCGCTCCAGGGCCGCGACGCCGTCGTTGACGATCTCGATCGCGTAGTTGCCCCCGCGTTCGAGTGCCGCCTGGATGAGCTGCACAAACTCGGGTGCATCCTCGACGATCAGGATCGTGTGGCGCTCGGTCTCTCGTACTGGATCGTTCATGTCGTTCGCGATGCCCGAAAGCCGGGCGGTCATCGTGAAGGTCACGATTCCTCCATGGTAAGCGTCGGGTTGTCGTCGAAGGAGCTGAGGTTTTCGGGGTCGTCGATTCGGGCCCGCCACCGCACGACCCGACAGGCCGCCCAGAGAATGGCCGACGTCGCCACCAGGTGCAGCCACCGACTACCCAGACC
>JBCCYT010000220.1:0-6368 GCA_039188975.1 Actinomycetota bacterium
CCGAACACCCGACCCGTGACGACATCGTCGTGATGTCGCTCGATTTCAATGCCGATCCGTTCGATCGGATGGCCTGGATGCGTGAGAACGCACCGGTCTATTGGGACGACGAGTCAGGGCTGTGGGCGATCACCCGCCATGCCGACATCCAGCGCATTGAGGGCGACTACCAGACCTTCTGCTCCGCGAAGGGTTCCCGTCCCGAGGTGTCGCTGCCGTCGATGATCGACAACGACCCGCCGGAGCACACGAGGCGGCGCCGACTGGTGTCGTCGGGGTTCACGCCGCGCCGGGTTGCGGGCCACGAGGCCTTTCTGCGAGAGACGGTCACCGAGCTGATCGACAACGTCATCGAGCAGGGTCACTGCGACTTCGTCAACGACATCGCCAAGTCGATCCCGCTGCGGATGATCGCCACCTTGATGGGATTGCCGCTGGCCGATGAAGACAAGCTCTTGCACTGGTCCGACCTGTTCGCCACCGGTGCCACCGATGAGGCGTTCGCCGAGCAGGTCGTCGGCGCCGTCATCGAGTGGGTCGAGTACATCGTCACGGAGATGGGCACCCGCACCGACCCCGAGGCCGAGGATCTCATCAGCCTGTTGATGTACCCCGAGGGCGAACCCATGTCGGCCGAGGATCTCATCTACGAAACGATGCTGATCCTGGTGGGCGGCGACGAAACCACCCGCCATGTCATGTCGGGTGGTCTCGAAGCGCTGCTGTTGCATCCCGAGCAATTCGCTGCTGTGAAGGCCGACCGTGACCTGCTGCCCGGCGCGATCGAGGAGATGCTTCGGTGGGTCACCCCGGTGCGCAACATGAACCGCACCGCCACGGTCGATGTCGAGCTGGGCGATCAGAAGATCCTCGCCGGCGACCGGACCCTCCTGCTCTACTTGTCCGGTAATCGTGACGAAGCCCAGTTCGGGCCGACCTCCCACGACTTCGACATCTTCCGTTCGCCCAACAAACACCAGGCGTTCGGGGCGAACGGCCGGCACAACTGTCTCGGTGCGAGCCTGGCCCGGCTCGAGTTGCGGGTGCTGTTCGAGGAAGTGCTCGACCGCATGCCTGACATTCGCCTCGTCGGCCCGCAAGAGAAGCGGGCCGAGCGCACCGGCAACTTCGTTCTCGGTCTCGAGGAGCTCCCCGTCGAGTGGTGATGCGCTGGCCCCGCCCTGCTCAGTAGCTTCGGGGGAGGCCCATGATGTTCTGGGCGATGTAGTTGAGGGTCATTTCCTGGCTGACCGGGGCGATGCGTTGGAGGCGGGCTTCTCGCCAGTACCGCTCGACGTGATACTCGCTGGCGTAGCCCAGCCCGCCATGGGTTTGCATCGCCTGGTCGGCGGCGAAGAATGACGCCTCCGCAGCCAAGTACTTGGCGGAGTTGGCGAGTTCGCCACACTCGAGGCCGTTGTCGTAGTGCCATGCCGCCCGATGCATCATCGTCATGGCCGCGTTGAGTTCCATGTGGGCTTTGGCGAGCGGGTGAGAGATCGCTTGGTTGGCACCGATCAGCCGGCCGAAGACCTCCCGCTCGTTGGCGTAGGCCGTCGCTCGTCGCAATGCGGCCTCACCGATACCGCAGGCCATCGCCGCCAGAAGGATGCGCTCCGGGTTGAGGCCGTGGAGGATGTGGTGAAAACCGCGTCCACGCTCGCCGACCATTCGCCATCCCTCGACGGGGAGGTCGTCGTAGGCAACCTCGCACGAGGCAACCGCGTTGCGGCCGACTTTCGGGATCGGAGCAAGGTCGCAGTGGGCGGGGTCGAGGTCGACGAGGAAGAGGGTGAGGCCGTTGAACTCGCCGGGTTCGCCGTCGGTGCGGGCCAGGAGCAGGCAGACTTCGGATTCGAGCGCCTTGCTCGACCAGATCTTGCGGCCGTTGATGATCCAGCCGCCCATGCCGTCCTCGGTCGCTCGGGTCACGATCCGACTGGTGTCGGTTCCGGCATCGGGTTCGGTCACCCCGAACGCCACGTGGAGGTCGCCGGCCGCGGCCCTCGGCAGGAACGTCTCCTTCAGGTGATCGTTACCGAACTTCACGACCGGGTTGAGGCCGAACATCGTGAGATGGATTGCCGTCGAGCCGTTCATCGCCGCGCCGGATGCAGCGACCCGGTTGAGCACGAGTGCGGCCTCGGCGATGCCCTGACCGCCTCCTCCGTACTGCTCCGGGATGGCGATCCCGACCCAACCACCGGCCGCCATGTCACCGTAGAAGTCCCACGGAAATTCGTGCTGTTCGTCTCGCGTCGACCAGTAGGTGTCGTCGTACTGCGCACAGACCGCATCGACTGCCTCGACGATCAGGGCGTGGTCCGGGTTGGGCGAGAAGTCCATGGCGGGATGCTACGGGTTCGCTCGGCGTGGTTTCCCGAACCGGCCTAGGGTCCGTGAATGAGCGACGCCCCACCGGTCGGTCGCGACGGATGGCGGACCGTCACCATCTCGTCGTTGGCCGTGTTCATGGTCAGCATGGAGATCACGGTCATCTCGCTCGCCTTCCCGGAGATCCGTGCTCGGTTCGCCGACACGTCGGAGTCGGTGCTGTCATGGATCTTCAGCGCCTACAACATCGGCGTTGCGAGCCTGCTGCTCATCGGTGGTTGGTTGTCGGAGCGCTACGGCCACAAGCGGATGTTCTTGACCGGGGTGTCGATCTTCCTGGTCGGTTCGGTGCTCGCAGGCATCGCGGTGTCGAGCGAGATGTTGATCGCCGCCCGGGTCGTGCAGGCGGTCGGGGGCGCGCTGCAGTCGCCGTCGGGTCTCGCCTTGATCCTCGTGTCGACCCCGCCGGCTCGTCACCAGATGGCGATCGGGATCTGGGGCGCTTCCGGTGCGCTTGCTGCTGCGGCGGGCCCGACGATCGGCGCGCTGCTTGTCGAGGGCTTCGGTTGGCGGGCGGTGTTCCTCGTCAACATCCCGGTGATCGGCGTGGCGCTGACCCTCGGTCGGCGATGGCTCCCCGACACCCGACCGTCGGCCGGAAGCGCCACGGTCGATCTGGTCAGCGTGCCGCTCGCCGGGATTGGTGTCGGCGCGCTGGTGCTCGGGATCGTGCAGGGCGAGGAATGGGGCTGGTCGTCGTTCGGGGTGTGGGCCTCGTTCGTGATCGGTGTTGTGTTGCTCGCCGGTTTTTTCGTCCGTTCGAACCGCCATCCGGCGCCGCTGTTCGATCTCGGCCTGTATCGCCTCCGGAGCTTCGCGGTCGCCAACATTGCAACCATCTTCTTCGCGTTTGCGTTCTTCGGCTGGCTGGTGCCGCTCCCCACCCTGATTCAGAACGTCTGGGGCTGGTCGGTGCTCAGAACCGGATTCGCGATCGCGCCCGGGCCGCTCCTTGCGTTCTTCGTCGCACCTCCGGCGGGTCGGATCGCCGACCGCATCGGCAATCGCTGGATCCTCGTGCTATGCGGCACGAGCGGTGCGATCGGACTCCTGCTGTTCGTCGCAACCTTCGGTGCTGAGCCCCAGTACATCACCGACATCTTGATCCCGAGCCTGTTCGTCGGCGTTGCGGCTGGCACCGGCTTCTCCCAGCTCGTCGGCGCGGCGATGCGTGACGTCCCGCCCCACCAGTACGCCATGGGCGGCGCCGGCCGAACGACTGTCTTCCAGATGGCGATCGCCCTCGGCATCGCCGCCGCGGTTGCGGTCATCGGTCGCCCGGTCGGCCCGGACGAGGCGCTGGCCGCCTACGACGATTCGTGGCTGATCGCCGCCGGCGCCTTCGCCCTCGTCGCAATCACCGCCGGTCTGCTGTATCCGCCGAAACCGAGCTGACAGGCCACTGCCAGTGGGTTCTTACCTTTTCTTGCCGTTGGGCCCGCCAGACTCCTGGGTATGAACCGCAATCTGCGCATCATCATCCCCATCGCCGCAATCGCCGTCCTCGTCCTCGGCTATGTCGGCTACCAGTACCTGATCGTCGCCGACTCGCCCGACGAGGTCAGCACCGAGTCGGCCCTCGATCAGTTGTCGGAAGATCTCGCTGAGGAAGCCGACGCGGAGCAAGAGGTGACCGCCGACCCCGAGACCGAGGAAGTCGCCGGGGGCGATGAGGTCACCGACGACGAGCCGGTCGACGAAAGCACCGGCTCGGAGGCAAGCCCGGCGGGAGCGGAGGGCGTTTGGGTGGTCGACGACGACTTCGGCGACTTTGCGTTCGAGAATGCGAGCGGCAGCTTCGCTGGCTTCCGGGTCGACAAGGAACTGTTCGTCGGTGGTGTACAGGTTGCGGTCGGTCGTTCCGGTGATGTCAGCGGCTCGATCACGATCGCCGACGGCACGGTGAGCGCCGGCGAGATCGTGGTCGTCACGACGTCGCTCGAGTCCGACATCGGCGCTCGCACCAATGCCGTACGTGATGCCGTGAAGGCTGAGGACTTCGGCACCGCCACCTTCGCCATCACCTCGTCGACGGCGATCGACACCGCGGCGCTCGAAGCCGGTGACACGGTTGCGGCCGACATCGTCGGCGATCTGACGATCGCCGGTGTGACGAACACCGAGACGATCTCGGCGGAGGCAACCATTGCCGAGGACGGCATCGCCTTGATCATCGGAACGGCTGACCTGGTCTGGGCCGACTACGACGTCGACACCCCGAACTCGTCCGCCGGCACGGTTGCCGAGAGCGGCATCCTCGAGTTCCAGCTCATCGTGCGCCTGGGCTGACGCCCGACGGTTCCTCGTCGCCCGACCTGGCGTGGCATGCTGAAGGCTCGCAGCAACTACGAGCCGAAAGCAGGAAGCCGGATGAAATATGCCGCGCCCACCACGGTCGATGAGGCTCGGTCGCTCCTGGCCGACAACCCGGGATCTCGGGTTTTCGCAGGAGCAACCGACGTCGTTCCCCAGATGCGTTCAGGTCGCCCTGAACCCACCGTTCTCGTCGATCTGAAACGCATCGACCGGCTGATGTCGGTCGTGCACACCGACGGACACTGGACGATCGGGGCGGCAACCCCGACCGCTGACCTCACCCGCAACACTGCATTCTCGGGCATGTTCCCGGGTATCTCCGAGGGTGCGGGGCTGATTGGATCCGACCAGATCCAAAACCGGTCCAGCCTCGGCGGCAACCTGTGCAACGGCTCGCCTGCCGCCGACAGTGTTCCGGCCATGATCGCATCCGAGGCCCGTGCGGTGATCGCCAGCCGCGATGGCGAACGAACCATGCCGGTCGGCGATGTCGTGACCGGCCCGGGACGACTGTCGCTGGCCGACGGCGAGTTCGTCGTGGAGTTCGAGATCGACGACCCGCCGGCCAACACCGGCGACGCCTATCTGCGCATGACCCCTCGCACCGAGATGGACATCGCCGTCGTCGGCGCTGCGGTGCGGGTCACGATGGACGGTGACGTGTGCACCGACGCTCGCGTCGTGCTCGGCGCCGTGGCCCCCACCGCGGTTCGAGTGGCCGCTGCCGAGGCTGCGCTCGTCGGCTCGACTCTCGACGACCAGACGCTTGCCGACGTCGCAGCTGCTGCATCCGCCGCGGCAAACCCGATCGACGACAAGCGAGGAACGGTCGAATACCGCACCCAGGTCGTAGGCACGCTCGCCCGGCGAGCGGCCGTCCTTGCCGCCCAACGGGCAAACGGCGCGGAGGTCTCGTCATGAGTCGAACGCACATCACGTGCACGATCAACGGGGAAGCAACCGACTTTCTCGCAACCGATGGCACGTCGCTGCTCGATGCGTTGCGCGATGAACTCGGCCTCACCGGAGCCAAGGAAGGGTGCGGCACCGGTGACTGCGGCGCCTGTTCGGTGCTCGTCGACGGGCGGGTCAACTGCTCGTGTCTGATGTTTGCCCCCGAAGCGGAGGGTCGCGACATCGTCACCGTCGAGGGCCTCGCCCACGGCGATGGGGCCGGGGGCGACCAGCTCCATCCGTTGCAGCAGACCTTCCTCGAGGGCGCGGCGTTGCAGTGTGGTGTGTGCACCCCGGGCTTCCTGGTGGCGGCCAAGGCGCTGCTCGACGAGAACCCGGAGCCGACCGAAACCGAAATCCGCTACGCCCTCGCCGGCAACCTCTGCCGGTGCACCGGCTACGACAAGATCATCCGCTCCGTGCAAGAAGCGGCCGTTCAACTCCGGACTCCCGTCCATGGAGGTGTGTGAGATGACTGCAACCGAGAATCCACCCCAGGTCGCCACGACTGAGACGGCACCCAAGAAGTACCGGTGGGTCGGCACCCGGCCGATCCGACACGATGGCTATGACAAGGTGGTTGGCAAGGCTCGGTTCGCTGCCGATCTCGACCTTCCCGGCCAGCTTCATGGTGCCTACGTGCGATCGCCACATGCGCATGCCCGCATCACCGCCATCGACACCGAGGCTGCTGAGGCCATGCC
>JBCCYT010000221.1:0-6281 GCA_039188975.1 Actinomycetota bacterium
CGCTCCTGACATCTCCGGTAGCGATTTCCAAGCTGCGGCGCGGGCCCAGGCCGCGGCGCAGGGCGCGGCGCTGATCGAGACCGAGGTGTCCGCAGTCGCCCAAACCGACGGAGGCTTCGAGGTCACCAGCGAGGCCGGGACGCACACGGCCGAGTACCTGATTCTCGGCGAGGGTAAGGGCGCTCCGCTGGCGTCGTCGCTCGGCATCACCGACGCCGACGACGCGGTGACGGTCGACCGGGACGGCCGCACCTCGATCCCTGGCGTCTATGTGATCGGCCGCAGCGCCCGGCCCGCCCGCAGCCAGGCGATCATCTCCGCGGGTGACGGTGCAGCCGCTGCGCTCGACATCTTGTCGACGATCGAAGGCACGGACGTCCAAGACTGGGATTCGCCCCCGAAGGACTGACCGGTCACGATGGTGGCATGGCCGAGAAGCTCCCTGTCACCCCAGACCTGCTCGTCGAGCTCGAGTTGATCAAACGATGCAAGTACGCGTACCTGCGCCTGGTCGACCAGCACCGCTTCGATGAGCTCCACACGGTGATGACCAACGATTGCACGGCGTCGTACTCCGACGGCGACTACAGCTTCGACGACCTTGCCGGAATCGTGGCGTTCCTCCACGAGAACATGGGGCGGCCTGAGTTCTTGTCGAGCCATGCCTGCCATCATCCCGAAATCGATGTGTTCGACGACGACACGGCCACCGGCACGTGGAAGCTCGAGGATCAAGTCCTCATCACCGACTTCGGTGTCAACATCCGGGGCGCCGCGTTCTACGAGGATCGGTACGTGAAGACTGTCGACGGCTGGAAGCTCGACCACACCGGCTACACCCGGACGTTCGAAGAGATGCACCCCCGATCATCGATCGACGGTGTGCACCTCAAAGCGGGCGACTTCAGCTGATCCAGAGCACCAGCCACAACGTGCCCATGCCGACCGCCAGGCTGGCAGGCACGTTGCGGGTCCGCCAGATGAACGCCCCTGCGACACCGACGGCGATCAGCCGGGGGATGTCGTCGCGAAACTCCGCGAACTGATCCCCGCCGAAGGTCGCCGGGGCGGCGATGGCCGCAAAGGCGGCGGGGCCGACATACTTCAGCGCCCGCTCCACCTTGGGCGGCAGGCTCACCCGGTCGCCGGCGGCGATGAACGACGCACGAGTTGCATAGGTGATGACGCCGGCAGCAATGATCGTGAGCCACAAACTCATGGAGTGGCCTCCTCTGCGGCGTCGGCGGTTCGGCTGTCGACCACCCCTCCGGCCGTCACGCCGAGCACGATGGCGAGCAGCACGCCCGAGCCCTGGGGAAGGCTCGCACCGGCAACCGACACGATGGCGCCGACCGCGGCAGCAACGAACCCGGCCCGGTTGGCGATCGACAAGATCATCAGCCCGCCGAACAAGATCGGCACAGCAAAGCCGAGCTGCCATTCGGGTTCGGTGACGTCGCCTACGAGCACTCCCAACGCCGTCGCGATCATCCACATCGTCCACAGGAAGGCCCCCGACCCGAAGAAATGCCACATGCGAGTGCGGTCGTCGATGTCGTCGGGCTGGGCCACGGCGAGCGCAAACGACTGATCGAGCAAGACGTACGGACCGACCGCTCGAAACCAGCCGGGAAAGCCAGCAAACCTGGGCCGCAAGGCAGCCGAGTACATGAGGTGACGGGAGTTGATGAACGCCACCGTGACCAGCACCACCGCAGCGCTGGCCTGCTCCGCCAGGAGTTCGATGGCCGCGAGCTGGGCGGCACCGGCGGCGATGATCGGCGACGACATCCACGCCGCGAACTGATCGAGCCCGGAGTCAGCGATCACCACGCCGAGCACAAACCCGAACGGCATCCCCGGGACCGCAAGCGGGATCACGTCACGGAAACCGGACCAGAACGCACGTCGATCAAACGAGAAGTCGCTCACCGTTCGAGGCTATGGCTGGGCCATCGCTGACACAGCGCTTTCCGACGGTGGTGTCGATCGGTCACGATGGCGCAATGGACTCGTTTCCGACCTGGTCGATCGCCGCGGTGAATCTGCCCGAGCATGCCGACAACCCGGTACACACCGATGCGGGCGGCCGGGCCGCTGGTTATGCCGGAGCGGTGGTGGCCGGAACGACCGTCCTTGCGTACCTCACCAGACCGGTCGCGGCCGCGTGGGGTCACGAGTGGGTGACCAACGGCGGGTACGACGTGTGGTTCCGCGGGCCTGTCTTGGCCGATGAACTGGTGACCGTTTCAGGAGGACCCGAGGCTGGCGTCACCGCGAGAGTCGATGACCGTCACTGTGCTCGCCTCGCACCCGTGGCGCACGCCGAACCGCCGCCATCACCCCAAGGAACGCGCCTCGACCCGACTGTCGTCGTGCTCGATGAGCGATGGACCACCTACGCCGAGCGAGCCGGGGAAGATCTGTCGCTGTACGCCGAGGCCAATCTCGTGCACCCCGCCGTCTGGCCGTCGCTCGCCAATCGAGTCTTCGCCCAACAGCTCGTCACCGGCTCCTGGATCCACACCCGCAGCACGGTGCGCCACCTCGGCACCCCTCGTCCGGGCGACAGTGCTGTTGTTCGCCCTCGTTCGGGCGACAGTGCTGTTGTTCGCCCTCGTTCGGGCGACACGGTCGTGATCGAGGCGTGGGAGGTCGATCGGTTCGAGACTCGAGCCGGCGAGCGAGCCGTGGTCGATCTCCGGATGACCGTCGACGACATCGAGGTGTGCGCGGTCGAGCACGAAGCGGTCGTTCGTCTCGCCGAGTGAACCCCGTCCCTGACGACGGTGTGACCAGATGACCGCGCTGCGTAACGCGGGGTTCACAAGCGGCACACGAGCCGTTCGCGCCCGGTCCCTAGGGTTTTCCACATGGCCCCCACCGCCCATGACGCACCGCATCCCCCCACGATCGACGCCATGGACCCGGTGGGGGCCGCAGACCGTTCGCCGGTAACCGCACCGTCAGACCCGACCCAGATCGATCCGGCGACCATCGGCTCATGGGCAACCGGGTTGAAGATGGCGACCGCACCGTTGCGCAACCGGTGGCTCGACCTCGAGATCGTCGGGCGGGTGAACGTCCCGACCGACGGTCCCGCGATCATCGCCGCGAATCACCTGTCCTTCATCGACTCGCCGTTGCTGATGACTGCGCTCGGGCGGTCCGTGACCTTTCTCGGAAAGGCCGAATATCTCGACCATCCCGTCACTCGCACGATCTTCCCGAGAGTTGGGATGATCCCCGTCGACCGACGAGGCCGCGGCGTCACCTGGAGTTTGAACATCGCACAGCAACGGCTCGAAGCCGGCGAACTCATCGGGATCTTCCCCGAAGGCTCGCGGTCGCGAGATGGGCGCCTCCACCGAGGACACCTCGGTGCGGCTCATCTCGCAATGCGGACCGGTGCGCCGATCATCCCGGTTGGCATCATCGGCACTGACACTGCCATGCCGGTCGGCCGTCGTCTGCCGCGCCGTCACGCACGAGTGATCGTTCAGATCGGATCACCGATCGGTTTGGGCGAGTACCGCAGCCAACCCCGCACGGCTGCCGCAAAACATGCGTTGACCGATGCGCTGATGGCGGAGATCGGCGCACTGATCGGTCAACCCGTCGTCGACGAGCATTTGCCGATCCCCAGCTGACGCTTCGCCGAAGCGTCAGTCGTCGCCGAGGGCTCGCCAGAGGCGGGCGAGGAACGATGCCATTTGGTTGCGGTCGACGGTCTGATTCGGCGAGTAGGTCGTCGGTGTGGTTCCGCCGGTGATCCCGAGGCCGTAGATGCATGCCACGTCGCTCACCGAGATGACGGTGTCGACATCGGTGAAGGGCAGCTCAGGCGACGGACAGCTCCGTCCCGTCTCCCGCCAGAGGCGGGCGAGAAAGGAGGCCATCTGGTTGCGGTCGACGGCTTCACCCGGTGAGTACGTCGTCGGTGTGGTTCCGCCGGTGATCCCGATCGCCCAGATACACGAGACGTCCGCGGCTGAGATCGCGAACGACAGATCGACGAACGACGCCGTCGCGGCCGGACACTCGAGTCCTGCCGCCCGCCAGAGCCGGGCGATGAATGACGCCATCTGGTTGCGGTCGACGGCCTGGTTCGGCGAGTAGGTCGTCGGTGTGGTTCCGCCGGTGATCCCGAGGCCGTAGATGCATGCCACGTCGCTCACCGAGATCACGGTGTTGGCGTCGTCGAACGGAAGCAGTGGCGCCGGGCAGGTGCCTGGTTCGGATTCGGCGTCGCCTTGGGTTGAGCCGCCGCTGCCGGGCAGACCGGTGACCGTGCCACCGTCGATTCCGGTACCGGGGACTGTCACGGCGGAACCGACCCCTTCTTCGCCGTCGATCACCACGACGACGGTGAACGTGTACGTCTGACCATTGATCAGACCGGTGACGGTGCACGTCGTTTCGCCGTCGGTCGTGCACCCCTCGCCGTCGGGCGAAACCGTGACGACGTAGCCGTCGATGTCACCGTCTGGGTTGGGCGGAGGATCCCACGACACATCGGCGTTGCCGTCGCCGTCGGGGGTGACGGTCACGTTCTGGGGTGTGTTGGGGTTCTCCGACGGTGTGACCGCATTTGATGGATCCGATGCAGGGCTCAGACCGTTGTCGTTCGTCGCGGTGACCGTGAACGTATAGGTGGTCCCGTTGGTGAGGCCGGTGACCGTGCAGGTCAGGTCGCCAGCGGTGGCGCAGGCTCCGCCCGCGGGGCTCGACGTGACGGTGTACGCCGAGATCGGACTCCCGCCGTTGTCGACCGAGCCCGCCCAGCTGACCGCCGCCTGCGCATTGCCGGCCGTGGCGGCGACGGCAGTCGGTGCGACTGGGACATCGGTTGGCGTGACCGGATCCGACGGGGTCGAGGATGGGCTGGTGCCGAGCGCGTTGGTTGCCGTGATCGTGAAGGTGTACGCCGTCCCGTTGGACAGGCCGGTCACCGTGCACGAGAGGGTGCCTGCTGTTGAGCACGTGGAACTTCCGGGCGACGTCGTCGCCGTATAGCCCGTGATCGCGCTGCCACCATCTGAGAGAGGTGCGGCCCAGGCCACCACCGCAGACGCAGGCTGCGCGGTCGCGGCAACCGAACGGGGAGCGAGCGGCGCGCCAACCGGCATGACTGCATCGGATGGATCGGACGGGTCGCCCGTGCCGATCGCGTTCGTTGCGGTGACCGTGAAGGTGTACTCGGTGCCGTTGGTGAGACCGGCGACTGTGCACGTGAGCGCCCCGGTGGTCGCGCAGCGCGCCCCTCCCGGAGACGCCGTCGCGGTGTACGCGATGATGTTGTCGGTGCCAGCGGTGGCGGGAGCGCTCCACGACACATTCGCCAAGCCGCTGCCCGGCACGGCGCTGATGCCGAGTGGCTGCCCGGGGACAGGTGCTGGCGTGACGGGGTCTGATGGGTCAGAGGCGCCACTTGTTCCGACCGCATTCGTTGCCGTCACCGTGAACGTGTACTGGGTGCCATTCGTGAGGTTTGGAACGATGCACGTCAGGGTCCCATCGGTCGAGCAGGTCGAGCCGCCCGGCGATGCGGTCACGACATAGCTGATGACCGGTGACCCACCGTCGTCGGCCGGCTCACTCCACCCGATCGACGCGGCGCTGTCGTTGGGAACACCGAACACACCGGTTGGTGCCGATGGTGCAGCGGCCGGCGTGACCCAGGCCGATCCTTCCGATGGTGCACTCGAGCCGTCGCTGTTCGTGGCAACGACCGTGAATGAGTACGGCGTGCCGTTCGTCAGACCCGAGACGGTGCACGTCAAGGCGCCAGTCGTTGTGCAGGTGGCGCCTCCGGGCGTGGCGGTGGCGGTGTAGCCGATGATCGCCGAGCCGCCCGGGTTGGCTGGCGCGTTCCACGACAGGTCGACCTGCCCGTTTCCGGCCGTCGCGATCACATTCGTCGGCGCGTCAGGCACCGGGGTGTTGCTCACCGATCCATGCACTCGAACATGGCCGGCACTCGCCCCGATCTCGTCACCCTGATTGCTGATCGCTCCGGCAGCAAAGGCGGTGCCTTCGGCCGAGAGATCGATGGAGAAGCCGAACTGATCGTCGAGCGTTTCGCCCACCACGTCGCCACCGACCTGCACCCAGGCCGAGCCAGACCACTGCAACACCTTCACGGAGCCGGCCCCGTCGCCGCTCGAACCGTAGGCGACTCGGCTGCCATCTTCAGAAAGGGCCACCGAACTGCCCGCCTGCGTGTCGCCTGCGGTGCCATCGAGGTCGTTGCCGAGCTGGACCCATGCACTTCCGGACCA
>JBCCYT010000222.1:0-6215 GCA_039188975.1 Actinomycetota bacterium
GAAGGTCCTCCCGGCGAAGCGCCGGGCCGATCGGGCCGGCGCACTCACCGACCGTGAGAACGAGGTCCTGCAGGCGATGGCCCGAGGTCTGACCAACGCCGAGATCGCCGCCGAACTCATCGTCGGCGCAGCGACCGTCAAGACCCACGTGGGCTCCATCTTCACGAAACTGGCCGTTCGTGACCGCGCCGGAGCCATCGTGTACGCCTTCCAGCATGGGCTCGTCGACCCGCAGGCTGATACGTAGGTTCCGCCCCTGAGGGGAAGACACCGGCCGCGGCCGACCACACGATTGGGGCATGACACCCATCCCCACCCACAGCGGGCCCGCGGTCACCTTCGACGGCCTGACGAAGCACTACGGCGACACAACCGTCGTTGACGATCTCTGCCTGGAGATCCAGCGCGGTGAGATCTTCGGCATCCTCGGCACGAACGGCGCCGGAAAGACCACCGCCGTCGAGTGCGCCCAGGGACTCCGCCGACCTGACGCCGGGTCGGTGTCGGTACTCGGACACGACCCGCTGGCCGACCGAGCTGCGCTGGCCGGGCGAGTCGGGAGCCAGCTGCAGGATTCGCACCTTCCAGAGCGGATGCGGGTGGGCGAAGCGGTGCGGCTGTTCGCCGACTCCAGTGCTCGGGCCGACGAGGGCATGGCCGAGTGGGACCTCGAACAGCTCGAGCGCCGTCCGTTCGGTGCACTCTCGGGTGGCCAGAGACAGCGTCTTCTGCTTGCGCTTGCGTTCCTGAACCGACCTGACGTCGTGTTCCTCGATGAGCTCACCCAGGGGCTCGACCCCGATGCTCGCCGGTCCGTCTGGGACCTGATCGAACAGACACGCAGCCTCGGCACCACGATCGTGCTGGTGACTCACTTCACCGAGGAAGCCGAGCGGCTGTGCGACCGAATCGCCGTCATGGCGGCTGGCCGGCTGCAGGCGCAGGGCTCCCCTACCGAGCTCGTCGACCGGTACGGCGGCGAGATCCGGGTTCGCTTCTCCGGTGGTTCGACCGAGCTGGACTGGGCTCGGTGTATCCCCTCGGCAACGGTCGCGACTCGATGTGGCACCGACATCGAAGTTCGAGGTCCGAGCGCAGTGATCGCCCAGACCGGCCATGCCCTGGTCGAACACAACACTGCCTCCACGCCGCTGCGAGTGCAGCAGCCCGACCTTGAACAGGCACTCTTCCACCTCCTCAGCGAGGAGGACGCCCGATGAACGCAACAGTATCGACGCCAGCCCGTCCGGCACGCCCAGGACCGTGGGGACCCGTCGCTCGGCTCCTCTGCGTGGAGATGCGGCTGTTTTGGCGAGAACCACACGTCGTCGTGTTCGTGATCGGCTTCCCGGCGCTCACGGTGCTCGTGCTCGGCGGGGTGTTCGGCACCGAGACGGACGACTCGGGCTTCGAGTTCGTCAATCCGAGCCACTTCTACGCAGCGGCGTACTTCGGCGTTGTGCTCGCCGCGATCGGCCTGATCATGATCCCGAATCGTGTTGCTTCGTATCGCGAAGCCGGCGTGCTACGCCGGTTCGACGCTGCGGGATTCGCGCGCTGGGTCTTTCCGCTGGTCCAGGTCGTATCCGGCCTGGCCTTTGCGGCCATCGGGTGTGTCTCGTTGGTGGTCACCGTGGTGGTCGGCGGGGACGGTCTCCCTCCGGTCGAGAACCTCTACGCCACCGTGCTCGGCATCGCCACCGGCACGATCACCTTTGTCAGCATCGGCGTTGCGCTCGGCATGCTCTACCCGTCGGGCCGGGCAGCCTCAGGGTTCGGGCTGGCACTCTTCTTTCCCATGTTCTTGCTTTCAGGTGGTGGCCCTCCACCCGAGGCCATGACCGACGGCATGCGCCAGATCGCCGACTGGCTTCCGCTCACCCACGTCATCCGAGCGGGCCAGGAACCGTGGCTCGGACTCGGGAGCGGTCAGGACCATCTCCAGCTCGTCGTGGTGATGTTCGTGGCCGCAACCGCGGTGTGGGCGCGGCGAGCACGCTCGGTCTCCCGTCGCGCATGAGCGGTCGACGAACAGGGCGTAGGCGGCCGATCAGCCCCGAGGCCGCTCATGATCCGGGTCGTAGATCCCGTGCTCATGGCGGGTGGCGGGGAGGTCGACGCCGTAGCCGTCGATCGTGAAGCCATCGACGGTGTCGGCGTGGCGGCCCTCGACATAGCCGAGGCAGACCCGCTCGCCCGTGCGGAAGCCCTCCGATGCCGATGTCACGAAACCGACCGCCTCACCGGCGACACGAATGGGCGCTGACGGTGGCGGGTCGCCTGCGGGACCTGGCATCGACGAGATGTCAACCGTCCAAATGCCGTAGCTCCAGCCGGCCGGCTGCTCGGTCATCGCCCGGACGGCGTCTCGGCCGATGAAGTCGGGCTTGTCGAGCTCGAGGAACCGGTCGAGGCCGACATCGAACGGGGTGTACTCCACCCCGAACTCGCTCCCCCACCCGTGGTATCCCTTCTCGACCCGCATCGAGTTGAGGGCGTAGGAGCCGAAGTCACGCAGGCCGAGATCCTCACCAACCGACCACAACGCGCCGTACAGCTGCACCAGGTCGGCGTCGTCGACATGGAGCTCCCAGCCGAGCTCGCCGACAAAGCTGACCCGCAGGGCGGTGACCATCACACCGGCGATCTCGATCTCACGTAGCGACATCCACGGCGCCGCGGCTTTGGACAGGTCGGCGTCGGTCACGCGGGAGAGCAGCTCGCGAGAGTTCGGCCCCATCACCATCAAGGTCGATGTGCGTTCGGTGCTGAGCTTCAGTCTGACCGAGCCGTCACTGGGCAGGTGCTGCTGGAGCCAGTCGAAGTCGCGCTCGCGAGCCGCGGTCGGGCCGAGCCAGAGGAAGTGATCGTCGGCGAAACGACCGATTGTGGCCTCGCTCCACACCGTGCCGTTCGGGCGCAGGAGGTAGGAGAGCCGAACTCGGCCGATGCCGGGCAGGCGAGTGCAGACGACGCGGTCGAGGAAATCGGCGGCACCGGGCCCGGAGATCTCGTAGCGGGTGAAGCCACCGTGATCCATCACGCCGACGGCGTCGCGAACGGCTCGACACTCCCCTGCGACGGCGTCGTGCCAGTGCTCGTCTCGGTAGCTGAGCGTGTCGTGGGAGTACTCGTCCGACCCGAACCAGAAGGCCCGCTCCCAACCGGCGATCTGCCCGAAGCGAGCACCCTTGGCCGCGAGCGTGTCGTACAGCGCGGTCTGCTGCACCGGGCGGGCTGAGGTCCACATGCGATGCGGGAAGGGCGCGCCGTACTGGTGCTCGTACATCTCCCGCACGCGTGTGTTCGCATACGAATCACGCCCAGAGCCGGCGAGCGACCAGTCGCCGAAGCGTCGGGGATCCCACGGCCACACGTCCCACTCGGTGTCGCCACCGGTGATCATCTCGGTCAGGACCTTGCCGGCAGCGGCTGCGTGGGTGATGCCGACCTGGACGCCGACCGCTTGGTAGAAGCCGTCAACGCCGGGCGCCGGACCGATCAGCGGGTTCATGTCGGGCGTGTAGGTGATCGGGCCGTTGACGAACTCGGCGATGCCGACCTCGCCGAGCATCGGCACGTGGGCCATGGCCAGCTCGGCGATCTCGGCGATGCCCTCGTCGTCGGGTGCGAACAGCGACGCGTCGAAGACGTCGGGCTTGCCGTCCTCCCACACCGTGCGGCCCTCATGGCCGTAGTTGCCGAACAGCAGCCGGTCGTTCTCGCGCCGGAGGTAGAACATGATTTCCGGATCGCGAACGAGCGGAAACATGTCCGTGTTCTCGGCCAGCTCGGGCACGGCTCCGGTGACGAGGTATTGGTGCTCGAGCACGGCGAGCGGCGCCCCGATGCCAGCCATCGCCGAGATGTCGGCACCGTAGAAACCAGCAGCGTTGACGATGATGTCACAGTCGATGGCGGAGGCCTCGCCCCCTGGACCCGATGAGGAAGGCTGTACGTGCACCCGCCAACGAGCGTCGTCGCCCGGGCCGAGCTGGTCGATGCCGACCACCCGGGAGTGGCGCCGCACGTGCGCACCCATCGCCCGCGAGCGACGGGCGAGCGACTGAGTCAGGCCGCTGGGGTCGATGTCGCCTTCGTACGGGTCGAGCAAGCCGGCGATGACGGTGCCGTCGTCGGACCAGTACGGGTGCATCGCATCCATCTCGGCCGGCGACACGATCTCCAGATCGAAGCCGAGCCCGGTGGCGATCGCCACGAGATGGTGGAAGTGGTCGATGCGCTCCGGCGTGTGACCGGGCCAGAACGCCTTGGTGTGGCGATACGTGATCGGGTCGTCGGGATCGTCCGCCAGCGATGAGTAGGTCTGCCACGCGTAATTGCCGGCCCGCTGGCCGAGCCAGCTGTTGGAAAACGTCGGCACGTTGCCGGCGGCGTGCCAGGTCGAGCCGGCCGTGAGTTCGTGCTTCTCGATCAACACCGAATCGGTGCGGCCGGCGACGGCCAGATGCCACTGGATCGAGGCACCGACGGCGCCACCGCCAATGACGACGATCTCGAAACGGCCCGAAGTACTCATCGACCCGGAGCGTACGCACCACCGAGACCAACGCTGCGCACCGCATGGCGATCAATCACCGCATGGAGCCGAGCGAGCCGGCGCGCCGCAGCCCGGTCGGCTAGAGGCGGGTCGGGTTCGGCGCGTCGCCGTACACCTCGGCCGGATCGAAGACCTTCTCGGTGAGCGTGAACTCCAGTTCGAGCGGTTCGCCATCAGCATCGACTGCGGCTCCGATCGGGGCCTTTCGGTAAAAGCACGACCGGTAGCCGACGTGGCAACTTGCGCCACCCTGCACGTCGACGCGTAGCCACACTGCATCTTGGTCGTCATCAACCAGAAGCTCTTTGACTCGCTGCACGAGGCCACTCGTTGCGCCCTTGTGCCAGAGTCCTTGTCGGCTGCGGCTCCAGTAGACCGCCTCACCCAGTTCGATGGTTTTCGCGAGCGCCTCGCGATTCATGGTCGCGACCATCAGCACCTCACCGGTGTCGGCGTCGGAGGTCACGACGGGGATGAGACCGTTCTCGTCGAACTTCGGGGCAAGGGCAGTGCCTTCTTCGACTGCTTCGACATCGGTGCGTGTGGCAAACATGCCAGAAACGCTACCGGCAGATACGCCGTATTGAGAATGGTTCTCGATACGTTGCGAACATGGAGTCGTCAGTTCTCTTCAGCGGCGGCGAGCTACTCGACCAGTCCGGATCCCGACGGGCGGATGTTCGAATCGCAGGTGAATCGATCGTTGAGATTGCCGAGTCGATCGAACCAGCTCAGGCGGACCAGGTCGTCGACGCCCGCGGATGTGTCATCACGCCAGGGCTCGTCGATCTGCAGGCCCACCTTCGCGATCCTGGCCCGGACCATGTCGATTCAATCGAGAGTGGCACCGCAGCCGCCGCCCAGGGTGGCATGACCGCCGTGGTGTCGATGCCGAACACGGCGCCGTGCATCGACACCCCCGAACTCGTTCAGGACGTCAACGAACGCGCCCGCACCCATGGCTTTTGCGATGTCATGTCGTCAGCGGCGATGAGCGTGAACCGTGAAGGCGACCGTCCCACCGACATCGAAGCGCTGTACAACGCCGGTGTTCGCCTCTTCACCGACGACGGAACGGCCGTGATGGACTCCGCCGTGGTGCGAGCCGTGATGGAACGGGTTGCGGCCCTGCCCGGGGCGTATGTCGGGCAACATGCCGAAGACGAGTCGCTGATCGCCGGCGGACACATCAACGAAGGGCGGGTGTCGGCCCTCCTCGGCATCCGCGGCCGCCCGCGGCAGGCCGAAACGATCGTCGTCGGTCGTGATCTTGCGCTCGCCGAATTGACCGGTGCCCGCTATCACGTGCTCCATGCGTCGTGTGCTGAGACACTCGAACTCGTTGCTCAGGCCCGCACCCGAGGCGTGGCAGTCACCGTTGAGGTGACGCCCCAACATCTCGCCTTCACCGAAGCCGATCTCGAACACGGCGATCCGTTGTTCAAGATGAACCCGCCGCTTCGTCGAGAGGCCGACCGCGATGCGCTCCGTCGGGCGGTGGCCGACGGAAGCGTCGATGCCATCGCCACCGACCACGCTCCCCACCCCGATCAGCGCAAAACAGGGACGCTCATCGACGCTGCACCAGGCATGACCGGCCTCGAGACATCGCTCGCGGCAGCGATCACCGAGCTCGTCACACCCGGTCTCGCAA
>JBCCYT010000223.1:0-6096 GCA_039188975.1 Actinomycetota bacterium
CAACGACACCCGGCTGCGCATCCTCCACACCATCGCCCGTGACGGTGAGGTGTCGGTGACCGCCATCGCTACCCAGGTCGATGCCGGGGTCAACACCGTCTCCAACCAGCTGCAACGGTTGGCCGACCAGGGGATCGTCGCTACCCGCCGCGACGGCAACCGGATCTACTACCGCCTTGACGATCCCTGCGTCGGTGGCCTCATGGAACTCGGCCTCTGTCTCCGCGGCCTGCCGCCGGGGACTTGCTGAGTCGCGGTCTCGGACGCCAGACAGACGAGGAGCTCGGCCGTACTGCAGGTGATCGCCACCATCTCGGCCGTGATCTCGGTGGTGTCGGTCCCTACGGCGAGCTCGTCCCAGTCCCGGCCAACGCTTCGATAATCAGCACTGCGGCCACGAAAACGAGGGTGACAGCGACACTTCGCCGGAACTCGACCTTCGGGAAGGCCCACAGAGGGCCATAGGTCGAAGGAACGAACCGAACGGGGCGCCGTTCGTCGGGGGAGTGGCCGTACCAGCGGCGAAAGAACAGCACCGCGATGATCGCCGACACGAAGGCCCACCCGGCGGGATCGGGAAGCAGGATGGCGGCGAGGACGAGCGGTAGGAGAATCGTGAGAAGCCATCGCAGGGTCTCTCGTCGGCTCGGTCGACGCCACTGCGCGCCGCGGTACGTGGCGTTCCCCAGCGCACTCGCACCGGTCGGGTCGAGTACGAAACGGCTCCGCAGGCTCGAACCGACATAGAACGTCGCCAGCGTCAGTGCGTGGAACTCGGCTTCGCTGACGCCGAGCCACGCGATGTCGAGCCAGCCGAACAGCGCTTCGCCGAGTCGGGAAACAGCCCGGCGATATGCGTCAATCCACACAAGGGCGTCGGCGGTCAGGGCTGTTTGTTGAACCGTCGTCAACAGCGTGACGATCCCGATCGCTTTGGTGAACGAATCGAACAACTCCACCGAGCGCGGCGCCGAGCCTTCCGTGGGTGGCAGTGGGGGCAGCCCCGGATGCGATTCAGGCACGACAAATGGTAGCGCCAGCGCCGGTGCCCGTTCTTCGGGAATCTGTCGGTGAGCGCGCCGCGCTCGGGCGCACCCGCGTAGGCTTCGCGCCGCGTCACCCCGACTGATCGATGGAGCAGCGACCGTGACCGAACCTGGGACTCGCCACATCCATGACTTCTCGCTCGACTTCTTTTCGCTCGCGGGCAAGCGGGCGATCGTCACCGGTGGGAATCGCGGGCTCGGGCAGGCGTATGCCGTCGCGATGGCGAAGGCCGGCGCCGATCTGTACATCCCGACCGTGGCCGACGACGACGGCACGACCAACGAGCTGATCCAGGCGGAAGGGCGGCGCTGCGAGATTGTGCACGCCGACCTGACGGTCGAGGGAACGCCAGCCGAGGTGGTGCAAGGCTGTGTCGACACGCTCGGTGGGGTCGACATCGTCGTGAACAACGCCGGCATCGGCATCAACGTCGACGACGTCCGCGAGTTCGACCGGTCGAAGTGGGACCCGATGGTGGCGGTGAACCTCACCGCTGCGTTCGAGATGAGTCACGCAGTCGCGGCGACGTTCATGGAGCAGGGGAGCGGCAAGATCATCAACGTCTGCTCGATGTTCTCGTTCCTCGGTGGACAGCGGTCGCCGGCCTACGCCGCCACCAAGCACGGCATTGCCGGGCTCACCAAGGCGTACGCCGACGAGCTGGGACCGTTTGGGGCCCAAGTCAACGGCATCGCACCCGGCTATTTCGCCACGGAACTCACGACCGAAACCCGCAAAGACCCTGAGTACAACAAGGCCGTCCTCGACCACATCCCTGCCGGTGAGTGGGGCCAGGTCCAAGACCTCATGGGGGCGTGCATCTTTCTCGCCTCCCACGCCTCCAACTATGTGAATGGCCATGTCCTCGCCGTCGACGGTGGCTACCTCGTCCGCTAACCGAAATGTCACCTTTTGGTGTCAGACACCAAAAGGTGACATTTCGACTTCTCTGATCTGCAACCAGGAGTGCAACTGTGCCTTCCACCCTCACCCGTGAAGCGATCGTCGACCAGCTCACCGAGCTGCTCGGCGCCGACAAGGTCGACACCGACGAGCAGACGCTCAAAGAGAACAGCCTCGACCGCTACCGCAAACTCGAAGACATCTTCGGCATCTACAACCTGCCGATCCCCGCCGCGGTCGTGCGCGCAACCAGCACCGCCGACATTTCGGCCGCGCTTGCCTTCTGCAACGAACACGGCATCAACATCGTCCCCAAGACCGGGGGCACCGCGACCGAGGGCGGGCTCGAAACGATCGCCGAGAACTCGATCGTGCTCGACGGCAAGGGCATGGATCAGGTCCTGTCGATCGACGAGTTCAACATGCAGGCGACCGTGCAGTGCGGCGTGAAGCTCCAGGATCTCGAAGACCAGCTCCGTCCGCTCGGGCTCACCACCGGACACTCCCCGCAGTCGAAGCCGATCGCCATGTACGGCGGCCTGGTCGCGACCCGCAGCATCGGCCAGTTCTCGACCCTCTACGGCGGGATCGAAGACATGGTGATGGGGCTCGAGGCAGTGCTTCCCTCGGGTGAGGTCGTGCGTATCAAAGACGTGCCTCGCCGGGCCGCCGGGCCCGACATTCGCCACATCATCATCGGGAACGAAGGGGCGCTGTGTTACGTCACCGAAGTCACGGTGAAGCTCTTCCCCTTCTACCCCGACAACAATCACTTCCTGGGGTGGCGGCTCGACGACATGAAGCCCGGGTTCGAGATCCTGCGTGACGTGATGGCGGCCGGCTACAAGCCATCGGTCGCTCGTCTCTACGACGCGGAAGATGGCGCCCAGCACGGGTTCAACGAGTTTGCACCGGATCAGTGCGTGTTGATCTTCACGACCGAGGGCCCGGCCGGCGTCTCGCGGGCGACGGCTGACGGCATCGCCGAGATCGTCAACGCTCGTACTGAAGTGACCCCGGTCGACACCGAGATCATTCGGGCGTGGTTCGAGCATCTCAACTGGGGGCCGGAGAAGCTGGTCGAGGAGCGCGACTTCATTCGGGAGAACCTGCGGATGGGGTACACGACCGAGGTGTCGGGGAACTGGTCGGTGATCAACGAGATCTACGAGAACGGCATCCGTCGTGTGCGTGAGGAGTTCCCGCACGTCGCGGACATCACGATGCTGGGCGGCCATTCGTCGCACAGCTATCAGACCGGCACGAACATGTATTTCGTCTACGACTACAACGTCGTCGACTGCACGTACGAAGAGGAGCGGGAGAAGTACCACATCCCGCTCAACGCGATCTTCGTGGAGGAAGCGCTGAAGGCCGGCGGATCGATGTGTCATCACCACGGCATCGGGAAGTACCGGGCTCCGTGGACCGAAGCCGAGCACGGGACGGCCTACCGCTTGATGGAGGGCCTGAAGCGTGATCTCGACCCGAACGGGATCATGAACCTGGGCTGCATCTTCCCCGTCGACGAGGGCTGACTCGGCGATTGAGCGGACGGTTCCTCGACTAGCCGGGACCGCAGTTCGAGTTCAGGTGAACAGCGGGACGATGCTCCCGGCGATGAACACGGCGAGCGTCACCGCCATGGTCAGCGCGGCGAACGTGATCGTTCGGCTGAGATTGTCGATGCGACCACCCATGTCATCGATGCGTCCACCCATCGCGTCGATGCGTCCGCCCATCTGATCGATCCGGCCGCTCATGGAATCCATCCGACCGTTCATGTCGTCCATCCGTCCGTTCATGTCGTCCATGCGGCCGTTCATGTCGTCCATGCGGCCATTCATGTCGTCCATACGGAGGGTCATGGTCTGCATCTGGCCCGACAGATCATCCATCCGGGTGGTCAGGCGCTCGTCGATCTCGGTGATGCGGCCACCAAGCGTGTCGACGCGTCCATCGAGGCGGGTGATGTCGGCCTTTGTTGCGATCTCGCTCCACTCGACGTCGGGCATGGACTCCATCATGGCATCCGCTGCCTCTTCGTCCATCAGGTCGGTGAGGTATTGGCGGATTCGAAGGCGTGTCTTTTCGCTGGTGGGCATGGCGGTTCCCGTTCGTTCGTGTGCTGGCGAGTGAGCGAGGGGAAGTGATGGACCCAACCTACGGCGGGGGTGTGACGCCGGGTTCGGAGGGGGTCAGAGGGCGGCGCCGGGGCGGCGGGACTCGTCGAGGAGCACGGCGGTTTCGGTGTTGCGGATGCCGGGGACGAGCAGGAGTTCGCGCAGCACGACGTCGCGGAGATCGTCGAGGCTGCGGGCTCGCACGAGCACGACGAAGTCCGACGAGCCGGCGGTGAGGCCGACCCACTGCACGCTGTCGATGCTGGTGAGGCGATCGTGCATGTCGGCCCATTCGACCTGTTCGGCGCTGAGCGTGATCAGCGCCCCGACCGGTAGGCCGACGGCGGCCGGGGCGACCCGAGCTTCGAATCCCTGGATCACGCCGGAGTCGACGAGCCGGTCGAAGCGGGCGTATGCGGTTGCTCGGCTGACGCCGACCCGTTCGGCCAGTTGCGGCACCGACAGGCGGCCGTCGACCCGTAACAGCGCGACGATCTTCTCGTCGATGTCGTCGAGAGCAACCGCGGCGGAGACGTTTTGATCCTTTGGCACGTCAAGATCATACGTTCGTCTTGATTAAGATCGCTGATCCATCTCTTCAATCGATCGATGGCATCCTGTTTGTATGAACGTGGCCGTGCCGGTTGATCAGGCGTACGGGCAGCGCAGGGATCTCATCGCCGCTCAGGCGGCCGGTTCGGCAGCGGATCCGGCGACGATCCAGTACCTCGACTCCGAGAACGCGACATGGCGGTTCGCTCGGGAGGCGTTGCTCGATCGGTGGCGGGGCGTTGCTGCTCCGGAGATCTTGGCCGCCGACGCCCGCCTCGAATTGCCGGCCGATCGGGTGCCGCAACTGCAGGATGTTTCGGCCCGCCTCGCCCCTCGCACCGGGTATCGATTCCGGGCCGTGCCCGGGCTCGTGCCGGTCGACGAGTTCTTCGGGGCGCTGGCCAACGGGGTGTTCTTGTCGACCCAGTACGTGCGCCATCACGACTCGCCGCTGTACACCCCTGAGCCTGACATTCTCCATGAGGTGCTCGGCCATGCGACGTGCCTCGCCGACCCGCATCTGGCTGCGCTGCACCGGGCGGCGGGCGCAGCGATGATCCGAGTCGAAACCGAACGCAGCCGACAGTTCCTTGCTGACGTATTCTGGTTCTCTGCCGAGTTTGGCGTGCTGGATGCCGGTGACGGGAACGGCCCGTTGGCGTACGGCGCTGGTCTGCTGTCGTCGGTCGGCGAGCTCGATCGTTTCCGCGATCACGCCGTCGTTCGGCCGATCGACATCGCGGCGATGGGCACGCTCGAGTACGACATCGATGACTATCAGCCGGTGCTGTTTGCAGCCCGCTCGATGAAGGAGGTCACCGATGTGATCGGCGAGTTCTTCGCCACCGCGACCGACGACGAGATCGCACGGCTCCTCGCGGCTGCGTAGCCCGCTCGCTCAACCGGGTACTGCCGGTTGAGGCCTCGCCGGTTGGGGCGGCGTGGTCGGCGTCAGTCGATGACGGCTTGGAGTTCGCGGACGGTGAATTCGACGGGGGTGGTTTGGGAGATGTCGCCGAAGAAGGCGGGGCCGATCGAGCCGCCGGGGTTGTTGGGGTCGGCGTAGGTCCAGAAGAGGTCCCAGGTGACGGTGACGGAGCCTTGGAAGGGTTCGCCGTCTTCGTTGGTGGTGTAGACGTAGCCGCATTCGGTGGTTTGAGTTTCGGGTCCGGCGGGATCCCAGAGGGTGGTGGCGTCGTTGGTGCAGGTGACGGTGTCGCCGTTGCCGAGGTCCCACTCTGCGTCTCGGAATTGGGGGGTGATGGTGGCCCAGATGGGGCCGGCGGCGGCGTTGGCGGGAGCGAAGTCGAGTTGGCTGGTGACCGCGAGCCAGGTGCGTACGCCGACGACTTGCTCGGTGGCCGGTGACGTTTCGAAGGCGGGGAGGGTGAAGTTGATGCTGGCTGCGGCGTATTCGGCAACGTCGTACTCGTTCACAACGGTGCCACCCGGCAGGCCTGGGTCGCAGCAG
>JBCCYT010000224.1:0-6020 GCA_039188975.1 Actinomycetota bacterium
CACGGCTACGGCCGCGACGACCGCTTCTGGGACATCTTGCTCGGTGGCCGCAACCGAGCCCTGGCCGAACACGTCGGTGCGCACCTGCGCAGCGATCTCGACGACCGGTACGGCGTGATCGTCGACCTCGACGACATGCCTGAGGGATTGAAGGGGCAGCACGCCCGCAACCCGGTGAACCTCCCGGTCAACACGGGCGTGCAGATGGAACTGCCCCCGCCGATCCGGTGGAACAAGGCCGCGACCAATTGGAGCGATCACGAGGGCACACCACGGGCGCCGCAGGTCGCCGCACTGATCGACACGCTCGTCGCCGCGGTCGACAGCTGGCCTCGCTAGGGGCTTACCAGCTCGGGTCGGTCGCGTTGGCCACGACATTGTTGCCCCGGCACGCCGCGGTGTCAGACGATCCGTACAGCGTCGGCGCGTTGGCGTTGGCGAGAATGAACCAACACGTGCCGGTCTCGGACATGACCGCCGAGCCATAGCGATCGCCGTTATCGGTTGGCCACCAGACGCTGATCATGCGGTCGTGGGTGCTGTTGAGGCCGCGCTGGACCCAGGTGAAGCCCGGTTCCTCTTCACCCAGGTTGATGTAGTTGGCGTCGAGGAAGTTGCCGTCATCCGCGAAGAACGAGATGGCGGTGTTGATGGAGGTCCGCGCCGTCTGCTGGGCGGCTCGGTCGTGGGCCCGTTCGCGGGCGCCCAGGTAGGTGGGAATGCCGACGGCGAGCAAGATGCCGATCACGAGCACCACGACCATCACCTCGAGCAGGGTGAAGCCTCGATCAGGCTGGGAACGACGAGCAGACAAGAAGTGGGACATAGCGAAACTCACGGGAGGTCCCACCAGTTTCGGTAGCGAGCGGCGGTCTATGAGGCGGGTGTTCTCACGGCGACAGACGCTCGACGGCCCATGCGTCGCCGTCGAGGCGATACCTCACGCGGTCGTGGAGACGACTCGGGCGACCCTGCCAGAACTCGATCGACCGTGGACGCACGAGGTACCCACCCCAGTGGGGTGGCCGAGGCACCGTGTCGGGGAAGCGCGCTTCCGCTGCAGCGACCGCATTGTCGAGCACATCACGAGACGCGATGGCGGCGGACTGCTCACTCGCCCAGGCACCGATCTGGCTCCCACGGGGACGGCTGGCGAAATAGGCGTCGGATTCGTCGTCGGGGAGATGCTCGGCCGAGCCGATCACGTGCACCTGACGTTCGAGATCGTGCCAGACGAAGCTCAAGCTCGCTCGCCCAGTGGCGTCGAGGGCTCGGCCCTTGGCGGACGTCCGATTCGTGAAGAAGACGAAGCCTCGCTGATCAACACCACGAAGCAGCACAGCCCGGCTGGATGGCCAGCCGTCGGCGTCGACCGTACTGACGACGACGACGCCGGGGTCCCGCGGGCCGGTGGCCGCCCATGCGTCGAACCACTCCTGGAACTGGACGTAGGGGTCGGACGCAACGTCGGCCACGTCGAGGCCGTCTTGTTCGTACTGGTGACGCATCGACTGCCAGTCCATGTCGGCACTCTACGGTGAAGCGATGGATCGAGTCGTGGTCGGCGTGCTCGGCGGTGGCGTGGTTGGCGCCTCCGCCCGGTGGGCGATTGGGCGACTCGACTGGTCGACCAGTGTCACGCTCATCGTGGTCAACACCGTGGGCTCGTTCATCCTTGGTGGTGTCGTCGCTCGTTGGGGAGATCGAGAGCATCCCATGCGGCTGGCGCTCGGCGTGGGCGCGTGCGGCGGGTTCACGACGTTCTCCGGCCTCGCGGTCGAGATCGCCGGACAGCTCGATCGAGGGGATGTCGTGAGCGGGCTGTGGCTCGGAGCGCTGAGCGTCCTCCTCGGTGGAGCCGCGTTTCTCGGCGGGCGGCGGGTGCTCCCATGATCGCGGTGCTGTTCGTCGCGACGGCGATCGCTGGCACCGTCATCCGCTGGGCGGTCTCGATGAGTGTGCCGGTGCGGGCGGTTGGCACACTCGCCGTCAACCTGGCGGGGTCGCTGGGACTTGGGCTGTTGAGCACGGCGACCGCAGACTCGCAGCTGATCGGCGGCGTGGCCGGGCTCGGGGCGCTGACGACGTTCTCGACCTTCGTGGCCGAGCTCGTGGAGCTGGCCGAGATCGAGACGCGATGGGCCTGGCGGTACGGCGCGGCAACTATGGTTGGCGGCGTCGCGGCAGCCTGGGTCGGGCTGCAGCTCGCCTGACCAGCCGATCAGTCCACGGCGGCGAGAACGAGCTCAGCGATGGCGGCGTCCTGGACGCCGAGACCACAGTGATCCGAGACGATGCGCTGTCGGTCGTGCATCCGGCCCGCCGCGCGCCCGGTCAAGACATCACCCAACGCGACGGCCGCGGTCTGGAGCGCAGGCGTGGCTGCGAGCTCACCCACGCGAGAAGCGAGGTCGACATCATCGGCGACGACCACGTCGGCCAGTTCCATGACCCCGTCGCACAGCTCGCGTTTGCCGACCGTGTCGGCCCCGACGGCGATGACATGCACACCGGGTACGAGCGATTCCGGTCGAAGAAACGGTGAGCGGGCGGGCGTGCACGTCACGACCAGATCGGCATCGACGACGGCTTCATCCGGCGTCGATGCAACCTCAGCGTCGTGCGCCGACGCAAACGCAGCCCGGGAACCCTCCCTCGGGCTCCACACCACGACGGATTGAACGTCGACGGCAGCCCGAAGCGCCGGGAGCTGAAAGGCGGCCTGCGTGCCGGTCCCGAGGAGCGCCAGTCGAAGCGGGCCAGGGCGCGCCAGGGCTTGGGCGCTCACTGCAGCGGCGGCTGCAGTTCGCACCTCGGTGAGCCAGCCACCATCAGCCAGAAGCGCGAGGGGCTCACCCGTGCTGCTGTCGAAGACGGCGGTGAATCCGTGGTTCGGCGCGTTGGGAAACCCGCCGGCCGCCGCCTTCACCGCAAACGTGGCGCCACCAAGAGCTGCGCCTTTGGCGTGGAACTCACCACCGTTGGGCAGACGCATGGCGAACTCGTCCGGCGCAGTGACCGTGCCCTCAGAGAGTGCACAGAACGCGTCGGCGACCACCTGGCGGGCGGCATCCACGCTCACCGCCGCCTTGATGCTGGCCTGATCGATGACGCGCACCGCGAGCGTCAGGCGCGACGGACCGACGCCCAGATGCCCGTGCCGGCGCGTCCTGCTCGGGCCTGCCAGATGCCGGGCAGCGAGTCGACGACCGCCTCGGGAGAAAGATGAATCGGTGTTTCGTGGCCGAGGGTGTTGATCCACAGCAGCGTGCCAGCCGGCCGCAACACGCGGTCGACTTCGCCGGGGAAGAGGAGCATATTGACGAGCACGAGGGCGTCCGCAGCGTCATCGGGGAACGGCAGGGTGGAGGCGTCAGCGCGGACCTTGGGCGCAAGATCGGGCTGATGGCGAAGCATCTCCATCGACAGGTCGAGGGCCACGACGTCGTCGAAGCGCTCGACCAGACGCGTCGTACCCAGACCTGATCCAGCACCCAGCTCGATGACCTTGCCGCCGCGCACGGCGCCTCGGTCGAGGGCATCGATGATCGATGCCTCCCGCTCGTCGGAATGTCGGCTGCCCCAATCGGCGGCCATGTCGTCGAAGAGGTCACGAACCTTGTCGCGACGGGCGCGATCCCAGGCGTCGTCGAATGCGACCCCTTCCGTCACCTTGCGCATCGGCGACTCCGACCCGAAGACCGGGAGGTCGGTGACCGTGTCCGGCGCATCGATCAGCCAGGTGACGGCACCCGGCATCAGGCGGGACCCGGAATCTCGGTCACGCCGCCCATATAGGGATGGAGTACCTCCGGGATGCGAACCGATCCGTCGGCCTGTCGGTAGGTCTCGATGATCCCGGCCCAGACCCGAGGCACGGCCAGCCCCGAGCCGTTGAGCGAATGCACGAACTGGGTGCCCTTTTCGCCTGCCGGGCGATAGCGGATGTTCGCTCGTCGGGCCTGATAGTCCGTACACCAGCTGACCGAGCTCACCTCGAGCCAGCGGTCGGCGCCCGGCGCGAAGATCTCGATGTCGTACGTGCGCGCACCGGCGCCGCTGATGTCGCCACACGCCAGATCGAGCACACGGTGGGCGAGCCCGAGGTCACGGATCGCGTTCTCGGCCCGCTCAAGGATCTCCATGTGCATCGCCTGAGCCTGGTCGGGCGTGCAGAAGGCGTAGAGCTCGACCTTGTCGAACTCGTGAACACGAAGCAGGCCACGGGTGTCTCGACCAGCGGAGCCAGCCTCCCGGCGGTAACAGCTCGTGTGGGCCATGAGCCGGAGGGGAAGGTCGGCTTCGTCGAGGACCTCGCCCGCGACCATGGAGGTGAGCGGTACTTCGGCGGTGGGGATCGCCCAGAGGTCGTCCCGTTCGAGGTGGTAGGCGTCATCGCTGAACTTCGGGAGATGGCCGGTGCCGATCATGGTGTCGGTCTTGACGACGGTGGGCGGCCGGATTTGCTCGAACGCATCACGGTTGCGGTCCAGGCCGTAGTTGATCAAGGCGCTCAAGAGATGGGCGCCGGCGCCGCGGTACATGGCGAACATCGAGCCCGACATCCGAACGGCACGGTCGACGTCGAGAATGCCCAACTGCTCAGCCGCCTCCCAATGCGGCACCTTCTGGTGATCGGCGTAGGAGGCCGGGTCGTAGTTCTCGGTGCGCACGGTGACGTTGTCGTCCTCGGTGGTGCCATCAGGGGCTTCCGCGGCTGGCATGTTCGAGATGTGCAAGAGCGTGTCGCGCAGCTGGGCCTGCAGATCGTCGGCCTCGGTGGCGAGGACCTTCTCGCGCTCCCCGAGCGCCTTGCTCTCTTCCTGCAGCGCGGCGGCCTCGTCGCCCTTACCGTCGCGGTGCAGGCCCCCGATCTGCTTCGAGAGCGCATTGACCCGGCCCCGAATGTCGTCCCGCTCGGTCCCCACCGATCGCACCCGGCTGTCGAGCGCAAGGGCCCGATCGATCCCGGAGGTGTCCTCACCTCGACGCGCGATCGCGGCCTTGACGGCGTCCGGGTCGGTGCGGAGCAGCTTGATGTCGAGCATCTCCAAACGGTACCGGGCTCCGGCCGGCGCAGTACTGGTTTCCGGCGGATCAGCCCCGGAACGACACGAGTTGACCACCGTCCATGACGATGGTCTGGCCTGTCATCCACGCCGCGTCAGCAGCGAGCCAGAGGGCGGCCCGACCGATGTCGTCGGTTTCGCCGAGACGTTGCAGGGGGTAACGGCGGGCGAACGTCTCGCCGCGCTCGCCCTCCCACAACAGACGAGCGAAGTCGGTCTTCACCACCGCCGGTGCGAGTGCGTTGACCCGAACGTGGGGTCCGAGTTCGGCGCCGAGCTGCTCGGTCATCGCGACGAGTCCCCGTTTCAACAGCGCATAGAGGCCAAGGTCGGACGAGGTGCCGTAGGCCCCAACCGACGCCAGGTTGATGACGCAGCCGCCGTGCTCGTGCATCCAGGCTCGCCACGCCGACTGTGTCCAGAGCAGGGGGCCGCGAAGGTTCACCTCCGAGGTCTTGTCGAACGCCGCGACCGGCGTGTCGATCAGTGGACCGGCGTAGGGATTCGTGGCCGCATTGTTGACCAAGATGTCGAGGGAGCCGAACCGCTCGAGCGTCGCGGCGATGACATCGGCACCGCCGTCCGGGTCACCGGTGTGGGCCGCCTGCCACGCCACCGCGCCGTCGCCGAGAGCGGAGAGCTCGTCGGCCGCCACCCGGCACTTGTCGGGTTTACGCGAGACGATCATCACGTCGGCGCCGGCCTGCACGAACTCGCGTGCGATGCCAAGGCCGATCCCGGCGGATCCGCCCGTGATGAGCGCAGTTTGTCCATCGAGTCGAAGTTCCACGGGCGTTGACCGTAGACCAGACTGAGGTCGTGCTCGACCTGCGACCTCTCGCCGCGGCCCCCAACGGAGACGACCTTGCCCCGGTTGCAGGGGACACCAGCCTCGCCGATCAGATCCTCGAGACGGTGCGCGCCGCCGGTCTGGCCGAGCCCGACATGGTC
>JBCCYT010000225.1:0-5941 GCA_039188975.1 Actinomycetota bacterium
CCCGCACCGTTTCATCAGCACAATGGCCTCGACGCGGCTGACTCCACCGGTTCCCCTCCCCCCTGCGGTGTTGAGTCAGCGCGTCGACGGCCTCAACATCTCCGAGAACGCAACGCTCGGATCCGTTCTCGGGAGAGAGCCGGCACTCCTCGTCTTCCTCCGGCATCACGGTTGACTGTTTCCCCGTGAGCTGGTTGGCGAGTTCGCCGCCATCACCGACACCGACCCGGACTACCCGCGGATCGTGTACGTGCACCAGGGCCTGCTCGCCGACGACCGCACCTGGTTCCCGATCGACGACCCCGACGTCGTCGCCATCGAGGATCCCGACGCCCAGCTCTACCGCGCCTTCGAGATCCGACGGGGTGGCTGGCGCGAGATGTTCGGCCTTCGGGCCTGGCGGCGCGGCGTCGTCTCGTTCCTGAAGGGCAACCGGATCGGCCGCAAGGTCGGCGACGGCTGGACCCTGCCCACGATCGTCGGCATCCGAGACGGATCGATCGTGTGGCGCCACGACGGAGGGCACGCCGGCGACCACCCCGACGTGGGCACGATTCCGACCGCAATGAGAGTCTGATCCCATGCAGAACATCCATGTCGTCGCCGTTCACGGCAACGGCGGCGGAAGTACCCGCTTCGCCATGCTCGGTGACCGGTTGAGCGAACAGGTCACGCTCACAGCGGTCGACCTTCCCGGCTTCAACGGTGTGCCGCTCGACCCCGCCGCCGATTCGGTACCTGCGTACGCCGACCACCTTGCCCAACTGCTTCCGGCTGATCGTCCGGTCGTGCTGCTCGGTCACGGCATCGGCGGCTCGATCGCACTCGACCTCGTCAGTCGGCGACCCGATCTCGTCGACGGCTTGATCCTCCATGCCCCGGTGGGCGCTCATCTCGACTCCCGACTCTTCCCCAAGCTGATGTCGCCACCGATCGTGCGACGGTTCGTCCGACGCGCGATCAGCGCGAAACCTCTGAGAGGGGTGCTGCACGGCCGGTTCTTCCCGACCGGTGTCGACGAACCCCACCGCACGGCGTTCTTCGAGGGCTACCGGACCTGCGAGGCGTTCGGCTTGATGTTCGACATCATCACCGCGCCGTGGTTCGACGGGCTCGAGCCGGTGACCGACGTGCCCACGATCCTCCTCTGGGGCGCAGGCGACCGGGTGCTCGACGCCGAACACACCGGACAATTCCAGGCCAAGGCCCCGAACGCCGAGACCCAGATCATCGACGGCTGGGATCACTTCCCGATGCTCGAACAGCCCGCCGAGTACGCCGAGGTCATCGCCGACATCGCCACTCGGCTCGTCGATGACTGACGCCGTCGCCGCGCTGGTCCTCGGGTCCGGCGACCTCGATGCGGCCGGGGTCCCACCGAAGGCGGCGTTGCTCGATGTCGCCCGGTCGCGCGGCCTTCCCGTTCCGGTCGGGATCGTCGTCCTCGACGGCGCGAACGCCGATGACGCAGCAGCGCACGCGCCGGTCGCCTCGTCGTTTGCCGTGCGCTCCGCGTTCGGGGCCGAAGATGGCACCGAGTCGAGCCGAGCCGGCTGGTTCGAGAGCGAACTGCGCGTGCCCGCGGACGAACTGGCAGCTGCCATCGGTCGGGTCCGAGCTTCACGGACCCGGGTCGACGAACCAATCCGGGCCGACGTGCTCGTCATGGCGATGGTCGACGCCGCTCACGCCGGGGTCGCTTTCACCGAACCCGGCACCTACGACGACATCGTCAACGTCATCGGCGGCACCGCCGAAGACCTCGTCGGCGGCCGCGAAGCAGGCGAACGGGTCGCCCTTCCGCGCATCGAAACCCCGGAAGAACCCTGGGCTCGCCGGCTTCGGACGCTTCTCGCAAGCGTCCGATCCATCTTCGGCGATGCCCCATGGGACATCGAATGGGCCGATGACGGGGAGATCTGCTGGCTGGTACAAATCCGGCCGATCACCGCCCCACCGCGGCGCCCGGAGTATCTGACGCTCGCCAATCACGCCGAGATCCTGCCCGATCTGCCTTCGCATCTGATGACCTCGGTGATCGCCGAGGCGGGCCCTGAGCTCTTCGGCTGGTACCGCTCCTTCGACTCGTCGCTGCCCGCGGATCGGCCGTTCCTGGTGGTTCGAGGCGGTCGGCCCTTGATCAACCTCACCTTGCTCGAAGACATGCTGCGCCATCTCGGTCTGCCGACGGGCCTGATCGCAGACAGCATTGGAGGCGATGCCGCAGTGCGTCGCCCGGCGAATCTGCGGCGGCTGGTTCGAAAGCTCCCGGTGCTGCTGCGCATGGGGTTCGCCCAGATCCGGGCGGTGGCCCGGTCGAAGCAGATCCGCCAGTGGTTCGTCGATGCGCCGAGCGGGGCACCGACGTTCACCGCCGCGCTGGAGACCTTGCACGAGGCCTATGTGCGGCTCGTCACGGGCATGTTTCCGCTGTCGTCGGGCATCGGGCCTCCGCTGTCGATCCTGCGCCGCCTCGGCACCCTCGACCAGCACGCCGCCCGGCACCGAACGATCACCACCGAGATGGCTGATGCGATCGGCGCTGTCGCCCGCGACCCATCGATCCTCGACGACTTCATGGATCGATTCGGCCACCGCGGCGTGTACGAGAGCGACGTCGCCCGCCCCCGGTATGCCGAGGATGCATCGATGCTGGTCACCGGGGGCGCTTCCGCGGCCGACCGCACGCGTCCGAAGCGCACACTGCTCGGGCTGCTCTCGACCCCGATCTGGATCGCGGCTCGGCGGCCGATGGCAGCCCGCGAGTTGCTTCGCCACGACGCCATGCGCGCGTTCGGAAGCGCGCGCAGCGACCTGATCCGGCTGGCGACAGAAGCGGTCGACGCAGGTCAGCTCCGCACGGTCGAGGACATCTGGCTCGTGACCGCAGACGAGGCCCGTCGACTCGATCGTGGTTGGCGACCCGATCAGGCCTTCTGGACGGCACGAGAAGCCGAGCGGTCAGCGCTCGCCGAACTGGAGGTTCCGACCACCGTCGAGTCGGCCGTCGATCCGACCAACTGGGCCGCACTGATCGAAGACCGCGACGGCACGATCGTTGGCATGGGCCTGACCGCGGGATCGGTCACCGGCCGAGCGTGGGTCCTCGACGAACCGGCGTCCTCCCCTCCACCGTACGCCGATGAGCGAGTCGTCTTGGTCGCACGTTCCATCGACGCCGGCTGGATTGCGACCATGGCGGCGGCCGATGCGATCGTGGCCGAGATCGGCGGCGACCTGTCCCACGGGTCGATCCTGATT
This sequence comes from Actinomycetota bacterium, assembly GCA_039188975.1. Taxonomy (GTDB): domain Bacteria; phylum Actinomycetota; class Acidimicrobiia; order Acidimicrobiales; family Aldehydirespiratoraceae; genus UBA11606. The sequence goes on from JBCCYT010000225.1 coordinate 3,262, forward strand.
CGTGAGCTGGGCGTTCCGGCGGTGACGAACGCACGAGGGGTCACTCGAGTGTTCGTGACCGGCGATCGCGTGACCGTCGATGCCGCCACCGGTCAGGTACGGGCCGGCGACTGACGTTCGAGTCGGCCGGTGGGCGCTCGATCACACGAAGTCGCCAGCCGCAGTGCGCAGTTCCAAGATCGCCGCATCAACCGACCCGCGACCCGATCGGCTGAGACCGGCGACACCAAACTCGATGGCGGCCAGGGCCGCGGCGGCCTTCTCGACTCGACGGCGTCCGGCCGGCGTCAGCACGGCGAGCGTTGTGCGCCGGTCGGTGGGGTGGGGCTGGCGGGCGACGAGGCCGTCGGCCTCGAGTCGATTCACCGTGTTGGTCACCGACGCTGGATGGACCTGGAGCCGGTCACCGACCTTGCCCAGCGGGAGCGAGCCCTCCTTGGTGAACGACAACAGGGCCAATACTTCGAAGCGCGAGAAGTTGAGCCCGAGCGGCGCGAGCGCAGCGTCGATTCGACCCGAGAGGATCTGATGGGCCCGGGTGATCGAGGTAGCGGCGCTCATGGCGTCGACCGCATCCCACCCGGCAGTGCGCCAGTTGGCAGCGGCCTGGGCGATCGGGTCGAAGTCGAGCGGCATCGTGCAGTACCCTAGAGACAAATACTTGGACGTCAAAGTATTCGGAGATCGACCATGAGTGACCACGACCGCTGGCAGGAGCAGTACGACGCGACCCGTCTCCGCGACGTGCCGTTCGAGACGATGTCGGGTGTGCCCGTCGACCCGGTCTACGGCGACGGTCCGATGCCGGGCCAGTACCCGTTCACGCGCGGGCTTCACGCCGCGGGCTACCGCTCCCGGCTGTGGACGATGCGTATGTTCGCCGGGTTCGGCACCGCTGAGGACACAAACGCCCGGTTCAAGGAGATCCTCCGCAATGGCGGCATGGGCCTCTCCACCGCCTTCGACATGCCCACCCTCATGGGCTACGACTCCGACTCGCCGTGGGCGCTCGGTGAGGTCGGCCGGGCCGGTGTCGCGGTCGACACGCTGCGCGACATGGAAGATCTCTACGCCGACATCGACCTGGGTGCGGTCTCCACCTCGATGACGATCAATGGCCCGGCTGCAGCGTTGCTGGCGATGTACATCGCCGTCGGCGAGCAGGGCGGGGTGGCCAAGGCCGACCTGGCCGGCACGATCCAAAACGACATCTTGAAGGAGTACCAGGCACAGAAGGAGTACATCTATCCCCCGCGTCCGAGCATGCGGATCGTCACCGACATGATCCGCTACACGTCGGCCGAGATGCCGAAGTGGCACCCCGTTTCGATCTCCGGGTACCACATCCGCGAGGCAGGATCGACCGCGGCCCAAGAGCTCGCGTTCACCCTCGCCAACGGCTTTGCATACGTCGAGGCCGCTCTGGCCGAAGGCCAAGATGTCAACCAGTTCGGTCGCCGTCTCTCGTTCTTCTTCAACGCCCATTCCGACTTCTTCGAAGAGATCGGCAAGTTCCGTGCGGCCCGCCGCATCTGGGCTCGCTGGATGAAGGAGCGCTACGGCGCCACCGACGAACGGGCGATGATGTGCCGTTTCCACACCCAAACCGCTGGCGTCTCGCTCACTGCGCAGCAGCCGGAGAACAACATCGCCCGCGTGGCGATCCAAGCGATGGCTGCGGCGCTCGGTGGCACCCAGTCGCTGCACACCGATTCCTTCGACGAGGCGCTCGCGCTGCCGACCGAGAAGGCCGCCCGGATCGCCTTGCGCACCCAACAGGTCGTCGCCCACGAGACCGGCGTCACCAACGTCGCTGACCCGTTGGGCGGCGCACCGTACGTGGAGTGGATGACCGACGAGATGGAACGTCAGGCCGAAGCCGTCTTCGCCCACCTCGACGAGATCGGCGGCGGCTCGATCCTCGAGGGCGTCTATGCAGGTATCGAGAACGGCTATTTCGTCGGCGAGATCGCCGACGCCGCCTACCGCTTCGAACGGCAGGTCAACAATGACCAGCGCATCATCGTCGGCGTCAATGACTTCACCGATGGCAACGACGAAGACGAGACAAACCTGCTGCGCATCGACGCCAGCGTCGAGGAGTTGCAGCGCAAGCGACTCGAGGCCGTGAAGCACGAGCGCGACTCGGCGGCCGTCGACGCATCGCTCGCCGCCATCCGTACCGCTGCCGAGGACCCGACGGTCAACCTCATGCCGCCGATCATCGACGCAGTGAAGACATACGCCACCGAAGAAGAGATCAGCAACGCCATGCGAGATGTCTTCGGCACCTACGTGGAACAGGCGATCGTCTGATGAGTTCGACCGACACACCCAGCGACCACACCGTCCGGGTCGTGCTCGCGAAGCTCGGGCTCGACGGCCACGACCGCGGGATCAAGGTTGTCGCTCGCATCCTCCGCGACGCCGGCATGGAAGTCATCTATCTCGGACTTCGCCAGACAACCGCATCGATCATCGCGGCCGCCGAAGAAGAGGACGCCGACGCGATCGGCCTGTCGATGCACAATGCCGGCCACCTCGCCCTCGCACCGGCGATGCTCGCCGCGCTCGACGAGGCCGACCTCGACATCCCGTTGATCATCGGCGGCATCATCCCCGACGCTGACGTGCCAATCCTCGAAGAAGCCGGCGTCGCCGCGATCCTCGGGCCGGGCGC
>JBCCYT010000226.1:0-5928 GCA_039188975.1 Actinomycetota bacterium
GAAGACCTTTCGCCTGACGAGGAAGCGGCCCGGCTGCACTTCCGCCTGGCGCTGGCGCTGCGAGATCGGGGCGACCAGGCCGGTGCTGATCGGCATTTCGATCGGGCGGCCGAACTGGCGCCGAACGACTGGACGATCCGACGGGCCATGTTGCCGTTGCGGGGTGGCGATCCGTTTGGCCCCGAGTTCTTCGAGCTCTACGAGGCGTGGAAAGAACAGGGGATGCCGTACCACGGTGTCCGCGGTTACTGACTCGATGGCTCGGCTCGAAACGGTGGTGCCACCGCCGGTCTGGGCGTTGCTGTTTGCGGCGGTGATCGTGGGGATCGGCCGTCTCGATCTCGGTGGCGCCGTCGGTGGGCTGGGCTCTCTCGGGTTTGTCGTGGCGGCGGCCGGCGTCGGGATCGCGATGCTCGGGGTGTTCGCCGTGGCGAGGGCGGGAACCACGATCGACCCGCACGATCCGGCGAAGAGCAGCACGCTCGTGACCGGTGGGATCTACCGCGTGACCCGCAACCCGATGTACCTCGGTCTGGTGTTGGTTTTGGGTGGGTTCGGTCTGTGGCTGGGCGAACCGGCTGGCGCCGTGGTGGGAGGCGTCGGGTTCATCGCTGTGGTCACCCGGCTGCAGATCATTCCCGAGGAGCGAGCGCTCATGGATCGCTTTCCTGACGCATTCCGTGAGTTTCGGAGCCGAACCCGTCGCTGGGTGTGAGCATGGTTGTCATTTGCTGTTAGGCATGCTTATCGTGCGGGGGCGCCCAGGTTGCACCCGTAACCGGCGGGAGGGATTGACTCATGCTCCGCAAAAAACTGATCGCACTCTTCGCGGTCCTCCTGAGCTTCACGCTCATCGCCGCAGCGTGCGGTGACGACGACGACGCGTCGAGCAGCGACTCGGCTTCTTCGACGGGCATCTCTGCCGACGATCTCGCCCAGGACACGGACAACGAACTGATCTTGCAAGCAGTCGATGGCTATCGCGAGTACGTCGATGAGCAAATCGCCGCCATGCAGGCCGAGACGAAGGTCTTCGCCGACTACATCCGCGACGGCGACATCGAATCGGCCAAAGAGCACTACCAGATCTCCCGCCGACCCTGGGAACGCATCGAACCGATCGCCGGGCTGATCGAAGAAATCGACGGTCTCGTCGACTCGCGAGCAGACGACGGTGTCGAGCCCACCGACGATGACTTCACCGGTTGGCACCGCCTCGAGTACCACCTGTGGATCCTCGAAGACGTGAGCGAAGCCGGCTCGTATGCCGACCAACTCGAGTCTGATCTCCAGAGCCTGGCTGACCAGTTCCCCGACGTCGAGCTTCCGCCCGGCGTCCTCACCGTCGGCGCCCAGGAGCTCATCGAAGAGGTCGCCGCTCCCGACGGAAAGCTCTCCGGTGAAGAGGAGCGCTACTCGGGCACGGATCTGTTTGCGTTCCAGGCGAACGTCGAGGGCTCCCAGGCGCTCGTCGACCTTCTCACGCCGGCACTCGAAGAAGCCGACCCCGACCTGTTGGGCACCATCAACGGCCTGTTCGACGAGCTGTACGGCCAGCTTGGCGCCCTCGGTTCTTACGAGGAAGGCTACGTGAGCTACAACGACGTGACGGAAGAGCAGAAGTCGGAGTTCGCTGCGACCCTCGGCGAGATGGCTGAAGCTCTGTCACAGCTCAACGGCACCCTCGGCTTGGAATGATCCTCGCAGGAGTTCAGTGATCTGGACGCCGGGGCCGGAGCTGCGACCGGCCCCGGCGTTCCACTTTTGCGGGAAGAGGATCCGGAGAGGACACCGATGGCACCCATCAGTCGGAGAAAAATGCTCGGGTACACCGGCGCAACCGCGGGCGTCATCGGCGTCGGCGGCATCGCCGCCAGCTGCTCCACCGACGACGACAGCAGCGCAGGGTCGGCGTCCAACTCGGGGACCATCTTTGCGTTCCGAGGCGAACATCAGGCCGGTGTGACGTCCCCGCAATCAGCCTCGGGGATCGTATTGGCGCTCGACCTTCGGGTCGACACCCGCGAGGAGCTCCGCGAGACCTTCATCGAACTCAGCGACTCGATCGAAAAGGTCATGAGCGGCGAGGCCTACGAGTCTCGCGACGGCGGCTTCCCCGCCTACGACAGCGGCATTCTCGGCGCCGAGCCGGGGGCAACGAGCACGGCCGTGGTCGTCGCCTACGGCAACGACCTCTTCGATGACCGGTTCGGGCTGGCCGATCGCAAGCCGGTCGAACTGCAACGGATGCCCCACTTCGACAACGACTTCATGGTCACCGAGGAGCGAAGCCACGGCGATCTGCTCCTCACCGTCACCGCCGACAGCAACGAGGCGTCGCAGCACGCGATCCGCCAGATCTTGCGTGAGACGCGCGGAAAGTTCGTGCCTCGCTGGACCCAGGACGGTTTCGCCAACCTGATCCCTGATGCAGGGCCCGGCGAGGCGCCCATGCGGAACCTGATGGGCTTCAAGGACGGGACCGCCAACCTCGATCACAACGACGACGCAGCCCTCAATGATCTGGTGTGGATCCAAGATGGTGACGGCCAGCCCGACTGGGCGCTCGGGGGCACCTATCAGGCGGTTCGCGTCATCCGCATGCAGAACGAGTTCTGGGATCGCACCCGCCTCAACGAGCAGGAAGCGATCTTCGGGCGTCATCGAGCCTCGGGCGCGCCGCTCGGCGGCGCTCACGAGACGGACACGCCAGTCTTTGTCGACCTCGAAAGCCACATCGCCCGGGCGAACCCGCGAACCCCGGGGAGCGAGCGAAGCCTGATGCTGCGCAAGGGTTTCAACTACGCAAAGGGCTTCGACCAGAATGATCAGCTCGATCAAGGGCTGATCTTCATCAGCTTCCAACGCAGCCTGGTCGAAGGTTTCATCGCCGTGCAGAATCGCCTCAACGGCGAGGTACTCGAAGAGTACGTGCGACCTCAGGGTGGAGGGCTCTACTTTGCGCCGCCCGCCCCGGCCATCGGTGAGTTCTTGGGCGAGCGACTCCTGGCCTGAGCCGGTTCCTCAGTGACCGCCGCCGGAATCGGAGCCCGGGGCTTCGGGGGCGAGCACGACCACGAGGGTGGTCTGGGCTTCGTCGAGGACGTGCTGGATCGTCGCGCTGACGGCGAGCACACCGTCGTTGTCGCGGCTGGTTCCCGACATCACGATCAGGTCGGCGCCGAGTTCGACGGCGGTGGCGAGAATGCCGCGAGCGGGGCTGGCGTCGTGCGCAAGTATCGATGATGCCCGAGCGCCGCTGACATCGGCGACGGTCGCTGCTTCGTCGAGGATGGCGCGGTGCCGTGAGCGTTGCGGTGCTCGTTTCTCACCGAGGAAGTTCTCGAACCGGGTCGCAGGGTCTGGCGTGACGTGGAGCTGCAACAGTTGGGTGCCGAGGTTCGAGCTGAGCTGGGTCGCCAACTCGAGTGCCGGTTTCGATGAGCGGGAGCCATTGACGGGCACGATCGCTCGGGCGAACGCCCACGGCAGCCGGCCGTCAGCGGAGGCCCCGCTGCGAACCACGACGACCGGAATCGGTGATCGGCGAATGATCTCGGTGACATAGGCCGAATCGGCGCCAGTCGGTGCGCCGATCACGATGGCGTCGTACCCCAGCAGCGCTTCGTTCACGACGGCCTCGGCCACGGGCGCGTCGACGATCTCGTGGTCGACGGTGCGGCCGTGCAGGACATCTTGATGGGCTCGGACGTCGATCGTTGACCCATCCCCGGCGGTGAGCAGCGTCATCTGGGTTTCGATCGGCCAGGTCAGCCCGGCAACCTGGGCAGCGAGCAGCGATGGTGTGTCTCCCTTCGTCGGGATCAGCACCCGACCGCCGCGCACCACGATGTTGCTCGCCAATTGCGCTTCCATGTCGAGCCGTTGCCGCTCTTCGGGTGTGCCTTCCCAACCTTTGAGCGTGCGCCGTAGGAGCGGGGGAGCGGCCATCGAGGTGGCCATCGCCATCAACACCACCACCGTGTACGAGCGGTCGTTGAGGACCCCGAGCGACAAGCCGACCGTGGCGATGACGATCTCGAGGGCCCCACGAGCATTGAGGCCGACACCGAGAGCGGCACCCTCACGAAGCGGGAGGAAGGACAGCTGGGCACCGAGGATCGAACCGAGGAATTTCGATGCCGACGCCACTGCGAGCACGATCAAGGCCCACAGGATCGTTTCACCGTCGGCGAGCAGGCCGAGATCGACTCGGAGCCCGGCCGTTGCGAAGAAGATCGGGGCGAACACGGCCGCCGTCATCGTTTCGAGCGGCCGGATGAGCTCATGGTCGGCGAATCGGGAGCGGGCCAGGATCACCCCGGCGATGAACGCCCCGAGGACGGCTTCGACATGCAGCCACTGGGTGACGACCCCGAACGACAGCGCGGTGATGACGACCACGGTCATCCCCGCGAGGGAGTCGCCACCGGTGGCCCGGACCCGCTTGAGCGCTCGGTCGACCGCCACCTGGCCGATGGTGAAGGCCACCACGAAGAAGACGATCAAGCCAATGACGGTGAACGCGAGCTTGTCGAGCTTGAGTCCGCCGGCCTGGGCAAGGCCGGCGATCAAGCCGAGGGCAACCCAACCGATGACGTCGTTGGCCATCCCGGCCGCCAGGGTCAGCTGACCGAAGTTTCGTCGCATCAGACCCATCTCGCCGAGGATCTTGGCGATCACCGGCAGCGAAGAAATCGACAGGGCTGCAGCGATGAAGAGGGCGAAGATGTACCGCTCGGTGTCACCCCCGACGAACGCCGTCGGGATGAGCCATCCGACCGCGAAGCCGGCCGCCGCAGGCACGACGAGTGAACCGGCCGACACGATCACGGCCGCACGTCCGAGCCGTTGGATGAGGCCGAGGTCGGTCTCGAACCCGGTGCTCACCAGCAAGAACAGCACCCCGATCCACCCGATGGTGAACAGCATCCCGGTCTGCACATCGTCAGCCGGGAACAGCCAGTCGGTGACATCGGGGGCAATCTTTCCCAGGACCGACGGACCCAGAAGGAGACCCGCCGCAAGTTCGCCGATCACGGCAGGCTGGCCGACCCGTTGCATGACGGCGCCGAGCAGTCGAGCGGCCACGAGAATCAACAGCAGGGCAACCCAAAAGACGAGTAGCTGGTGTTCTGTCGGCGGATTGAGATCCATGGCACGCTCCCGGGTGGTGCTGGTTGCGACACGTTGCCACACCCACCGTAATGTCGAGCGAAACCCCGGGCCTGATCCCGGGTCGATGGTCGAAAGGACGACGATGACGGCCTTCTCCGATGCGGCCCGCCGGGTGGATCGAGGTGCTGACCCCTGCCTGACCGCGGCGTCGCTGGTGGCACAGATGACGCTCGACGAAAAGCTCGGCTGTCTCGACGGCGACCTCGGGTTCTGGCCCGGCATGGCCGCGATGATGACCGCCGGCTACGCAAGCCAGCCGTGGCCTGCGGCCGTCGTCGAGCGGCTCGGCATTCCTGGCATCCAGTTTGCCGACGGCCCACGCGGGTGCGTGATGGGTCCCGCCACGACTTTTCCCGTGTCGATGGCTCGCGGGGCCTCGTTCGACCCGCAGCTGGAACGCCGGATCGGTCAGGCGATCGGTGCTGAACTCCGAGCCCAAGGCGCCACCTACACCGGCGCCGTCTGCATGAATCTGCTGCGGCACCCGGCGTGGGGTCGAGCCCAGGAGACCTACGGCGAAGACCCTCACCATGTCGGGGAGATGGCGGCGGCGCTGACCGATGGTCTGCAAGCGCACGTGATGGCATGCATGAAGCACTTTGCGCTCAACTCGATGGAAAATGCGCGGTTCACGGTCGATGTCGAGACCGACGAGCGGGCGCTGCATGAGGTGTACCTGCCCCACTTCAAACGGGTGGCCGAGGCCGGGGTTGCGAGCACGATGAGCTCGTACAACTCGGTCAACGGTGA
>JBCCYT010000227.1:0-5846 GCA_039188975.1 Actinomycetota bacterium
TCCGGCATTCAGTGGGAGCAATCGTTCAACGTCAACCCGGAACAGATCGCCGGGCTCGGCGCCGATCTGTTGATCACGAGCCAGAGCTTCGTCGACCTCGCCAACGCCGGCGACATCATCGACGGTCTCGCCACGGAGGTCATCGTCTTGCAGTCGGAGGGGTGGCGGGACCCGGTCATCGAGCTGGCCACTGCGCTCGGTGTGCCCGAGCGCGGCGAGGCGCTGCTTGCGCTGTATGACCAGGCGGTCGCCGACGCACAAGGTGCGCTCGACCCAACGCTCGAAGTCAGCGTTGCGACCGTCTACGACTTCGCCTACGCCGCGTGGGTCGATGCCCCGGCCGCAGTGCCGGCGACCCTCATCGACCTCGGCGTGACGGTGTCACCGGGCGGTGGCGAGCTGGCCAACGAGTCATTCGGACGCGTCCGCCCGCTCTCTGAAGAACAGCTGCCGCTGCTCGATGGCGAGCTGCTCATCCTGCTCCAGAACTTCGAGCTCGAGTCCGAGGACGAAGCGCTTGCGCTCGCCGAGGAAACGCCGCTGTGGCAGTCGATCCCGGCGGTCCAGAGCGGCAACGTCGCCATCCTCGACCGCATCGGCTACCAGGGTGTGGAGGGTCGTATTCGCCTGCTCAACGACATCATCTCGGCGATCCAGGGGCTGTCATGAAGCGCCGCATCGGCGTGTTGATCGCCGCGTTCGCAATCGTTGCTGCGGCATGCGGCGGCGGTGACGAGGCATCGAGCGAGGAGCCGTCAGCCTCGGTCGACGCAAGCGCCAGCGCATCAGCGGTCGAGGCGACCACGACCACCGCAGCGTCGTCCAGCGACGAGGAGGTCGAAACCGAGGCGACGACCACCACGGCCGCACCGACCACGACAGAGGCGGCCACGAGTCGATTCGTCGACCATGCGTTCGGTGCGACCGAAGTCCCGCTGCAGCCCGAGCGGATCGCCGTGCTCAACGCGGGTACGATCCTGCCCATCTTGTTGTCGCTCGGGGTCGACACGATCGTGGGTGCGCCGCTCCCTGAGGGTCCGCTCGACGCGACCCGGCTCTTGACCGATGAGGACGTGGCCGGCATCACATCGATTGGATTCCCGCAGGAAAACCCGGAGTTGTTGGCTGCCGTCGAGCCCGACCTGATCATCGGGTTCGATCTCGGGCTCGAAGAGACCTATCGAACGTATTCACAGATTGCCCCGACGGTTGCGATCGAACTCGATCTCAATGATTGGCGTTCGACGGGTGAGCTCCTGGCTGCGGCCCTTGGTCTGGAAGCGGAGATGGCCGCAGCGCTTGCCGATTACGACGCCCGAGTTGCGGCCCTGCAGGCGTCGATCGGCGACCCGTCGACGATCGAGGTGACGGTCGTGCGAGCGTTGGGCCCCAACATTCGCCTCCACACACCGTTCCACTTTGCGGGCCAGGTGCTCGACGATGTGGGGTTCTCCTGGCCAGAGGCGGTGCCGACCGATGATCCCGAGACACGCTTGGTGCAGGTCTCGCTGGAGGAGTTGCCGTCCGCCGATGCCGATCATCTCTTTGTCTTCGGTGCTGGCCAGGCGGCCGATGGCAGCGACGTCGACGCGACGGTGCAGGCGATCTTCGACCATCCGCTCTACCCGACGCTCGGCGTAGCCGAGACCGGCAATGTGCACGTCGTCGATCCGCTCGGTTGGCAGCAGGGCGGGATTCCTGCGGCACACTTGATTCTCGGAGATCTCGAAGGAGTGTTCGCATCATGAGTCGACCCAAAGAACACGGCGGAGGACAGGCAGGGCCACCGATTGCGGGAGATCCGTCGTCGTTCCCGATCGACGCCGAGTTGTCGCGAACGTTGGTGGCGGCGAATCGCATGGCGACGCTGTCGACATTGACCGCTGAGGGCTATCCCTACGGCAGCGTCGTGTCCTACGCGGCTGACGAGGTCGGCCAGCCCGTGGTGCTGGTGAGCGAGATGGCCGAGCACACGGTCAACGCTCGGGGCGACGACCGCGTCAGCATGCTGGTGGTCGATCTGAGTGGCGACGGTGACCCATTGGGCAACGCCCGGCTCACGATGGTCGGCCGGATCGAGTTGCTGGAAGAGCCGGGGCCGCTGCGCGAGGCGTATCTGGAGAAACACCCGTACGCGTCGTACTACGCCGATTTCACCGACTTCGGGTTCTGGCGAATCAATGTGGAGTCGGTTCGGTATGTCGGCGGCTTCGGCCACATGAGCTGGGTCGATGCCGACGGTTACAAGGGCGCCGAGGTCGATCCGCTCGCCGAGGTCGGTGGCCCGGTCGTCGAGCACATGAACGACGACCATCGCGACGCCAACCTCATGTACGTGCAGGTGCTGGCCGGATTGTCGGATGCGACCGATGCGAAGATGGTCGGGATCGACCGCTACGGCGTCACGCTCACCGCAGAAACACCTGCCGGTCCGCGGATGGCTCGAGTTCCGTTCGGCGAACCGCTCACCGAAGCGGATCAGGCCCGACCGGCCGTCATCACGTTGCTCAACGATGCTCGGAGTCGCGCCGCCGACGAATGAGCACACCCGGTTTCGCTTGATTCAGTGACGTTTCAATAGCCTGATAGGAGTGCTTAACTTTCACCACTGCGGCTCGAACAATCGAGCATGCACGGTTGGAGGTACACACCTATGAGTTCACGACTTCGCGTCGTGGCCGCGCTGCTGGCCATGACGCTCATCGCTGCTGCATGCGGCGACGACGACACCGATACCGGCGCTTCGGCCTCGGCCTCGTCGTCTGATTCCGCGTCGGCGTCTGATTCTGCGTCGGCATCCGATTCCGCGTCGGCATCTGATTCGGCATCGGCATCCGACTCCGCGTCGGCGATGGCCGACTCCGACTCGGCATCCGTGTCGGACTCGGCATCGGCTTCGGAAATGGCCGCCGACGAATGCTCCGGCAGCTACACGTTCGACTCCTACTCCGGTGAGCTCGAGGTTCCCCGCAACCCGGAGACCATCGCCGTCTACGACATGGGCATGCTGTCGTCGCTGGTTGCGCTCGGCGTGCCGCTCGGCGAAGACGATGGGGTCGCCACCCTTGGCGCCGTGCCGGACGACGTCCAAGCCGTCGTGGACGGTATGACCTCGCTCGGTTCGGTTTTCGAACCGGACCTCGAGGCCCTCAATGCCCTCGAGCCCGACCTGATCGTGCTCGCCTCCCGCTCGAGCCGTTTCTTCCCGGACTTCGTCGAGCTCGACATTGCTCCGGTCATCGACCTCACATCGTTCGACGACTGGCTGCCCGCCCCTGGTGAAGAGGCCCCGGTGAACTTCATCGACGAGTTCGAACGCACCCACCGCCATATCGGCGAGATCTTCTGCGTGCAGGATGCGGTCGACGAGATGATGAACGACCTGCGCGACACGATCGCGACGGTCAACGCGGCTGCGCCCGACTTCGGCAACGCCCTCGTGCTCGTCACCACCGGCTCCGAAGTCGGTGCATTCGGCCCCGGCGCCTTCCGTTTCGGCCAGATCTACGACATCTACGGCTTCGGGTCGGCCGACGACAGTCTCGCCGAGGACGAAACCCATGGCGAGCCGGTCTCGTATGAATACCTGGCCGAGACGGCGCCCGACATCATGTTTGTCGTCGACCGTGCTGCTGCCACCGGGCAGGACGGTGAGGCCGCCGCGGCCATCCTCGACAACGCCTTGGTGAATTCCACACCAGCCGCTGAGAACGGCAACATCTTCTATGTCGATCCGTGGAACTGGTACATCGTGTTCAACGGTGTCGATGGCGTGGTCGGCGTGGCCGAAGAGCTCGCGGCAGCCGTCGCCGGCTGACCCGGCCTGATCCGACGGCGTCTTCGCAGCCTCCGCAATGTCCGCCGTCACCTCGGTCGAACACCGCAGCGGGTCCCGCTATCTGGGGCCCGCTGCGGCGTTGACCATCCTCTTGTTCTTCGTCTCGATCTTCGTCGGGGCGAGCTCAGCGTCCTTCTTCGACGTGCTCGACGACGAAGGCGCCGCCCGGCTCATCTTCTGGGAGAGCCGATTCCCTCGAACCATCGCCATCGTGCTCGCCGGATCGTCTATCGCGGTGGCGGGCGCCATCATGCAGGCGCTCACCCAGAACCGATTCGTCTCGCCCTCGACCGCCGGCACGACCGAGTCCGCGATCCTCGGCATCACCGTCATCTCGGTCACCTCGCCGGGCGCCGCCGTCGGCATCAAGATGCTCTTTGCGACCGGCTTCGCACTCGTCGGCACCCTGATCTTTGTCACCCTGATCCGGCGTCTGCAGAGCCGCGACATCATCATCGTGCCGCTCATCGGGATCATGCTCGGCGCCGTCGTCCAGGCCGTCGCCTGGTTTCTTGCGCTCCGCTACGGGCTGTTGCAGTCGCTGTATGCATGGGTGATCGGCGACTTCTCCGGCACGATCAGCGGCCGGTACGAACTGCTCTACGTCGTCGGGGCGATCACCGTGATCGCGTACCTCTTCGCCGATCGGTTCACCCTCGCCGGCGTCGGCCGAGAGTTCTCGGTCAATGTCGGGCTCAACTACGACCGCACGGTCGTCGGCGGCATGGTGCTCGTGAGCGTCGTCGCCGGCATTACCGTCGTGGTTGTTGGCGCCGTGCCCTTCTGGGGCCTGATCGTGCCGAACCTTGCGTCGATCGTCGTCGGTGACAATCAGCGGCGTCTGCTTCCCTTCGTGGCCACCATCGGCGCCGGTGGGCTCCTTGCCGCCGACATCGTCGGCCGCACGATCCGGCCACCGGGTGAAGTTCCGGTCGGCACCATCGTGGGTGTCGCCGCCGGATTTGTCTTCTTGTGGATCCTGATGCGGAGTCGAGCTTCATGACCGCGGTCGGACCAAACCCGTCCGCAGGTGTCGACGCGTCAGAATCGTCGAATCGCCGAGTGCTGATCGTCGCGGTTTGCTTGGTGCTGACGTACGCCGCCGCGGTTGCGATCTTCATGACCTACGACATCCAAGGCTCGCTGTCGTTTGCGCTCGAGTTGCGGTTCAAGAAGGTGTTGGCGATCACCCTGGTGTCGACCTCGCTCGCCACGGCGGCGGTGCTCTTCCACACGATCACCGGCAACCGCATTCTCACGCCCGCACTGATTGGTCTCGACTCGCTCTACATCTTGATCCAGAGCGTGTCGGTGGCGATGTTCGGTGCGCTCACCGTCGTGCGCTTCGACGAGCGAATCCGGTTCGCCTTCGCCGTTGCCGTGATGATCGCGTTCGTGCTGATTCTCAACGCTGTGTTTCTGCGACGGACACTCACCGACCTTCCGCTGTTGGTGCTCGGCGGCATCGTGCTCGGCGGCATGTTCTCGAGCCTCACCGCATTCGTGGCTCGGCTGCTCGACCCCACCGAGTTCCTGATTCTCGAAGATCTGCTCTTTGCGTCGTTCACGCTCGTGAACGAAGAGCTCCTGTTGATCTCGTCGATCGTGATCGTCAGCATCCTCGCCGTCATCGTCCGCATGCGGAGGGTGCTCGACCTTGTCGCACTCGGCCGTCCGACCGCCATCGCGCTCGGTGCTGACTACGACCGCGTCAATCGCCGGCTCATCATCCTCATCGCCGTGCTCGTGGCCGTGCCGACCGCCCTCGTCGGCCCGGTCACGTTCCTCGGCTTGTTGGCGTCGAATGCCACCTACGAGATGACCAAGTCGTTCCGGCACCACGTGACCGTGCCGATCGCAGCACTGTCGGCTGCAACGCTGCTTCTTGCGGCCCAGTTCGTGCTGGAAGAGCTGTTTGATTTCGCCACCCGACCGAGCGTCATCGTCGGCTTCGTTGGTGGCATCGTCTTCATCGTGTTGGTCCTCCGGGAGGTCAGATGAGTATCGA
>JBCCYT010000228.1:0-5747 GCA_039188975.1 Actinomycetota bacterium
CCGCCACCGTCGTCGCTGGCACCGGCGTCGGCCGCCTGAAGCGCTGCGAGTTCGGCGGCCTTCTCCGCTTCGATCAGTTCGCGGTCGCGGGCGACGATGAACTGGTCGTAGTCTTTGGTGCGCACCAGCGAGTGATGGTCGACGTGGCCGACGCTTTCCCCGTCGGGGAACCGAACCCAGTACCGCTTCCACGTCATGCCGTTTGCGAGCGCGACCTTGCCCTGCGATCCCGCCGGATAGCCGGGGATGTCGTCGACAAGGCGGACCTTGGCGCCACGCTTGTAGGTCGTGGCCTGAATTTCTGCGGTCGTCGGCACGGGCATGGAATCTAGCGCCCTGGTCGGCCTGGAGCCGACATCGGGCCATCGGGCCATCCGGACGGAGGCGGTGGGGGAGAGAGACAGGGGACGCTCTCAGCATCGGCGTCTAGGGTTCGGTGATGACGTCGTCCGTTGCCTCGTCCGACATCTTCGCTTCGGATTTCTCTGAGGACCCGTGGTGGTGGCGAGATGCGCCACCGGTCGCCTACCCCGAACATCCGGCGGCCGGGGCCGATGTCGTGGTTGTCGGCGGCGGGTACGCCGGCCTTTCGTGCGCCACAGAGGTTGCGCTCGCCGGGAAGTCCGTCATGGTGCTCGATGTTCGTCGGGTTGGCGAGGGCGCGTCGGGACGCAACGCCGGGCTCGTGTCGGGACGGGCCGGCATCTCCAAGATGATCGATCTGGAGGGCTATGTCGGCCCGGCGCGAGCCGCTGCGATCCTCGACGAAGCCGATCGGGCGTACGTGCATTTCCAGCAGCTCGTTGCCGACCATGCGCCCGGCGCGTTTCAGGATCGAGGCCGATTCGTCGCCGCACGCTCGCCGTTCGCGTTTCGCAAACTCGAAAAGAAGTACCGCGAGTATCGCGACACCGGCGAGGGCGGCTCGCCGGTCGAATTGGTGCCGCCCGGCGACGAGGGTCGATTCATCACCACCGATGCTTTTCACGGTGGAATGGCGACCGCCGACGCGGGACTCGCCCACCCGGCCCGGTTCGTCGATGGGCTGCGGCGCCGAGCGGAAGCGGCGGGGGTGTCGCTGCACACGGGCGTGCGGGTGGTTTCGGTCGATCCCGGTGGTCTTCCGGGCGCCGTCGGTGGCACCGGGTCGGGCTACACGGTAACGATCTCGGTCGGCTCGGGCACCGCGCGCGGCCACCGGCGGATCGCGGCGGGGGAGGTGGTCATCGCCACCAACGGCTACACCGACCGGGCCGCCCCCTGGCATCGGGAACGAATCGTGCCGATGTCCTCGACGATCCTCGCGCTCGAGCGACTGGGCCGGGAGCGGGTGGAGTCGTTGCTCCCGGCGATGACGACGGTGATCGACACCAATCGGGTCATCGTCTATGCCCGGCCCACGCCTGACGGCGACGGGATCTTGTTCGGTGGCCGGGCTCGGTTTCGGCCAGTCTCGACGGAAACGTCGGCCCGGATCCTCCACGCACAAATGCTGGAGATCTTCCCGTCGCTTGCTGATGTTCGAGTCACCAACGCCTGGTCGGGGTTGATGGCGTTCACCGCCGATTATCTGCCGAAGGTCGGGCGTCACGACGACGGCACCTGGTTTGCGCTCGGCTGCAACGGCGGCTCGGGGGTCGTGTTGATGCCGTGGCTCGGCCGTGCGGTCGGGCGACGCATTGCCGGCACCGACGCGGGCGGATCGACGAGTGGAGGCGGAGCGTCTGATGGAGGTGCGGGCACACAGCTGTCGGCGCTCGACGGACTGCCGTACGAACGCCAACCGCTCGGCCGTCACACCTCCAAGCTCATTGCGGCAGCCGGGTTCTGGTACGGCCTGCGGGACCGCATCGACAACCGCCGCCCCTAACCCGGTTTCTGACGCGGCGTCAGGTTTCGGTACGTTTGGGGAGCTACTCGCCAGCGCCCGATTGCAGCCAGGAGACGCGCCATGTCCGATCAGACCCCGGACCAGCTCGATTTCGTTCCGTTCGACGCGGACAACCACTACTACGAAGCGCTCGATGCGTTCACCCGACATGTCCCGCCGGCGATGCAGCCTCGGATCGTGCAGTGGGTCGACATGGGGGGACGCAAGCATCATCTCGTCGGCGGCAAGCTCTCCAAGGCGGTGGCCAACCCGACGTGGGATCCGATCGCCAAGCCCGGTGCCCTTCGGCCTTACTTCGAAGGCAACCCTGATCGCCTCAACCCGCTCGACATGCTGAAGGATCGCGAGCCGCTGCCGGCGTACTACATGGATCCGGCGGCCCGAATGGCGATCATGGAGCAGCAGGGGCTGTCGGGTGTCTGGCTGTTCCCGACCCTCGGGGTGCTCTACGAAGAGGCGATCAAAGCCGACGTCGATGCCGTCGTGGTGATGATGCAGGCGTTCAACCAATGGCTGCACGACGACTGGTCCTACAACTACGAAAACACGATTTTCTCGGCGCCGTACATCGCGTTCGGCGATGTCGATGCGGCGGTTGCCGAAGTCGACAAGGTGCTCGGCTTGGGGGCCCAGGTCCTGGTCATGCGGCCCGCGCCCGTGACGACCCGCCTCGGCATGGTGTCACCGTTCAACGCCCAGTTCGATCCGATCTGGGCCCGCATCAACGAGGCTGGCGTCACGGTCGTCATCCACGCCGCTGACTCCGGCTATTCATCGCAGGGGTATGTCGACGATACGTTCTCGTCGCTCACCGGGGGAGGGGCGGGGCCGTCGCTGAAGGGGTTCGCGATCGAGCGGGCGGCACAGGATTTCTTGATTCAGGCGATCTTCGAGAAGCTCTTCGTCCGCTTCCCGAATCTGCGGATGGCATCGATCGAGAACGGGTCGGATTTTCTCGGGCCGATGTTTCGGAAGTTCGAGCAGACGGCCAAGAAGTCGTACTGGTGGTTCGATGATCACCCGGTCGACACCTTCAAACAGCACGTCTGGATGAATCCGTTCTGGGAAGACGACGTCGACGAAGTCGTGGAGTTGATGGGCGCCGACCGAGTCATCTTCGGTTCCGATTGGCCCCACATCGAGGGCATGCCTCAGCCCCTCGACTATCTGGTCGAGCTCAAAAACCTCGACGCCGAGCAGACCAAGCAGGTGATGCTCGACAATGTGACGTTCCTGAATACGCCCCAGCCGTTGTAGCGGCGCGTCGGCGCTGGCTGCGGAAAGTCCGGCGCCCAGCTTCCCATGCATGTAAACGATCACTAACATCGTGGTCATGAGCGAGATGTCTGTCGAGGAAATCCGCGCCGAGGTCGAGGCGTGGCTGGACGAGAATTGGGACGAGAGCCTCACCGTTGGTGACTGGTGGGATCGTCTTGGCCCGAGCGGCTACGCCCACCCCATGCTGGGCACCAACGCCTACGGCAAGGGCTTTTCTCAGGCCCAGGCGGCCACGGTGATGGCGACCATGGCCGATCGTGAGGTCATGGGTCCGCCCACTGGCCTTGGCCGCATGCTGGCCGCGCCGACCATTGCCACCCATGGCACCCAGGAGCAGATCGACCAGTTCTTGCCGTCGATCATGGACGGCTCGGTCGGCTGGTGCCAGCTGTTCTCCGAGCCGGGCGCTGGCTCTGATCTTGCCGGCTTGACGTGCAAAGCCGAACGCGATGGTGACGAGTGGATCATCACCGGCCAGAAGGTCTGGACGTCGGGCGGCCAGATCGCCGACATGGGCATGTTGATTGCTCGCACCGATCCCAACGCGCCGAAGCACAAGGGCATCACCTACTTCGCGTTCGACATGGATCAGCCGGGGGTGACGATTCGTCCGCTCACCGAGATGACGGGCCGGGCGCTGTTCAACGAGGTCTTCATCGATGAGGCTCGGGTCCCTCACGCCAACATCATTGGCGAGGAGAACATGGGCTGGTCGGTTGCCAACACGACGCTGATGTTCGAACGGGCATCGCTTGGTTCGGCCGGCAAGTCGCCGGCCTCGGCCGCTGGTTCCGGTGTTCGTTCGGTCCGTCACGAACCGGTCACGAAGTTCAACCGTCGAGACGGTGGTGAGGGCGGCGTTCCTGGGCTCGGCATCGGTCTGTGGCGCTATCTGGTCGACGCTGCGGAGAAGGCGGGCAAGAACACCGATCCGGTGCTCCGCCAGGAGCTCATCAAGCTGTATTCGCTGATCGAGGTCAACCGGCTCTCGATCCAGCGGGCGAAGGATCCCAAGCAGCGCACCGGCGCAGAGCCCAACATCGGCAAGCTGACCATGTCGGAGCTGTTCCGGCAGTTCCGTGAGGTCGGGCTGTCGGTGATCGGGGCCGACGGCATGCTGACCGGAGATTCCGAAACGCAGACGGGTGGCGCAGTTGCGGAGATCTCGTTGTTCTCGCCCGGACCGTCGATCTATGGCGGCACCGATCAGATCCAGCAGAACATCATTGGCGAGCGTGTGCTCGGACTGCCTCGTGAACCGGGCCCAGGCAAGGACACGCCGTTCAACGAGCTGCCCAAGAACTGAGCGGGAGGCGTTCGGCTCTCAGCGGTCGAACGCCCACGCCAGCATCAGCGGAAACTCGTCGCGCCAGAAGCCATCGCCGTGGCCTCCGGCCCGTTCGGTCATGACCGACTCGATGTTGGCCTCGGCGAGCGCGAGGGCCCAGCGCAACGCGTTTCCTCGGAAGAACGGTTCGTCGCGCCCGGCCACGAGATAGGTCGGCGCCATGTCGGTCGGTACCGACTCAGGGGGTCGGTAGCCCGCACCGGGTGACGCACACAGCACTGCCCCAAACGTGGCCGGGTGGCGAAGGCCGAGTGCCAACGCGAGCTCGCCTCCTGCGGACGCCCCGAAGATGGCTGTTCGTTCGGCTCGCGGTTCGACGCCGAACCGTTCGGCCACCCACGGCCGCACCGTTCGGAGCACGAACCGCTCGTGGGCGTCGAACCGCGCCGGTTCGACGCCGGGGGAATACTCACCGAGACGTTCGTCTTCGTCGTCAACCCGGTGCACCCCGACCACCAAGGTTCCTGCCCGGGCCGTCCCGACGAGGTCTTCGGCCCACGGCACCACGTGCTGCCCGTCTCCGGTGAACACCACCGCATCGATCGCACCCGCCGGTACGGCGACCGACACCGCCCGGCCAAACGGCTCGAGTGTTTCGGTGATGATCTCGATGTCGGCCATGGTGTGCACCGTAGATGACGTCCGAAGGGTGGAGCCGGCTGCCTCGCCCCCGTCGATCAGGCTGCCCGACGGGATCTTCGGTGGTCGTGTCGGTGCTCGTAGGCATGGCACCGGGTGCACTTGAGTTCGAGATTGGGGATGTCGCTGCGGCCATTGTGTTCCCAATGGTGGGGGTGGTGCGCCTCGCAGTGCGCCACTGGGCCGGCGCAGTCGGTGCAGCTCCGATCTCGGGCGATCAAGGCAATCCACTGGTCGCGGCTGGCGAGCCGAGTGGAACGTCCCAGCCACAGGGGCCTTCCGTCGGCGGAGAAGACGTGACCGACCACTTCGGCACCGGGCCCGATGTCGCTCAGCACACTCGCAGGAAGGGGCGTGCCGTCGACGAGTTCGGTGGCGCCGTCACGCAGGTGGTGAATGACGTGCACCATGTGCCGCGGGTGCGGCTTGTTGCCGCGACCAAGAGACGCGGGCGTGCGGGTCATCAGCTCGGCGAACGCGTCGGCGGCTCGTTGCTCGGTGGAGCGAGCCTCGTCTGGCGTTCCCTCGCGGCCCCCGTCGGCTCGCCACAACTCGTTGATGCGCTCTCGGAGCGCAGCAACGACCTCAGCG
>JBCCYT010000229.1:0-5741 GCA_039188975.1 Actinomycetota bacterium
GTCGGCAAGGTCGGTGCCCCCCGATACGGCGGCCTCTGGGCGATCTGCTGCGGTCTTCCCGACATGGCGACGGCGCCGGTCGACCTCGGAGATGGTGACGGTCGCCCGGCGCTCTTCCAGTGGGGTACTCGCGACCCGATCGTGTCCAACGAGCGAGCCGAGGCAGTCGCCTCGACGCTCACCGATGGAGGCTGGTCGCTCAGTGCCCACGCCTACGACATGGCCCACAGCCAGACGATCGAAATGATGATCGACGCTCGTACGTGGCTCGCCGAAATCGACTGACCGAACTCAGAACAAGCGAACGTCTTGGCGTTTGAGTTCCGCCTGCACCAGCGCAGTGTCGACATCGCCCACCGCCCGACCGGTTTTCACGGCAACGGCTGCTGCGGCGCCGGCGCCTTGGCCCGCGACGGCGCAACACATCATGTTGCGCACCGCGGCGTGGCTGACCTTGTCGCCGCCGATCGAGCGACCGGTCACCAAGAGATTGCGGACTCCGGAACGAGGAACCATCGATCGCAATGGCACGTGGAAGTAGCGGCCCGTGGTTGGGAGGATCAAGATGCCGTAGCCGTCGATGAACTCGGGGAAGATCCCGATCGAGTCGTCGAAGCGGCCCTGCTCTCGAACATCGTTGGCGGTGAGGTCGTATCGCGCCTCGATCTTGCGAGTGTCGCGAATGCCGATCGTCATGCCGAAGTTTCGGAGCTTGGCGTTTTCACAGCCCGGGGTGAACTGCCGGAGGGCCTCGACCGCCATCAGCGCTTGGCGGCGCCCTTCGATCTCGCCCCGGGTCAATGACCGCACGTCGGTGCCGTCGATCTCTGGCATGTGCACCAAGTTGAGGTAGGTGAGATCGCCCTGGTCGGATACGGCGCCCCACGTGCCGCCGATCGTCTTGAGGTCTCGCGGGATGATGCCGGCGTCTTTGGCTCGATCGAAGGGCTTCGAGAGCCACGGCGAGAACATGTCGTCCTCTTTGCCGCTGGTTTCCATCGCCCATTCATCCGCACCGGCCCACGACAGGTACGTCTGCGGATCGTCCTTCACGCCTTGGATGAACGCCGCTTTGTCAACGCCGGACATGTGAAACATGACCGACGCGGCCTGCATTTCTTCGACCGGGGTCTTCCGTGTCGGGGCACCGACGCGGTGGGCGATGTCGGCGTCGCCCGTTGCGTCGATGACGACCTGACCAAGCACGGCGTGGCGACCCGACTTTGACTCGACGACGACACCGACGATCGCGTCGTCGGTGACGAGCGGCGCAACGACGAGCGCATGAAGCAGCGGCTCGATCCCAGCCTCGTCGACCATCACATCAGCAACGTGCTTGAACCCTTCGGCATCGATTGCGTGGCTGTCCGACTGTGGCTCGGGCTGGGCGGCCCCCGCCGCTTTCGCCCGTTCTTCGAATTCGACCCCGATGCCCTCACAATCGATGGTGTCTTCGTGGCGGTACCACGCAAACCCTTCCACCCCGACCTGGGTGATGTTGCCACCAAAGCAGCCGTTACGTTCGAGCAGGATCACCGACACGCCCGCCCGCGCCGCGGCCAGGGCCGCAGCCAGACCTCCCGGCCCGCTCCCGATGACGAGGACATCGGCTCGAGCGAGCACGTCGAGGGTGCGGGCCGGCTCGGTGATCACACCGGGGTTCGCAGATGCATCCATCACCGGTCGAGCGTACCGAGGTCGTGGCCGGCGGTCGATGGCACCTGGTCGGGCCAGTTCGTTCGCCACACCTCGGCTGACAGGGCACCGACCGGCATCGGCGCTTTGTCGAACCCGGCTTGGGGCGCCACGAGCGGTTCGACGGTGATGTCGTGGCGGGGGACGACAAAGAACGGAAACGAGTAGCGCTCGGCACCGCTGCGGTTGATGACGCGGTGGGGAGTGGCGACATAGTCGCCCCCCGACCACAGCTCCAGCATCTCGCCGACGTTGACGATGAGGGCATCGGCCGGGGCATCCGGCTCGATCCAGCCACCATCGCGCCCACGAACCTCGAGACCCCCGACCGGGTCGGGGTGCAGCAAGGTGATGACGTTGGTGTCCTTGTGCGGATGGATTCCCATCGCGTCGCCGACGGGTGGCTGCGGCGGGTAATGCAGCAAGGTCATGTTCGTGAGTGGCTGGTCATGCCACGAGCGGAACTCGGCGCGGTCGATCCCGAGTCCGTCGGCGAATGCGTCGAGCATCGGAGCAGCGGCGCGATCGCACGCCGCCCAGTACTCGGCGATGACCGGTTCGAGGTCGGGCATCGCCACGGGCCAACGATTCGGCCCGTAGAGGTCGCATTCGGCGGCGACCGGATGCTCGGGTGGGCACTCCCAGTGCAGTTTGAATCCCTCGTACCGGTCGCCTTCAGCGCCCGTGGACTCTGTGTGACTGGGGGTGCGGTTGGGGGTGAAGAAGCCGAGCGGAATGAAGCCTCGGTAGTTCGTGGGCGTGATCCGTAGCGCTGCCTTGTGGTCGTCGGGCAACGCGAACAGGGCCCGGAGCGCACCCCGGACCCTGTCGAAGAGGCGTTGGTCGATCCCGTGCCCGACGACGGCGACGAAACCGATCTCCCGGCTCGCTCGACGCAGTTGCTCGGCGAAATCCGCGCCCTGCAGGTCGAGAACCGGGATCATGGGTCGTCGATCAGGCGAGCGCCTTCGCGTGCACGACCCGCGTCGAACCGATGCGGTCATACGCGCTGCGATGCTCCGGATCGTTGGAAATCATGAACAACGACGCGATCGCCGCACCGAGGGTGATGAGGACGCCGAGAAACGGAATGTTGCCGAGCAGGCCGGGGAGGCTCCGCATGAACGCACCGCGCCAGCCGACCGGGGTGACACCGTCTTCGTCAGTGATTCGCAGACCGAGGATGAGCTTGCCTGGTGTCCCGCCGAACTGGACGACGACCCACAGGTAGAAGACGTAGAAGAGCACGCCGATGAGCAGGGCGCCCCCGCCGCTGGCGGTGGCTTCGAAACTGTTGCCGTCGGATGTGCCGAACAGGGCGCCGACGAGAATCAGGACCACGATGAAGCCGATGATGCCGTCGATCACTGCTGCGCCCAACCGAATGCCGAGGCCCGCGAACCGTTCGTCGGCGCCGCCGGCCGGGCCCGGAGGGGGAGGCGGGGTGGTCGGCGGTGCCGGAATCGGGTCGCCCACCCATTGGGTTCCGTCCCAGTATCTGACCGTTCCTGGTGGGTCGCCCTCGGCGTAATAGTGCCCGGCTGCCATGTCGCTCACGGTTGTCCTCCTGCGGTGCCGTTCTCGTCGAGGGTGAACCTAGCCGACACGGTGCATCCGGATCGTCAGTGGGTCGACAGCCAGAGTGCATCGACAGCGTCTGCGATCGCGTCGGCCACGACGGCGAGCGCCGGCGGCGACGTGGCTCGACTCGGCGTGTCCTCAGGTGTGTGGAAGTCGATGCCGCTGCCGGTGAACGACAGCATCGCTACGTCGAGCTCGCAAAACACTTCTGATTCACCCAGCCATCGCTCGGTTCCCGGGCGGTACCCAAACCCGGCTGGTTCGAGCGCGGTACCGATGGCATCGATGGCGGCGGGGTTGGCGTTGGTCATCGCAAGGCGTTCCCGGATCAGCGCTCGTTCCCCGGCCTGGGTCTCGGCGTCGACGGCGACCGACGCACCCACATGCACGATGGCGCGGGGAGGGGCTGGGTTGTTGCCCACCCAGGCCCGGACGCCGTGGTAGTCGAGTTCGTGGCCGCCGGTGGCAAGCACGAGGAGCGGCAGGTCGGCGCAACGTTCCACGAGTTCGAGCAGGATCGCTGCGCCGGTTCCTCGTTCGCCCGCACAACCGAACCAGCCGGTGAGTGGCGTGGTCAGCAGGAGTGGTGGTTGGTGGTCGGCCGCAGCGTTTGTGGCGATCAGGTTGCTGGTTGACGCCGGTTGGAGCGATGCGCCGAGACGGAGTCGAAGGTCGCTGGCGGAACGCGCCCGGTCGAAGTCGCGGCCGGCGATCAGCACGGTCGGCGTGCCTCGATGATCGATCGGCGTCCGATTGACGGCGACGAGCGAGCCCGCTGGGTGTTTGGTTGCGATCACCAGCGCGTCGCGCGTGGCGTCGAGTGCGTCACGGAGATCGTCGTCTCGCCCGCCCGCGTTGGCATCGGCGGCCACGACCCCGACGTTCGTCGTGTCGATCGAGCCGGTCCACTCGTAAAAGAGGGGGATGTGAGGCAGGGCCTCGCCGCCTGCCGTCAGCTCGGAGTGGAAGACGTAGCGGTCGAACGCAACCGGCTCATGGCGTACTCGGAGCCCTCGCTCGACGAGTTCGCGGGTGTACCAGGCGCAGGTGGCAGCGTCGGCGTCGCTGCCGGCCCGGTGGTCTCCCCACCGGTGGTACTGCTCGACGAGGTCGAACAACTGATCACCGTCCACGACGGCCTCTCTTTCCTCGCCCTCCTGGACGGGCATCTGAGCAGGTCAGGCGGTCGCAAACCAGCCGGAGCTCGACCGGGCATCGGTGACCACGGTCACGTAGTCTCGGTGACCTCAGCTCACCCCCAGCGAACGCAAGCGAAGGAACCGCCATGAAGGAACTCGTCTACCACCGCATGTTGATGCCGGCGATCGAGCAGTACGCCGACAAGATGGCGTTCTTCGACGGCGGTTACAGCGGGACCTATGGCGATCACGCTGATCGCACGTTCCGCCTGTGTCGAGCGCTGAAAGAGACGCTGGGTGTCGAACGGGCGGATCGCTTCGCCGTCATGTCGACGAACAACCATCAGTACCTCGAGCTGTATCACGCTGCGTTCCTCGGTGCCGGGGTGATCAACCCGCTGAACCTGCGTCTCGCCGGGAAGGAACTCGACTACATCGTCCGCGACTCCGGCACCGAGGTCGTCTTCGTCGACGGCTTCTTCGCGGGGTTGTTTGCCGACGCGATGGCCAACAGCGAACACGGCGACAGCCCGGTGCGACACACGATCCTCATCGGTGATCTCCTCGGCGATGCCGAGGTGCCCTATGACATGACCTATGAGGAACTTCTCGCCTCGGTCGAACCAGTGACCCCCGACGAGCCCGAGGAGACCGACCTCGCGGTCCTGATGTACACCGGTGGGACCACCGGGCTTCCCAAGGGTGTCGCGGTCGAACATCGCGCCGAGATGCTGAACCTGTACCACATCGCGATGAACCTGGACTTCGATCCTGATGCGGTGTACTTCCACCAGACACCGATGTTCCACGCAGCGTCGATGGGCGGCATCCTCGGTACTCCCGCAAGCGGCGGGTCAACGGTGACGATTCCCCTGTTTGATCCGGCCGGCGCGATGGCGTTGATCGAAGCCCACAAGGTGACCCAGACGGTGATGGTGCCGACCATGGTCGGCATGATGCTGAACCATCCCGAGTTCAGTCCGGAACGGCTTGCGAGCCTGACCCAGCTCACGTACGGCGCCTCGCCGATGCCAGCTGCGCTGCTCGACAACCTGCTGGCGATGTATCCCGATCTCGACGTGTCGCAGGGCTACGGCATGACGGAGTGCTCCGCCGTGCTGACGTGGCTCGGCCCCGAGGAGCACCGCATCGGTGGGAAACGGCTCCAGTCGGCGGGTCGGCCGGTGCCCGGGATCTCGCTCCAGATTCACGACGAATCCGGGAACCGCGTCCCGACCGGCGAGACCGGCGAAGTCGTTGCCCGGGGCGGCAACTTCATGCGCGAGTACTGGAACAAACCGGACGCGACCGCTGAGGTGTTCGACA
>JBCCYT010000230.1:0-5725 GCA_039188975.1 Actinomycetota bacterium
GGTGACCACGGAAACCGCCGTGATCATTGCGATTCTCGTCGCGATCGCCGCTGCTGCGGGCATCACCTTCATGGCTCGGGCCATGAGCAACGCCCGTGCCATTCCTGGCACCCCGGCCGTTCCGGACCGCCCGTAAGGGTCCGCGGAACCTCGCCCGATGTTTGCCTCCCCCCGTCGCTCGCACCCCTCGGCTCGCCCGAGGGTCGGGCGCGGGCGGATGGCTGCATCGAACCGCACCCGCGGCGGCACCGACGACGCAGGCGTCGTCACGACCGAAGTCGCCGTCGTGATGCCAATGGCCATCATCTTGATGATGATGGTCTTCCAGGTCGCCTTCTACTGGCACGCCAAGCAGTCGGTCGACCTGGCCGCCGAGGAGGCCGTCGAGGCCGCATCCGATGCGGCCGCCACGCCGAACGACGGCGTTGACGGCGCTCGCGCGATCCTGAGCCAAGTCGGCCAGGTCAGCAATGTTCGAATGAGTCTCCTTCGGGATGTGAACACCGGCATCGTCCGTGTGAGCATCCGAGCCGATGCTCCCGCCCTCTTGCCGTTCGGCGACTGGGAGGTCGAGGGGACTGCTGAAGGTCGAATTGAAGAGTTCGTTTCGGAGCAGGATCGATGATTCGGTCACGCTCGAACCTTCGACCGGCCGAGGCGGCAGACCGAGGGGTCACCTCGGTGGAGTTCGCCGTCGTCATGGGCATCGTGCTCGTGACCTTCTTTTCGCTCGCCATCTATGGTGGCCAAGTCGTTCAGGCGGAAAACGACGTGCAGCGAGCGGCCCAGAGTGCCGCTCGGGCTGCGTCGCTCAAAGACACCCAGCCCGAGGCGCAGGCCGCCGCCGAGTCAGCAATCGCGGCGACGTTCGCCGGCACCGGCGACCTGTGTGACACCACGGGTCTCACCATCGACTGGGCCGAATTCAAGCCGGGTGGTCTGTTGCGCGTCACGGTGACCTGTCGCGTGCAGTTTGGCCAGTTCGGTTCACTCGGCACTCCTGAATCTCAGGTCTTCTCGGCCACGGCGGTCGAGGTGATCGACCGCTTCAAGGGGCTCGATTGAACCGGGTACCGAGCGCTCCTGGCACCGCCGATCGTCGCGCCAACGACGCGGGTGTGATGTCGACGATGTTCGCCGTGCTGGGCGTCGCGTTGTTGATGGCGACCGGCCTCGCCGTCGATGGCGGTCGCAAGATCGGTGCACTCTCTGAGGCCCGAGACATCGCCGACAACGCCGCCCGAGCAGGTGCGCAAGAGATCGACGAGAACCAGCTGCGCGCCACCGGTCAACCGCTGCTCGATCAGATCGCGGCGGAGAACAGCGCCCGCGCCTACCTCGCACTCGTCGGTCATTCCGGTGTCGTGACGGTGACCTCGACGACCGTCACCGTCACCGTCACCATCGATGTCGACCCCGTGCTCTTGCCCCTCGAGATCCAAGCATCCGCCACCGAGTCCGCTTCACCGGTAGAAGGAATCTGAATCATGCGCCGTCCAGGAGATCTTCTACGAGCGTTGTTGGGCCTCGGGGCCACGCTTGCGCTGGTGTTCGCCGTGCCCGCAGTGATGATCACGTTCCTCGGCTTCGCCACGCCGACACAGGCGGAGATCGACGCGCTTCCGGACCCGGACGCAACCCTGGCAGTCATGGGGGCCGTCGGCCGCGTGTTGCTGTGGGCGGTGTGGGCCCAGTTCGCGTACAGCTTGGTGCGTGAGCTCATCGCCATCGTTCGCGCCAAGCCGTCGCCTCGCCTTGCCGTCGCGGGCATCGTGCATTCGTTGATGCGGCAGCTCGCGGTCGTGACAGCCCGGCCGATTTCCACGATCGGGCAGCCGAACCTGCTCAACGGGGTTGCGGTGCAGTCGCTTGCGTCGCTCCGCACGTTCCCCCCGGTCGTCGACGAGTCAGCGTACGTCGTTGCCTCGTTGGCCCCCGCCGACATCGTGTTCGATGCCGAGGCGCACGATGACGACGACCTCCAGATCGACCTCCGCGAGGACGAAGACGATGTCGTTCCGCAGCCGGAGATGCCTCGGGCCAAGGGGACCTACCTCACCCAACGCGGCGACAGCTGGTGGGCCATCAGCGAAAAGCTCTTGGGCACCGGTTCGCGGTGGCGTGAGATCCGAGATCTCAACCACGGCGTCCGCGAAGACGGCGACATCATCAACGACCGCACCGAAGATGTCCGCCCCGGCTGGCACCTGGCGGTTCCAGCCGATGCCGAGTCGGCGTATCTGATCAACCGGTCAAAGCGTCGTCGTCGTCGCCTCAAGCCCGTCGTCGAACCACGAGAGCCGCTGGCCGACGCGCCCTCTGACGTCTCAGCGTCGGAGGACGCTGTCACCGATGAGCAGGTGGCCGACGAGCTTGTGGCCGATGAGAGCGCGCCGTATGCACCCATCGAGTCGGCGCCGCAAGGCAGTGGTGACGTCTTTGCGGAGATCGCGAATGCCATCGACGATCCGTCCGCTCCGGCCGGCGACGGTGAAACCGTCCATCCGGAGACGTTCGACGCGGCAGTGGATCGCTCGGCCGCCATGGATGACCCGATCGGTCCCGACCAGGGACCGGGTCCCGTCGAGCCGGTCATCGACATCGTCGATGAGATCGACCTTCGCGACGCTGCCGATATCCACGCCGAGACGGTGATCGACCTTCGGGCGAACCGCCACGAGACATCGCACTCGTCGTCGTTCGGCGTCACGATGCAGGCGATCAGTCACCTCAACGGTGACGTTGTGGTCGAGTCCGAAACCGAGGAGTCCACCGATCAGCCAACTCGTGGCTCGACGGCCGAAGCCGCAACCGCTGCGCCGGTCTCGCCGACCCGTCCGACGCGGCGGATGCGAAAGGCGGCCACCGAATCCTCGACCGCAGAACCGACCGGGCGCCTCGCAGAACGCTTCGCCCAGCTCGGCGCCGAGCGGTTCGCTGAGGTCAATGGTCAGCTTCCGTCGTTGCGGAGCAGCGCGGAGGACCCGGTGAAGAAGGGCAAGCGTCGCGGACGCCGCGGCGGCCGTCGATGAACCATCGGGCTCGGCGGAGCCGACCGGTACTCTCCCGACTGGCGCTGGGGGTGCTCGGCGCACTCATTGCGGTTTCGTGTAGCGGTGGCGACCCAACCATCCCGACCGCCGCGCCGGCAGATGACGCCCTCGATGCCGACTCGTCGGCGGGCTCGTCCGGACAGAACGACGGGAGCGATGACGAAGACCCCGAATCCGACGAGGGCGAAGCCGATGGCTCTGTCGTCTTGTCGGGTGAAGCGACCGAAATCACCACACGCGCGGATCTCGATGGCGCAGGCGAGGCCTGGGTCACGATGTGGCGTCTGGTGCACGACCAAGCACCGGAGAGCGAGTTGCGAGCGGTTGCGACGGCGGCAGGGAGCGCGTTCCTCGAAACCGACCTCCAGCTCGGCACACTCGGCGTGACGCGAGCGTTCAACCTGTACCCGTCTTCGACGGTCAACGCCGATGGGTCGGTCACGCTCGAAGACTGTGTTCTTGCCGAGCCCAGCCTTCCGGGCGGCAACGTCGGCCTGCACCTGCAGGCCGATGCCGAGCAGCTCGCCGATGGGTGGGTCATCACCCAAACCTCGGTCGTGAGCCGCGAGGGGTGCATACCGCAAACGCTCGCCGCGCAAGCGCTTGCGGTGTACGAGGCGTACTGGGATGCCCACGTGTTGATGTGGAACCCCGCTGACCCGGATCACCCCTCCCTTCGAGACGTCGCCGCAGGCACGCACCTCGAGCGGATGACCACGTTGTTGGGTGAGTTCGAAGGGTTCGAGTTTCGGGGCCGGCCGGAGACACACCCTGAAGTGGTGACCTACGGCGCCATCGACGAAATCGTCATCGCCGACTGCCAGCTCACCGATCCTCAGTGGGGCATCTACGACGTGGCCACGGGCGCTCGAACCACAGATGTCGAGCCGACGTTTGACGGGCGCCGAGATGGTCGGGTCGTCACCATGGGCCGGATCGACGGGGTTTGGCGAGTCATCAGCCGTCAGGGCAGCGAGAACATCGACTGTGAGTTCGCTCCGACCTCAGCAGGCCTTCCGCTCATCTGAACTCAGGCGACGGCAGCGTCGCTGACATCGACGATCGCCTTGTCGTGGGCGCCGCTGGGCTCGAGGATGGAGACCTCGCCGGTGATCGCCTCCACCCGAGCCCACTCGGTGACCTCCGGATCTTCGGTCAAGAATACGACCTGCTGCGCATCGGACGCGTGGCCGAGGACTTCCAGCAGACGCGCTTTCACGTCGGACTCCAGCCCGATGAGAGCGTCGTCCACCACGAGGGGCAGGCTTTCGCCGGCCGGACCGACGGATCGCACGTCGGTCAACCGTTGCACGAGGGCATGGGCGAGACCGGCGATCTCGTCGTCTTCGGTATCGACCATGCTCGTTGGCCCGAAGGTCGACATGTTGCGGATCTGCGCCGCCATGGCGTCGATCTCGCTGCGGTGCTCGTCAGCCCATTCGGGGACGACACCGCCGGCCACCATCTTCCACCTCGAGAGAGCGGTTTCATACTCCGCATCGGCCTCCATCAGCCGCTTCCGAGCGTGCTCGCTGTCGAGCAGCCCGTTGACCCGTTGGAGATGGAAACCCAGGTACGACTCGGCCCCAGCCGCGGCAAGTGCTTCGGTCTCCGCCTTGCGGGCGCGGGCCATCCGTTGATTCTGGATCAGTGAGATGACGGTGACGGACGCCGCGAGGATGACCCACGCCATCGCTGCGGCCTGACTGATGAACATGGCGGACGGCACGGCGGCGAGCGCAGCGACAGCTCCACCGACGAAACTTAATCGGCGTGACCGCTCCGCCCGATTCTGTGCATCTTCGAAGCGCTGATGTTGCTCTTCGATCCGGGCGACGACTGCGGCGTCCTCCGGCGACGACCCGCTGGCTTCGGCCGCCTCGTCGAGCTCTCGTTGGGCGCTGGCGACGCGCTCACAGGTACCCCAGAGCTCGTCGGGGTTGGTCATCGCCAACCGGCGAATGATCTCGTCGTGATGGGTGCTTGTCGTGAGATCGTCGGCGGTGACACGGAGCGCTCGCTTTGCGGAGCGCATGTCGAGGCCGGCCACGGCGAGCAGGTCGATTCGGCCGTCGACGTCTGCGAACCGGCCACTGACGTCCGCCGACGCTTCGACATCGATCACCCGGGCCCGGGCCCCGAAGGGACGAAAGATCGCAAACCGGTTGCCGTTGTCGGCGACGACCTCGGCGTGCACGCCGGCTCGACTCGACGAGAGCGAACCGACCAGCTCGCTGATCAGACCCTCGCGTTCCAACCGGCCGACACCGGAGATCACCGTCAAACGGGGGTGAAAGTCCAACGAGAAGGTGTTCTCGTCGGCTTCGATGACCAGTCGTTCGAATCGCATGGGGGAGGTTTCGGCGTGGCGTTGCGCAGACTTGAGCCAAATGACCCACGTCGAGGGGCCCGGGCCGTCGGTCCTGTTCCCCCAACCGGGTTGGGAACCTGGCGCTGTCGTGGCATCATTTCTGACGCTCTGGACGTGCTCTCACGAGACGGCCAGTGCAGGCTCCCTTAGCTCAGTCGGTAGAGCGTCTCCATGGTAAGGAGAAGGTCGTCAGTTCAATTCTGACAGGGAGCTCGTCGGTTCGACTCGTCGTCTGAACCCTGGCGACGTAGCTCAGTTGGTGAGAGCGCTCGACTCATAATCGAGAGGTCGACAGTTCAAA
>JBCCYT010000231.1:0-5718 GCA_039188975.1 Actinomycetota bacterium
CCCACCCTCATCGTGCTGGACAATGCCGAACACGTCATCGACGACTGCGCAGCCCACGCCGAAGATCTCCTCGCAACATCAGCGCACCTGACCCTCCTCGTCACCAGCCGGGAACCGCTTCGCATCGCCGGCGAACACACCTTTGCGCTCTCGCCCCTCGCCACCGACCCCACGACGGGAACGGGTCGCTCGGCGGGCGCCCAGCTCTTTCTCGACCGGGTGGCGGCGCAAGGGTCCGGGACCACCATCGACGATGAGTTGGTCGATGCGATCGTGCAGCGCCTCGACGGCCTGCCGCTCGCCCTCGAGCTGGCCGCCGCCCAGGTGCCACTCGTCGGCGCCGACGTGCTGCTCGACAATCTCGAAGAAGCCCTCGCAGCCGCACCGCAACGACGCGGTCGCGACAGCCGCCATCGCACCGTCAGTGCCGCGATCGACTGGAGCTACTCACGGTGCGATCCGCTCGAGCAGCTGCTCCTCACCCGCCTTTCGGTCTTTCGCGGGAGCTTCGATCGCGACGCAGTCGCAGCGGTCTGTGTCGACGACGCCCTCCCATCGTTCGGGGCCGTGCGGGCCCTGACCGCCCTCGTCGATCAGAGTCTCGTGACCCTCGACGACGCAGGCGGCCAGCCCCGCTATCGCCTTCTCCAACTCATTCGGCAATTCGCACGCGAACGACTCGACGACCACCACACGATCGACACCCGGCACGGGCAGCACTATCTCGAGGTCGGCCGGGCTGCGGCGCCGGCGATCGGCGCCGAAGCGTCACCCGATGCACTGGCCCGGGTGTCGGTCGATCACGACAACTTCATCGCCGTGCTCGAGCGCGGCATCGCTGACGAGACACAACGCCCGACCGCCCGGCGCCTCGCCGTGTCGCTGCAGAGCTACTGGGAGGACACCGGCCGCCTGCGCCTCGGCGCCGATTGGCTCACCGCCCTCGCCGAACCTCACGACATCGGTGATCGAGCGTGGGCTGCATGCGTCCTGATCGGCACGACCTATGACGCCATGTGCGGCCTGACCCCGCTCGGCCGGACCCCGGTCGACACCATCCGTCAATTTGCGGAGATGGGTGTCCCGGGCGCCCACGCGATGCAGATGAGTCTCGCCTTCGTCGACCTCTCCCAGGGCGCATTGATGTCCGCGATCGAACGTTTCGAACGAGCCGCGGTCGACTTCGAAGACGACCCGGCCAATGCGTGGCAGGCGACCGTCACCGCCGGCGCCCTGGCCGACTACCGCGGCGACCCCGACACCGCCGCCGCACTCTACGAACGAGCCGACACCATCGACCAGGCCGCGCTCGGCGCCTGGGCGCCCGCCTACCGAGACATCTTCGTCTACGGCTCTCGAATCGGTGCCCTAGGGGTCGACGCGACCGACAGCGATGTCGAGTCGCTGATGGACGCGTGGTACCAGCTGCACCGCACCGGGCTCGAAACCCGCATCACCATCGCCGGTCACCGGGTGCTGTGGGCACTCGAACGTTCACAACGTGACGACCTCATCGCCGAGTGGTTCGGCCCGATCATCGCCTTTCCGAACCGCACCGGCTACCGATGGTTCACGCTCGCGCTCGCCGACCTCGCAGCCGCGGTTGCGCTGCGCCACGAACGCGCCGATCTGGCGCTTCCGATCGAAGGCGCCGTCGATCTCGAACTCGCGACCGCTGGCTATGGCTTCCCCGAGACCTTTCACGAGCGCCGCCTCCGGCCCGAACGCGCCGGGCTCGACCCAGTCGACGCCGAGCGCATGCGCGACAAAGGCACCGGCTTGACGATCGCCGGGCTCACCGCACTCGCAAGCGACGCCGTCGCGGGCGCCGCATCGGGCTGAACTACGCCTGGTACAGGCGGTACTTCACGATGCGGGAGAAATCGTCCGGGTCGAGGCTCGCGCCGCCAACGAGCGCACCATCGATATCGGGCTGAGCCATCAGCTCGGGCGCGTTGCCCGGCTTCACCGAGCCGCCGTACTGGATCCGCACTCCCGCGGCTGCGTCAGCCCCGAACGTCTCCCCCACCTTCGAACGGATGTGGGCGCACATCTCCTGAGCATCGGCGGGGGTGGCGGTCTCACCGGTTCCGATCGCCCAGATCGGTTCGTACGCAATCACGATCTCGGCGATGGTCTTCGCCGGGATGCCAGCAAGCGAGCCCGCGAGCTGTCCGGTGACGGTCTCCTGGGCTTCACCCGCAGTGCGCTGCTCGAGCGTTTCGCCCACGCACACGATCGGTGTCATCTCGGCGGCGATCACTGCAGTCGCTTTGGCATTGACGACCTCATCGGTCTCGCCGAAGAGCTCCCGCCGTTCGCTGTGTCCGACGATCACGTAGCTCACATCGAGCTTCGACAACATCGAGGCCGAGACCTCGCCAGTGAACGCGCCCTTGTCGGCCTGGTGCACGTTCTGAGCGCCGAGCGCAATCTTGAGATCGTCGGCCTGAATCACGGTTTGCACCGAGCGCAGATCGGTGAACGGCGGATGCACCGACACGTCGCACGCCTCGTAATCATCCTTCTCGATCGCATACGCCAACTTCTGGACCGTTTGAATGGCCTCGAAGTGGTTGTGATTCATCTTCCAGTTGCCGCTGATCAGCGGCATGCGGTCACCCGACATTCGGGGCTCCTCTCAGGGCAACGAGTCCGGGCAGGTCGCCCTTCTCGATGAGTTCCAATGATGCCCCGCCGCCGGTCGAAACATGGTCCATGTCGCGATCGACCTTGAACTGTTTCGCGGCGGCCGCACTGTCGCCACCACCCACGATGGTGAATGCCTTCGTATCGGCCATCGCTTGGGCAAGGGCGCCCGTCCCGCCCGAGAACCGGGGATCTTCGAAGACGCCCATCGGGCCGTTCCACAGCACCGTGCCAGCCTCGTGGATCACATCGCCGAACTGGGCCGCCGAACCAGGACCGATGTCAACACCCATCCACCCATCCGGGATGTTGACGCCCAGTTGGCGAACCTCACCACCCGCATCGGGCTCGAACAGCTTGCCTCCGGGCCCGAGCGCAGTGATGTCGTAGGGCAGGTGAATCGGTTTGGGCCCCTCGAGCAACGCCTTGCAGGTCTCCACCATGTCGTCTTCACACAGCGACGAACCGATCGAATGACCCTTTGCCTTGAGGAAGGTGAAGCACATGCCGCCGCCCACGATGAGCGAATCGACATGTTCGAGCAACGCCTCGATCACCGCAAGCTTGTCGCTCACCTTCGAGCCGCCCATGACCGCCACGAACGGCCGGCGGGGCTGGTCGTTCATCGTCCCGAGCACATCGACCTCGCGCTGCAACAGCCGCCCCGCCGCGGACGGCAGAAACGCCGGCGGGCCCACGATCGACCCGTGGGCCCGGTGTGATGCACCAAACGCATCGTTGACATAGGCGTCCTGGCCGTCGATCA
The DNA here is from genome assembly GCA_039188975.1 of Actinomycetota bacterium. GTDB lineage: Bacteria > Actinomycetota > Acidimicrobiia > Acidimicrobiales > Aldehydirespiratoraceae > UBA11606. The sequence goes on from JBCCYT010000231.1 coordinate 3,416, forward strand.
GGGTCTGCACGAATGCCGGGTCGTTTCCCGTCTCACCGGGGTCGAAGCGGAGATTGTCGAGCAGGGTCACTTCCGGGACCCACTCGGCGAGCTTCGCACGAACCGGCTCGACGCTGTAGGCCGGATCGGGTGCCCCCTGCGGGCGGCCCAGGTGGGTGCAGGCGGTGACGTTCGCCCCCGCCTCGATCAGATACCGCAGCGTGGGGATCGCCGCCCGGATCCGAAGATCGTCGGTGATGACGCCGTCGCTGATCGGCACGTTGAAATCGGCCCGGACGAGGACGGATTTGCCGTCGAGGTCGCCCAGGTCTTCGAGGCGGGGAACGGAGGTCATCGCCTACTTGCTCGCAGCCTTCTTGGCCCGCTTCGCGGCCTTCTTCGCAGGCGCCTTCTTCTTGCCCACGGTGACGGCGAGATCGACGAGGCGATGGCTGTAGCCGGCCTCGTTGTCGTACCAACCGAAGATCTTGAACAGGTTGCCGTCGCCCTGGGTCAGCTGCGAATCGAAGACGCACGATGCGGGCCGACCGACAATGTCAGACGAGACGAGGGGCTCATCGCTGAACTCGAGCACCTTGCGCAGCGGCCCGGAGCGGGCGGCTGCCTTGAAGGCGGCGTTGATCTCCTCGACACTCGTCGCCTTCTTCGTCACGACGGTGAGGTCGGTGAGCGACCCCGACGGGATCGGGACCCGGATGGCCGCGCCATCGAGCTTGCCGTCGAGCTTCTTGACCACCAGGCCGATCGCGGCGGCGGCGCCCGTCGACGTCGGGACGACATTGACCGCTGCGGCACGGGCCCGGCGCGGATCCTTGTGGGGGCCGTCGACCAACTGCTGATCGCCGGTGTACGCGTGAATCGTGGTCATCAAGCCCTGCTGGAGACCGAACGCGTCATCCATCACCTTCACCATCGGCGCCAGGCAGTTCGTCGTGCACGAGGCGTTGGAGATGACGTGCTGACGAGCCGGGTTGTAGGTCTCGTCGTTGACCCCAACGACGAACGTGCCGTCGCAATCACCCGACGGCGCGGAGATGATGACCTTCTTGGCCCCCGCCTTGCGGTGTGCGGCTGCGGCCTCTTTCTTGGTGAAGAAGCCGGTCGACTCGATCACGACGTCGACGCCGAGCTCATCCCACGGCAGGTCGACCGGATTGCGTTCTGAGAGCACGGTCAAACGATCGCCGTCCACGGTGATCGCGGACTTCGATGCTTTGATCGCGCCCGGGTAGGGCCCCGACACGGTGTCGTACTTGAGGAGGTGGGCCATCGTTTCGATGGACCCAAGGTCGTTGACAGCGACAAAGTCGATGTCAGCTCCCTGCGCTTTGGCAGCGCGGAAGAAGTTTCGGCCGATACGGCCGAAACCATTGATGGCGACGCGGACAGTCACGAGGACTCCTATGTGAGTTGCAAACGAGGTCCCGTCGGCGACGCTGGCGAACGGGGCTGGGGGGTTATGAGCCGAGGGAGGAGAGCACTGCGCCGAGCCGCCGTGGGTCATGCACAGAATGGAGCGCTCCACTCAGCTCATGACGCTGGATCCTAGCCTCATGGCGGTGGGAGGCAGCGGTTCCCTCGGCGATAACCACATCCGGTGTCAGCCCGTGCCGAAGCACCGCGTCGACGAGGTCGTCGAGGCCGTAGTCATCGGTCTCCCCCGGCTCCGGCGCGAGATTCGCGACATAGACCAGCCGCCCCGACCGCCCCTCGATGGCCGACGCCACGCCGGGCACCACCGGAGCGAGCACGCTCGTGTACAGCGACCCCGGCCCGAGCACGATCATGTCAGCGGTCATGATCGAGTCGACCACCGCCGCCGGCACGGGGGGATCGGCTGGCTGGAACCGGATCTCTTCGATCGCCCCACTCTCGCTGATCGCGACCTGACCCTTGACCGTTCCTCGGGCCGCCGTCGCCAGCAGGTCGATCGGCTCCGAGGTGGCCGGCAAGACCCGGCCTCGAGCGCCGACCATCTGAGCCAACGTGTCCATCGCCACGACCGGGTCGGCCTCGAGCTCCAGGAGCGACGCCAGAAACACATTGCCGGCCGGGTGACCGGCCAACACACCGTGATCGAATCGATGTTCGAGTGCCTGGCGGATCAGCCCGTTCGGGGTGAGGGCGGCGAGGCAACGCCGCATGTCACCCGGCGCCACGATGTCGAGGTCGCGGCGCAGCCGACCGCTCGAACCACCGTCATCGGCGACCGACACGACCGCGGTGAGAAGATCACATTCATCGACCAGCGCTTCGAGCACCATCGAGAGCCCATGCCCGCCGCCGATGGCGACAACCGATCC
>JBCCYT010000232.1:0-5696 GCA_039188975.1 Actinomycetota bacterium
AGAGAACGCAAGACTGGCCGCCGCCTCCTCTGGATCTTCGGCCAGGTCGAACTCGATGTCGTCGAGCACGATCTGGGTCATGGTGTCGACATCGACCAATCGAACCTCGGGACGCTCGAGGAACGGCTGCTCCCGGGCGGTTTCGATGAACGCGATCGCCTCGTCGACGAACGCATCGAGCTCCGCTTCGAGGTCGCCAGCGGCGGCGTCGCCGCTCGCCTCGTCACCGGCTTCGTCGCCGGTGTCGGGCTCGCCGGCGTCATCGGACTCGCCGCCGCCATCGGTTTCATCGGTCGAGACGTCGGTCGGCTCCAGAGTGGTGGCCTCACCGGACGACGGTGCATCGTCGTCGTTGAGCAAGCTGATCACGGCCATGGCGAGGAACCCGAAGACGACGAGCGATGCGACGATCAACCCGCCGCGCAGCAACAGCATCGAGCCCCGTCCGACCTCTGGACCGGTGTTGGGCGGTGTGGACGATGGAATCTCACTCATTGCAGACCTGCCTCTTGCGCCACCCGGGTTGCGGCGGCGGCCACCGAAGGACCATAGGTCGGGCCGGGGTCCTTCGTGAGTCGCTCGATCGGCCCGCTGACCGAGACGGCAGCAACGATGCGGCCATGACGGTCGTGGACGGGGGCGCTCACCGACGCAACACCGGCTTCGCGTTCGGCGACCGTCGCAACCCAGCCGTCGATGCCGACATCGCCCTGAAGGACTCGCCCGCCCGATCCTTGATCGATGGCGAGGATCGCACCGGCGGTCACGATGGTGCGAAGGCCATGGGGAGACTGCAGCGACGCCAGACACACGCGAGCGTCACCTTGGCGGACGAACAGCTGGGCGGACTCGCCGGTCTCGTCGCGCAGCCACGCCAGGGCCGGCCGGGAGGCGTCGGCGAGCGGCCACCCGGCCGCTGCGGTCTCGCCAAGGGTGATGAGGCGGGGGCCAAGGGCGAACCGCCCGTCTGCGGATCGGCGCAAGAGACCGTGGACCTCGAGGGCGGCCGCCAGCCGGTGGGCGGTCGCCCGACTCAAGCCGGTGCGGTCGACCAGTTCGTTGAGCGAGGCGCCGCCTGCCTCGACGGCACCCAGCACGGTCGCGGCTTTGTCGATGACGCCGACACCACTTAGACTCTGTTCCACATCTCGAAATCTATATCTCAGATTATGAGATGCCTACCTCGGCCCCGCAGCCAACACCGACGCCCTCACCCACCCAATCAACCCTCCGACCTTCCAACCCACGAGGCATCATGACGCAGCCACGAACCCTCAGCGAGAAGATCTGGGACCGCCACGTCGTCACCGCCGGACTCGGTGGCGCTCCCGACCTGCTCTACATCGATCTCCACCTCATCCACGAGGTCACCTCCCCGCAGGCCTTCGACGGCCTCCGCATGAACGACCGTCCCGTTCGCCGGCCCGACCTCACCGTCGCGACCGAGGATCACAACACTCCCACCGAAGATCAAGACAAGCCGATCGCCGACGAGATCAGCGCGAAACAGATCGAAACCCTGCGGGTCAACACCGAAGAGTTCGGCATCGTCCACTACCCGATGGGTCACGAGAACAACGGCATCGTCCACGTGATGGGCCCCGAGCAGGGCCTCACCCAGCCCGGGATGACCATCGTGTGCGGCGACTCCCACACCGCCACCCACGGCGCCTTCGGCTCGATTGCGTTCGGCATCGGCACGAGCGAGGTCGAACACGTGCTCGCCACCCAAACGCTGCCGCAGGCCAAGCCCGGCACGATGGCGATCACCGTCAACGGCGAACTTCAGCCGGGCGTCACCCCCAAGGACGTGATCCTGCATGTCATCGGCGTGATCGGCACCGGTGGCGGCATCGGCAAGATCATCGAATACCGCGGCGACGTCTTCGAAGCCATGACGATGGAAGGCCGCATGACGGTCTGCAACATGTCGATCGAAGGCGGCGCAAAGGCCGGACTCATCGCCCCCGACGAGACGACGTTTGAATACGTGAAGGGCCGCCCAAACTCGCCCACCGGAGCCGAACTCGAGGCGGCCATTGCGGACTGGAAGACCCTCGCGACCGACGATGGTGCGGTGTTCGACGAGGAAGTCATCATCGACGCCGCCGACATCGCGCCGCAGGTGAGTTGGGGCACCAATCCGGCGCAGGTGATGCCGATCGACGGGGTGATCCCGGGGCCAGATGACTTCGAGGATCCCAATCTCGCCAACACCGCAGCTCGCGCCCTGGAATACATGGACTTCGAGGCCGGCACCCCAATCAAGAACATCAAGGTCGACACCGTCTTCATCGGCAGCTGCACCAACAGCCGCATCGAAGATCTCCGAGCCGCCGCTGAGGTCGCCAAAGGTCGTCGGGTCGCCGACGGTATGCGCACGCTCGTCGTTCCCGGTTCTGGTCTCGTGAAGCAACAAGCCGAGGCCGAGGGCCTGCCGGAGATCTTCCGCGACGCCGGCTTCGACTGGCGCGAGCCCGGCTGCTCCATGTGTTTGGCGATGAATCCCGACAAGCTGCAGCCCGGCGAACGATGCGCGTCGACCAGCAATCGCAACTTCGAAGGCCGTCAGGGACGTGGTGGTCGTACCCATCTCGTGTCCCCGGCCATCGCCGCCGCCACCGCCATCGCCGGCCACTTCGCGTCCCCCGCCGACCTCTAGCCCCTCGTTTAGCCCCTCGTTCTGGGCACCTGACGACCCGCTCTGCGGGTCGTCAGGTGCCCAGAACAGCAAGAAGCCAGAACCGCAAGAAGCCAGAACAGCGACAAGCCAAAACAGCAACAAGAAAGAACGCGATCATCATGAAAGCTGTCCGGATCGTTCAGGGCACGGCCGTGCCGCTCGACCGCACCGACGTCGACACCGACCAGATCATCCCGTCCGACTGGCTGAAGCGGGTCGAGCGCACCGGCTTCGAAAAGGGCCTCTTCTCGGAATGGCGCGACGACCGCGATTTCGTGCTCAATCAGGAGCAATACGCTGGCGCCAACATCCTCATCGGCGGCCTCAATTTCGGCACCGGCTCCAGCCGTGAACACGCCGTCTGGGCGATTCAGCAGTACGGCTTCGACGCGGTGATCTCACCTCGGTTCGCCGACATCTTCCGGAACAACTGCACGAAGAACGGGCTCGTGCCCGTGATGGTTTCCGACGACGTCAACGAACAGCTGATGCGAGCCGTCGAGACCGACCCCGAGCTCGAAATCACGATCGACGTCGAACGTCTCACGGTCGAAGCCCCGGCGATCGGACTCGAGACGACGTTCCCGCTCAGCGAGGCGATTCAGGAACGCTTCCTCGAAGGCCTCGACGACATCGGCCTCACGCTCCGCTACGAGACCGACATCGACGAGTACGAGACCCGACGCAACCCCTGGCTTCCTGCGCAGGCTTAGCGCTCGATCGGAGGCCACCGGTCTCGATCGATCAGACGAAGCTCTTCGCCGGGCGAATCACCAACTCCTCGATGTTGAGGTTGATCGGCTGGGTGATGATGTACTCGACCGCTCGGGCGATGTCGTCGACATCGCCGAAGGTCGTCGACAAGGTGTCGGACAGCTGAGCGAGGAGCTCACGTGAGACTCGGCCTTCCGCGTCACGCTCGACGTTCTCGACGCCGACCATGCCGGCGATCATCCCCATCATGTCGTCGCCGACATTGCGGCTGAAGTTGGTGGCGAACACACCCGGCATGATCGAGGTGACCCGAATGGTGTCGTCTTCGAGCTCGCCACGAAGGCTGGCGTTGATGCAGTTCACGGCGTGCTTGGTCGCCCCGTACATGCCGGAGTCTCGTCGGATCGCAGCAACCGAGCTGATGTTGATGATGTTGCCTTCGCTGTCGGTGGCCCGCATCGCCTTCACCGCAGCTTGACTCCCGATCGCGAGTGCCAACACGTTGACGTCGAACATGCCCTGCCAGATCTCGGGATCGCCGTCGAGAAACGTCGTGCCGAAGTCGCCGAAGCCAGCGTTGTTGATCATTACGTCGAGGCGTCCTGTGGCGTCTGCGGCGCCCTGGATCCAGCCTTGGAGGGCGGCGGAGTCGGTGATGTCGAACGTCGAGATGTCTGCCTTTCCGCCGGCGGCCTCGATCGTGGCCTTCGACTCCTCCAGCGGGTCTGCGTTGCGGCCCATCAAGAAGACGTGCGCGCCCATCGAGCCGAGATGTTCAGCGATGGCGCGACCCATGCCGCTGGAGGATCCAGTGACACAGACGGTTCGGTTGGCGATCGGGCGGGTCGGGTTCATGGCAACTTCCTCGGAGTCGACTGACACTTTCGTTATCGAATGTCAGGGCGGTTGTCCGAACGCTGACATTTCGCGAGCAATGTGTCAACCTGGCGCGGTGGCTGACACCACGAGCACCGACCGCCAGCAGCGCATCGAGTCCATCGCCGCCGCAGCGATCCCGGTCTTCGCCGCGCAGGGCTACCGAGGGACCTCGATGGCCGACATCGCCGCCGCGGCCGGCATGTCTCGACCGGCGCTCTACCAGTACTTCGACAACCGGTCTGACCTCTTCCGCATCGCGTTCGGCAGTCTCCTCGAAGCCAACACGGACGCGGCCCTCGCCGCCCTCGATCACCCCGGAGATCTCGTCGACCAGCTCGATGGCTATCTCCAACGCTTGACCGGCGACGGCTACGCCCAGCTTGCCGCAACCCCGCATGGCGCTGAGCTCATGGACGCCAAACACGACGTCGCCGCCGACGTCGGCACGTCAGCGTTCGCCCGTGCCCATGCCGGACTCCGGACCTCCCTAGCGAAGCGCAACACAAGCCCCGATCGGATTGCGGCTGCAGTCGACCTGCTCGTGCTGTCGCCGCTCGGCCTCAAGAGCGACTACCCCGCGCCGACGGTCTATCGCACACGGCTGACGGCGCTCGCCCGTGCCGCAGTTGCGCTACTCGACGACTGAACCGCGCGGCCGGTCAACCCTCGAATCCTCGGTGGTGGTCGATGCGACGGAACCCGGGCCACGCAGCGGCCGTGAAGAAACGGGAGATCGCAGCCGATCAGAGAAAATGTCGTGTGTCGGGAACCAGCGTGACGGCGTGTGCGTCAGAGCCCCGACAACCCCTGCGAACCGGAGTAACGAAATCGTGCGCAGATTCCTTCTCACCCTCCTCTCATTGACCCTGCTGGCTTCGGCCTGCAGTTCCGAGCCCGAGATTCCAACCGCGGGCGAGAGCCCGACCACCTCGACCCCCGATCGAAACGACGATGGCGAGGTCGTCATCGAGATCGACGGCGACGACGTGGTACTGACCTCGGCGCTGTCGGGGTTCGGCGACTGTGGTGCTCTCCTCGAGCATCTGCGCACCGAGGCGGCCGACCGAGTGACCGCGTGGGGCTTGCAGGGCGGGGGCTGGTTCGGTGTCCCGGAACCGATGATCGCCCGGCTCGAGACCGACGACATGGCGGTCGAGGAATCGGCCGAGATGTCCGAATCGGCGTCCGCATCGGCCTCCGCAGCAAGCGGTGACGCAACCGCAGACTCCGCTGCTGCCGTCGAAGGCGTCGACTTCTCCGGCACCAATGTGCAAGAGGTCGGCGTCGACGAGGCCGACATCATCAAGACCGACGGCGAGCGCATCTACCTCGTTGCCGCCCGCCAGCTCGTCGTCGTCGACGTCGACGACCGCGAGGTGATCGGTGCCGTCGATCTGCCCCAGAGCTGGAACACCGAGCT
>JBCCYT010000233.1:0-5600 GCA_039188975.1 Actinomycetota bacterium
AGCTCCGCCGCCGGACCGTCGACAACGCCGACGTTGGCATCTCGAAAGTCGAGCCACATGGTGACCAAGCCACCCAACGGATCGTTCCCGCTACCCGCCGTTGCCGAAACGGCCAGCAGCTCAGCCTGCGCGTCCCACAGCGTCGCCATCGCCTCATCGTCGACCGAGACCGGCGCTGTCGTCGTCGTGGTTGTGGTGGTGGTCGTTGTGGTTGTGGTTGTCGTTGTGGTTGTTGTCGTGGTTGTTGGCGCAACCGTGGTCGTTGTCGGCGCTGCCGTGGTCGTTGTCTGGTCGACGACCGCAACGACCGCTTCGGTCGCTTCGTCGGAACTGCCACCACCCCCTCCGCACGCCGCCGCGACCAGTGCCGCCGCCAGAACCACGCTATTCGTCCGCACTCGATGCCCCATGGGCGAGGTTCCTATCACAGCAACACGTGCTCGAAAACGGCGAACCGCCGGTCCCAGCGACCCTCCAGGGGGAGTCGTCGAATCGCGGGAACCGGCGGGCGCCGTTGGCTTGGACATGCACCCGCTCGCCCGAAGGGGGCGGGGGCGGGGTCGCTCGCAGTGCGAGCGCAGAGCAGGATCAGCCGCCGCCGACCGCTTCGAGGCCGTACCCGGCAGAGCCGTGCTCGGCGACGTCGAGGCCGCTGACCTCTTCCTCTTCGTCGACCCGCAGGCCGAGGGTGGCCTTGAGCGCAGCGAAGAGGATGTAGGAGGTGATGCCGACCCAGGCGACCACGATGAGGACCATGACCAGCTGCATGATGAGCTGGCTGATGCCGCCGCCGTAGAACAGACCGGCGTCCTCACGGCCGAGGAAGGCATCGTCGTACTTGGCGAAGAGGCCAATCGACAGGGTGCCCCAGATGCCACAGGTGCCGTGCACCGAGATGGCGCCGACTGGGTCGTCGATCTTGATCGAGTCGAACGCAAGGACCGAGAAGACCACGATCACGCCGCCGATGAAGCCGATGACGAAGGCGGCCCACGGGTCGACCGCACCAACCGGAGCGGTGATCGACACGAGACCAGCGAGAGCGCCGTTGCCGGCCATGGCCACATCGGCCTTGCCCGTCTTGAGCCAGATGATGGCGGTGGCGCCGATCACGCCGGCGGCAGCCGCGATCAGGGTGTTCATCGCAAGGAACGGGACGAGGTTGTCCGCCGCCAGCTCGGAGCCAGCGTTGAAACCGAACCAACCGAACCAGAGGATGAAGACACCGATGACGGCGTAGCCGATGTTGTGACCAGGGATCGCCCGGGGCTTGCCGTCGGGACCGTACTTGCCAATTCGGGGACCGACCATGTACGCACCGACGAGCGCAGCGACGGCACCGGTGAGGTGCACGATGGTCGAGCCGGCGAAGTCGGAGAAGACCGCGTCGCCGATCGAGATGCCGGCGATAAGCCCGCCGCCCCAGGTCCAGCTGACGACGACCGGGTAAATCACGGCGGTCATGACCGCAGCGAAGATGAGGTAGGTCGTGAACTTGGTGCGTTCGGCAAGTGCGCCCGAGGCAATGGTGACCGCCGTAGCGGCGAACACGACCTGGAAGAAGAACAGCGTGGCCGGCGTGAGGTTGCCGACGCCACTGGCCCCGATGTCGTTCAACACGTCGACGTCATCGAGCATCATGAAGTTGCCGAGGCCGCCCCACCAGTCGTTGGCGCCGCCGAAGGCGATCGAGTACCCGACGAGGAAGAACATGGTGACGCCAATCGCCATGTCAGCAAGGTTCTTCGCCATGATGTTGGCGAGGTTCTTCGCTCGGGTGAGGCCCGCCTCCACGAAGGCGAAGCCCGCCTGCATGAGGAACACAAGGCAGCCGGCGATGACCAACCACAGGTTGTCCATCACCGCCTGCACTGCAGCTGAGCCGTCGTCTTGGGCCGATGCTGGCGACGCCCACAGCACTGCTGTGGCCCCCAGCGTTGCTGCCGCAACGGATTTCTTGAACATGACGGATTCCTTTCTCGGATTGCGACGCAAGCTAGAAACCTCGGTTTTCCGGTCAGTTTTCGGTGTGTTACCCGTTCGCTGCGAGTTGCTGACCAAAATCTGACGGAGCGTCGAGGAGGTAGCCACGCCCCCGCACGGTGCGAATTTGCAGCCCGACCTCGCCGACCCGTCGCCGCACACGCGAAATGTGCACGTCCAGGGCGTTGCGAGGCGGCGCTTCCTCGGGCCACACCGACTCGGTGAGATCCCGACGAGACACGACGGCGCCGAAGCGCCGCAACAGCGCGTCGACGACCCGGCCTTCGACCGGGGAGAGCGGGACGGTTTCGCCGCGAAAGCGGAGCACACCCTCCGTCGACAGCGACGGGCGGTGCCGGGACTCAGCGCGGCGGGCCAACGTGTCGACCCGGATCCGCACGTCGGATTGATCGGCCGGCAACCGGACCCAGTCCTCGAGTTCATCAGGCGGCTCGGGCGGCATCACATCAGCGTCCACCACGACCAGCCTCGGGATGCCCTCGGCGCGCAATTCTTCGAGCTGCACCCGAGCAGCGGGCCACCTGACGAGACGGACGTCCATGTCCGGAACGTAGACAGGCCCGATTTCGACATTGTTTCGCAGAAGTGAATCGTGCCTTGCCGCCACCAGCCCTCCCGCTGTTTTGGGGTCCTCACCACCCGTTCAGCGGGCCAGGAGGCACCCAGTTCGGCGAAGCCACGGTTCTGGGGTCCTCACCGCCCGCTGCGCGGGCCTGACGGACCCCAGAAGAACGGGCGCTTCGCGATCATGCGGCAAGAGGTCCGGGGGAGCGGCGTGCAAAACGAAGCTCGCGAAGACGGGCCAACAACTCGTGACGCCGGTGGAACACGTCGAAGCCGTCGACGACCTCGACCCGCCACCCCTCGGCCTGAAGAGCGGCGCCGCGCCGTTGGTCTCGTCGCTGATCGGTGACCGAACCATGAAAGAGCCCATCACCGACCTCGACGATGAGCTTTCGCTCACGGTCGAGGAAGTCAACCCGCCCGATCCAGCTCTCGCCGTCACCAACATTCACCTGCCGCTCGAAACCGGTCAGACCGGCTTCGGTGGCAAGAGCTTGAAACGCTGCTTCCAAGCCACTTTCCGGCGGCACGTAGGACGAAGGTCGCTCGTCGAGGATGTCGCGCATCCGGACGATGCCGGGCCGACCTCGGGTTGCGAGGTCTTCCATCAAGCGATGCAGGACACCGGTTGACGTCAAGCGACGAGCCAGGGCCGTGTCGACAAGACGCTCGAGTCGGGCCGAAGAGATCGTCGGCGAGCCCGACAGATCGAAGAGCGTGCGAGCCGGCGTTGTGACGGGCTGGCCGTCGAGTTCGACCACATGACCGGACATCAACAGGCGAGGACGGTGCAAGACGCCGATCGGATTCGACACCGTCTTCGTCGTGCGGCTCGACACCACATGCACCGGAACGAGCCGAAACCCGGGGAGACCCCATCGGGCGGCCGCCGTCCAGTGCGACAAGACCGCGTCGGGGCCGGCGTCAAGCATCGCCGCGGACAGCTGTGACGTCTCGCTCGCCGGAGCCCCCGCAACCCGGAGCACTCGCGGCGACAGTTCGATCAACCGACCCTGATCGATCCGACGTCGAAGTGCATCGGACCGCACACCGGCGGCTCGAAGCTGTCGTCGAGCCACAACACCGTGTTGGGCCTGTGCAAGACCGTTGATGATCGTTTCCACCGAGTTCGCCATGGAACAACCCTGGTGCGGAGGTGTGACACCTCCCCCAACCCCGTGCAACCGGGCACCTCCGCGCCTGCAGAGCGGTCGAGGAGGTGCCCAGATCAGCGAACAACCCGTTCTGGGTACCCCAATGCCTGCGCAGCAGGCGAGGAGGTGCCCAGAACAGAAGCGGGGGTGGTGCCCAGAACGGAAGGGGCGGCGAGAACGCCGGGTGCCGGATTGCGCGAGGCGAACCTACCTGCGGGTAGATTTTGCGAGCCATGCAATCGCGCCTGAAACCTCACCACTTGGTCCGCATCGTTGGTGTCGGTGTCGCAGCCTTCACGTTCGGGTCGTACCTTGCACCGTTCATCTTCGAGTTCGAGGAGGCGTCTGACGTCACCCGGAAGGTGTTCGGGAACATCCCCGCCGGGCTCAAACTCGGCTTCTACACGGTCATTCCGATGTTGATCGTCTATGGCGCCTGGATGGCGTCGTACCGGGTCAAGAACTGGGAACGGGGTCGCCCTGACAAGCGCCGCACGAACCTGAAGAACGCCAAGCGCCGCGCCGGCGACTTCCGCGCCGGTGTGTACATGCAGACCCTGCTGCGCGAACCGGGCGCCGGGATCATGCACTCGATGATCTACTTCGGGTTCATCATCTTGCTCGGCGTCACCACCGTGCTCGAGGTCAACCACCAGGTCCCCACCGCTCTCAAGTTCCTGCACGGCGACGTGTATCGGGCCTACGCCTTCATCGGTGATTTCGCCGGCCTCATCTTCACCATCGGCATCGTCTGGGCGATCATCCGCCGCTACGGGCCGTTCGGACTCCGCCCCTACCGCATCCGCATCAAGAGCAAGCCCGAACACGCCGTCATCCTCGCCACCTTCCTGGCCATCTCCGTCACCGGCTTCGGCGCCGAGATGTTCCGAATCGCGGTCGAGGGAATGCCGGAGTACGAGCGCTGGAGCTTCATCGGCTACCCGCTTGCAACCCTGGTCGAGAACAACGCCAGCGTCGCTGGCTGGCACCAGTTCTGGTGGATCGCTCACGTCGTGAGCTTCATCGCCTTCCTCATCATCTTGCCGACGACGATGCTGCGCCACATGTTCACCTCGCCGCTGAACATGTACCTGAAGGACAAAGACCGTCCCAAGGGCGCGATGAAGCCGATGCCGAACCTGGTCGAAGGCGACACCGAGCTCGAAACCTTCGGCGCCAGCGTCATCGAAGACTTCACCTGGAAGCAGCTGCTCGACACCGACGCCTGCACCATGTGTGGACGCTGTACCTCGGTCTGCCCGGCCCACGCCACCGGCAAGCCGCTCGACCCGCGCGAGATCGTGCTCAAGACCGGCGAGGTCATGGCCCGCACCGGCAGCCCGGCCGTTTCCGCCCCGATCGGGGTCGACGATGAACTGACGGTCCCTGCCAACTGGATGTTCGACCGCATCAGCCAAGAAGAACTGTGGAGCTGCACGTCGTGCAAGGCGTGCGACGAGATCTGCCCGGTCAACATCGAGATCCTCGACAAGATCCTCGACATGCGTCGCTACTTGACGCTGATGGATTCGGATTTCCCGTCCGAACTCGGCCAGGCGTTCCGTTCGATGGAGAACTCCTCGAACCCATGGGGCATGTCCCAGGGAGAGCGAGCCGACTGGACCGCTGGCGTCGATGGCATCGAGATCGTCGAAGGCGGCGACCCGATGACCGCCGAGTACCTCTACTGGGTCGGCTGCGCCGGTTCCTTCGACGACAAGAACAAGAAGGTCACCCAGTCGATGGCCAAGCTGATGCAGCGCGCCGACGTCGACTTCGCCATCCTCGGCCCGTCGGAGGCCTGTACCGGTGACTCCGCTCGTCGCTCCGGCAACGAGTACCTGTTCCAGATGCTCGCCACCCAAAACGTCGAGACGC
>JBCCYT010000234.1:0-5528 GCA_039188975.1 Actinomycetota bacterium
CGGTCGAGCTCGATCCCTTCGCCGACCATCTCGAGGCGGGCCTTCTTGCCCGACGTCTTGGACACATCGCGGACGGCCCGAGGGAGCGACTTCCAGGCCGAACCGATCCGCTGCATGCGGGTTCGCAGCGCCTGCTCCTGCAGAGCGGTCGTGATGTGGGTGAGCGTCTGGGTCTCGACCTCTTTGCCGTCCTCGACGTTCTGAGCCATCTGGTTGCGGGCGAGGACGAGCTCACCGACGAGGGCGACGACCTGGTCGAGCAGGCCGAGGTCGATGCGGATGCTCTCCGCTGCGGCTGCGCCGCTGCCGCCGGTGGGCTTCTCGGCTTCGATCACGGCGTCGGCGATCGGGGCGCTGAGCGATTCGGCGAGGGTGGACTCGATGACGTTGGCATCGATGCTGAACATCTCGACGATGATGTCGCCGACCCGGCGTTCGTCGCCGGCCTGCTGACGGGCAAGCGCCCGCGACAGCTGGTCAGCGGTGATCACGTCGGCTGCGATCAACACCTGCCCGACGAGGTTCGACATCTGCTCGGGCGCGAGCTGGACCGGCTCGGTCGGGGGCGCGTCGTTCGTGGGCGGCTCGACGTTCTCACTCGCGGCCGGTTGGGCGGGTTCGATGTCGATCGCCGGTTCGGCCGGGTCGACTGACTCGACCGGCGCGGGTTCTTCGACGGTGGCCGTTTCGGCGGGTCCGTCGGCATCAGCCGAAACCTCGGCTGGGCTTTCCCCGGTTGTGGCCAGCTCGGTGGATTCGCCGCGGGTCTCGCGGAGGGCGCGGAGGCGATCGATCAGGTCGGCGTGGGGCTGGACCGCATCCAGCCCCTCGGATTCGACCCGGTCGAGACCGTCCCGAAGCGCGTCGACGGTCTCCATGAGCGCTGTCGCGATCGCCTCGTTGAACGCCGTCGTCTCGTCTCGGACGTCGGACAACAAGCTCTCACCTGCGTGGGCCAAGACCTCGAGGTTCTCGATGTCGAGGAACCCGGCGGAACCCTTGATCGTGTGGACTCGACGGAAGATTTCGGCGACGAGCGTCGTTTGTGATGGGTCTTCCTCGAGCGCGAGAAGTGACTCGTCGACCGTGCTGAGTGCCTCTCGGCTCTCAATCACGAACTCCTGGATCAGTTCTTCATCGGCAAAGAAATCGGACACGCTGGTTCCTCGCGGGTCGGGGGCCTCGCCTCAGTTTCGGGCGACAGGTCCGCCGCATTAGGCGCTACTGTCCGGTGCCGTGACGACTCTGTTCGGCCGCCGCGTGCTGCTTCGACCCCTGGAACCCGGCGATTTCTCCAAGTGGCAGGAAGTTCGCCGCCGCAACGTCGAGTGGCTGACTCGTTGGGAGCCGCAGCGACTTCCGGGTCAGCCCGACGTCGTCGAGGATTCGCACGCGTTTGCAACCCGTTGCTCGGCGCGTCAGCGCGAACGCCAACTCGGCACCGGATATGGATTCGGTGTGTTCGTCGAGGGTGTTTTCGCGGGCGAGGTGAACCTGAACTCGATCCAGCGGGGCCCCTTTCAGAACGCGTACATCGGCTACTGGATCGATGAAGCGCAGGCGGGCCATGGGTACATCCCCGAGGCGTTCGTCACCGTGCTCCGATTCGCCTTCGAGGAGTTGCACCTGCACCGGGTTCAGGCGGCGATCGTTCCGCGAAACGCTGCAAGTCGGCGGGTGGCGGAGAAGCTGGAGCTACGCGATGAAGGAACGGCGCGCCGTTACCTGGAGATCAACGGGGTGTGGGAAGACCATGTCCGGTTTGCGATGACGAGCGAAGACTGGTCAGAGCGCGCATCGGCCCTCGTCGATACGTGGATCGGGTTCTGAACCCAACCCGTCACGCTCGGAGTTCGGCCAAGCGATCGGTCAGCACCCAGGTGCTTGCGGGGGGCGGACCGTCGCCTGAGTCGGCCTGCGCCAGCAGCGCCGCCACCACGCCATCGAGATGCATCTCGAAGCGCTCGACATCGTTCATCAGCCGCATGTTCCAGCCCACGAACCGGCGGGCGTCTGCCGGGTAGAGCCGACGAAAGGTCTTGACGATGGTGTGGCGATCGTCGGCACTGATCGTTGCGAGGACGGCTTCGACCTCGGCCGGTGGACCTTCGAGGTACTGCACGAACATCGAGCCGTCGAACCAGAGATAGCCGGTGACCTCTCGGCCCTCGTTCGCGGACGCAGCTCGGGAGGCGAGATCGATGAGGTCGACGCTGGTGAAGGCAACGTCAGCGCTGCTGACGTAGAGGACGGCGCTGAGATCGCTGGTGGTCGTCATGGCGTGGAGGTTTCTGGTGTCACGTTGTGGTGTTCGGTGGTCGGTTGCGAGAAAGGAACGCCCCGGCGTCGGCCAGGATCAGTTGCCCGGTGATGGCCCGGGCGAGATCGCTGGTGAGGAAGACGGCGAGTCGCGCCAGTTCATCATGTTCCACGGCTCGGCGCAGCGGAGTGGACTGTGCGATCTCGGCGAACCGCGCTTCGGAGTACGCGGCGGCCACCATTTCGGTGCGAGTTGTGCCCGGGGCCATCGCCAGCACCCGAATGCCTGACGGTCCGAGCTCGACCGCCATCGATGTCACGAGGTGGTTGAGTGCCGCCTTCGCAGCGGCGTAGATGGAGGTGAGCGGTGCGGGTCTGGTCGTCTCGCCCGAGGACACGAAGAGGATCACGCCGCCCGTATCGATCATGGCCTCGGCCTCGGCGCGCCCGCACAGCGCGGCAAGCACGAGATTCTGATCGACGATGTCGCGGTAGTCATCGCCTCGGCCCGCAGTGAATGGCTTCGGGGCCCGGCCCGGCGGGTACATGCCGATGTTGTTCACTGCGATGTCGAGTCGGCCATGCCGTTCAGCGACGGCACCAATCAGCTCGTCGATCGCCGTATCGTCTCGGAGATCGGCAATGTGCGGCTCGGCCGCCCCGCCCGCGTCGGTGATTTCGGCCACCACTGTCTCGGCATGATGCCGGCGGATGTCATTGACGACGACGTGAGCCCCGGCGTCGGCCAGCCAGCGGGCGACCTCACGCCCGATTCCGGCGCCGGCGCCGGTGACCAGTGCGATCTTGCCTGCGTGATCGATCGAGATCATCGGGCCTCGGTCAGGACGGCGATCACGTCCTCGACGACCTCGTCAGCCCACGCGAGGGCGGTGGCTTCGTCGACCCCACCGATCGGGTGGCGGGTCTCGACGATGCGAAGGTCGGTTCGGCCGAGGCTGGCAGCAACCTGATCGGTCAGTCGGCGGAACTGCTCGGTGGTGATGACGACCGTGGGCACGCCGAGTGCTTCGAGTTTGACGGCGTCGTGGACACTCCACGACGTGCAGCTGCCTCAATCGGCGGTGCCGGTGAGCACGACCTGCACCTCGTCCGCGATGCCCTGCAAGACCTGGTCCTCGCAGGGGATCGCTGCGTTCTTGTCGTCTCGCCGGACAACCGCCGTGCCGGCGCGGGTGGCAAGACGTTCGGCCACCCGCTCCAGGACGAGACCCGCATTGGGTTTGCGATTGTCGAGCAACCCGACTGTCACTCCGGCCAGCACCGGCACGGAGGCGGCACCGGCGATCGGGATCTCACCGACGTTTCCCTCTGGCGTGTGGATCAGCACGGCGCCACCATCTCAGTCGCGAACGCTGGCTTCAAGTCTCGAGTGAGACCTGGCATCATCCTCGTGCGTGACGAAGGAGCTCCCATGATCCGTATCGCTGTCGGCCGGGCCGACATTGCCGCCATCGAGGTGCTCGACGAGCCCGCCGCGCCCCTCGACGAAG
This sequence comes from Actinomycetota bacterium, assembly GCA_039188975.1. Taxonomy (GTDB): domain Bacteria; phylum Actinomycetota; class Acidimicrobiia; order Acidimicrobiales; family Aldehydirespiratoraceae; genus UBA11606. The sequence goes on from JBCCYT010000234.1 coordinate 3,771, forward strand.
GCGAGGTCCGCCTGGCCATCGATCGCTTCGGCATGTCGGCGAACAACATCTCGTATGCGATGACGGGCGACTTCCTCGGGTACTGGGCCCACTTCCCGATCGACGACACTCGGGGCTGTGTTCCCGTGTGGGGATTTGCCGATGTCGCCGAAAGCCGTCACGCCGACATCGGCGTCGGCGAACGGGTCTTCGGCTACCTCCCGATGGCGAGCGAGCTGGTCGTGCGGCCTGACGAAGTCAGTGGGCTGTGCTTCTCTGATTCGATCGCGCATCGAGCGGCGCTGCACCCGTGGTACCGGCGGCTGTATCGCTGTGGCGCGGACCCGGCCTATGCCGCCGCTGACGAAGGGTTGCAGGCCACCATCTGGGCGCTCTTCATGACCGGCTGGGCCATCGCTGACGACGTGGCTGGCTCCGTCCGCACGATCGTTGCGTCGAGCGCATCGAGCAAAACTGCACTCTCGCTCGCCTGGGCGGCGCAACAACTCGAGATCGACGTCGCCATGGTTGGGTTGACCTCCGAGGCAAACGCTGACTTCGTCGAGCGAAGCGGTGTGTACGACTCGATCCGCACCTACGACGGCCTCGACCTCACCGACCTGGAGGGACCGGTGGCCTACGTCGACTTCGCGGGGAACGCCGGCCTCAAGGAGCGAGTGCACGCAGCGCTTGGCGATCGGCTGGCCGATTCGTTGATCGTCGGCGGCACGCATCAGGGTGGCGATCCCGGCACCGGCGAGCTCGTCGGGCCAGCTCCCCGCTTCTTCTTCATCCCCGACGTCGCCGAGGCGGCCGAGGGCGGCCACCCCGCCTTCCACACCCGTTTCGCCGGTGCGCTCGCGCCGTTCAGTGCGTGGATTGGCGACCTGCTCGAACTCGACGAAGCGTCCGGCGTCGATGCCGTCGTCGCCGCCTATACCGAACTGCTCGGGGGCAACCCCGGCCCGATCCGATCGAAGGTCCTGTCATGGTGATGCCCGCTGTCGAAGCCGACTACGTCGTCGTGGGGGCGGGTGCCATGGGCATGGCCTTCGTCGACGAGATCCTGACCCACAGCGACGCCACCGTGGCCCTGGTCGAACGGCGCAACAAGCCGGGCGGCCACTGGAACGACGCCTACCCGCACGTTCGCCTGCACCAGCCGTCGTTCTTCTACGGCCTCAACTCGGCTCAGCTCGGCTCCGACCACATCGATGAGGTCGGCCCCAACCAGGGGCTGTCCGAACTCGCCAGTGGTGCCGAGGTGCTGGCGTACTACGACCACGCAATGCAACGGCGGTTCCTGCCGTCGGGTCGGGTGCGGTTCTTCCCCAATGCCGAGTACCGCGACGGGAGGGCGACGGTTGTGCCGTCCGGCGAGACGTTCGAACTCACCGCCAAGGTCGCCGTGGTCGATGCGTCGTACATGAAGGTGACGGTCCCCTCGACGACCCCGCCAAAATACGAGGTCGCCGATGGCGCAACCGTCATTCCCCCCAACGCGTTGGCCACGTGCACGAACCCCGACGGCTACGTGGTCGTCGGCGCGGGGAAGACCGCGTTCGATGCGATCATGTGGCTGCTCGACCAGCAGGTGTCGTCCGAGTCGATCCGGTGGATCGTTCCGCGCGACTCGTGGTTGATCAATCGAGCCGTCACCCAGCCCGGCGACGGGTTCAAGATCGGCGAGCAGCTCCAGATCATCGCCGACGCCGAGTCGGCCGAGTCGATGTGGCTCGCCCTCGAAGAAGCCGGCCAGATGCTGCGCATCGACCCCGA
>JBCCYT010000235.1:0-5397 GCA_039188975.1 Actinomycetota bacterium
GACGACCGCGAAGCGTTTGCCTCGCATGTCGTAGGTGCGGGTGCGGCCGTTCCACACACCTTCCATCCGGCGCTGCGCGTCGGTCATCGAAATGAACTTCTGAAGGAGTTCGGGATTCGTGTGCTGGATGTCGTCGAGGTACACGAGCACGTTGTTGCCCATCTCCAATGCCAGATTGATCTTGTCGACTTCCTGCGCGGCGGTGGCATTCGGCGCCTCGACGGGATCGAGCGAGGTCACGCCGGTACCGAGGGCAGGGCCGTTGACCTTCACAAACACCATGCCGAGCCGGTTGGCGATGTACTCCATCAGGGTCGTTTTGCCGTAGCCCGGGGGCGAGATGAGCAAAAGCAGGCCCATCTGATCGACGCGACCTTCGCCAACGGTGCCGATCTGTTTTGCGAGGTTGTCGCCGATGAGAGGCAGATAGACCTCGTCGATCAGTCGATTGCGGACGAAGCCGCTCATCACCTTCGGGCTGTACTCCTCGAGCCGTAGTCGATACCGCGCCTCTTCGAGGAGGGCGTGGCGTTGGCGTTGGAACGCATGGAAGCCGGGCACTCGCACCCGGCGGAACTCGTCGGCGGCATCGAGCAGCTCGTCGATCCGGCTGGTGAAGCGTCCTTCGCTGATGGTGGCGTGTTGGCTCAGGAGTCCCTCGACTTCGAGATGAATGTCGCCGCTGCCAGGTCGACGCGGGAGGTCGGCCGCGAGCACCATGGCAGCAGCCTCGGCGACATTTCCGAGGTCGTCGGGTCGGCTCGCCTCGGCGAAGGCGCGAAGCCATGCCTCGGCGATCTCGTAGCGGTCGGCCAGTGTGGTCGATTCGGCGATTGCCGACTCGAACCCAGCGCGAGTCAAGAGAGCGTCGTGGTGAGCCCACAGTGCGTCGTGGAGTTGTTGGGCGGCGGGACTCACCACGAAGGCAACGGTGTCTGCGGTGAGTTCCTCGAAGACGTACTCGGCCGCGCGGCGAGCGTCGACCCGCAGCGGGAGTTCCTCGGTGGAGAGGAACGCACCGACCATCTCGGCCAGGTCATCGATTTCGGTGTCGACGGCCGGGGTGTTCGGATACTCGCGGCGCAGCGCACCGAGGCTCTGTCCGCGGATCGTCAGTCGCTTCCGGGTTTCGTCGTCGAGTGATGCCCACCAGAGCACCCCCGCGGCACGAGGGGCGGCGCCGATGCGGAGCAGCCCGATCTCGGCGAGTCGGGTCACGAGGACATCCAGAAGTGCGGTGGCGTCCGCGTCGTGGACACCACGGTCGTATCCCTCGTCGAAACGTGCTTCGGCGGCCTGCTGCACGACGGTGAGCAAGGTGCCGCCGGCGGCGGCCTCGGTCACCGCGAGCGGGTTGTCGTTCCAGAGCGATGTCGCCAAGTGCACCGCTCGAGCCATCGCCGGCGTTTCGCTCGGGAGCACTTGATCCCAGTACGACCGGGTGCTGGCAAACTCAGCATCGTCGACCGGCTCCCGGAAGTCGGTGCCGGTGAGCACCAACTGCATCTCGTCATCGGCCACCGCGGTGGTGAGTTCGAGTGGTTGGGTGTCGACGCTGAATCGGTGGCGTCCGAAGCGGATGATCTGACCGCCATCTTCGAAGATGTCGGCGCGGTCCCGAAGCGAGCGGGCCGCTTCGTCGCGGACGGTGTCGAGACGACCAGTGAGTTCATCGGCTCGCACCGGTTCGTCGATCGCTCGAAGATCATCGACGATCGAACGCACCTTGCCGACCATTGGGTCGCTGGCGAAATACGCGTTGATCTCGGCTTGTTCCTCGAAACCATCGAGGCGGCGCCGCACCGACTGCAGAATGCGGTCGGCGGCCTCCACCAGTCGGCTGGCCGATCGTTGTCGCTCGTCGAGCAGCTGCTGCTTTCGGGTGGCGAACGACTCGTAGACGTCCTCGCGTTTGGTGGCAATCTGGTCGAGATAGTCGTCGAACGCGCCGAACGTGCCCTCGAGGTTCTCGAGTTGCACCATCAAGGTGCCGAGCGCGGCATCACAGTCAGACGGTGTCTGCACCCGGGCGATCTCTGACGCAATCGTCTGGGAGAGCAGGGCGAACTCGACGGAGAACGCAGCGGTCGACTCGCCGCGTTCCAACTCGGTCTTTCGTGCGTCGAGGATGGCTCGGGCTCGGTTCAATCGACCGAGGGTTTCGCTGACCTGTTCGAGGATGTGGGTGCGAACCGTGATGTCGTCGACCTGCAACCCGCTGATGACCTCGGTCAGCACTTCGAGATCGCCGTTGGTGGATTCGACCTGCTCGGCGATTGGCTGAAGCTCGACCACGGTGGAGACGGTGTTGCCGTCGTCGACGAGTTGATCGATCGAGCTCCGGAAGCCGTCGAATGCGGCGTCACCGGCGAGGAACTCGACGGCGCGAGCCGACATGTCGTCGAACGCTTCGACGACGGTGGCTTCGAGTTCGTCGATGCGTTCGACGTCGACATAGCGAATGGTGCGGTGTTCGATGAGTTCACCCTGGGCGCGCCGTAAACGCCCGAGGATCTCAACGAACGCCAACGTGTCTGCCGGTGGATGGGTGCGGATCTGATCGATCAGAGCCCCAGCGGTTGCCTCGGCACCCGCGAGTACCTGGTCGGCTGTGGCCCGCAATTCGACGACCTTGTCGAATTCATCGATGATGAGTTCAGCGGTGGAGCGCACCTCGCCTACGGCTTCGGCCAGGTTTTCGGTCTCGGGTTCGGGAAGCCAGTAGTGGGCGTCGATGGTGGCGGACGCGGCTCGGGCCAGGTCCTCGAAGATCGCCGCGGATGGCTCGGTCTCCTCGACCATCTTGGCGATGGCCAGCGACGCTGAGACACCCCGGACCAGTTCGGCGTTGCCGATCCGATGCAGAAGGCTGTCGCCCACCGGTTGCTGCGCATGGAACTCGTCGGTGACGAATGGGGTCGTCCAGATCTGCATCGGATGGACCCGTGTCGGTTCGTCCTGTTCTCGAAACACCACCATGGTGCCGTCATCGAACAGGCCGTAGCCGTGGCATTGGATCGGCGTTGCGATTTCGCGTCGGATCAGGTTGTAGGCCAACAGGGTCGATCGGCCCGACGCCCGTTCGTGGAACACATACAGCACGTCTTCGCCGTTGGGTGAGCGCACCGCAGATTTGAACTCCATGTCATCGGTCGGAAGATCGAACGAACGGAATTCGCCGGTACGGAGCTCGATGCCCCCCGGGTGGATCACGCCTTGATCGTCGGGCAGCTGCTGGGCCGACATGCCGACCGCGTCTTCGCGACGGGCGGTTCGGGCCAGGGTGTTGATCACATAGAAGCGGGGTTCGGGCTCGCGGTACGGCATCACCCGCAGCAGGATCAGGTCGCCGATCTCGGCGTAACCGATCTCACAGTCGTACAGGGTCTGGTCGGCCTCTTGGACCGGTTCGCTCACGACGGTCTGCCCGTTGGCCGTGTTGTCCTCGAGCCGTATGTCGAGGGTGCCGTTGAGCGGATCGACGAAGACCTTGTCGAGCACCGAGACATAGGACCGTCGGCCTTCGACATAGGAATCCCGAGACACCGACTGCCACTCGAAACCGAACTGGGGTGGAAAGACGTGGTCGCGTTCGCCTCGGTTGTCGAGGTAGGCGACCGTGCCGTCGGCGTCGACCTGCCAGCGAAAGACTCGGAGGTCGGTGAGCACGTCGCTCGTCTGAAACACGGCGAGCAGACGTCCTTCGGTACGGCGCAGCTGCAAGAGACGTGCGTTCTTGTAGTACGTGTACAGCTCTCGCAGGTCGGTGACGAACCGGTCGTCGTGCAACCAGTCGGACGCGTCGTCGATCGGCGCGATCGACCAGCCGTCATCGCTTCGGACCTGATGCAGCGTGAACACATCGTCGACTGTCGTTTCTGAGCGCAGCCCGAGAAAGACGTTGTAGCCGAACAGCAGCTGATCACCGATGGCGACGATGTCGCGCGAGACACAGTTGTTCTCGGTGCGAATGCGCTCGCTGCCGCTGACCTCGAACCGCGACTGGCCGAACGCATCGAGCCGGGCCGCGTTGAGTCGATCGGCCCGCCGCCGGATGTCGACGGCATGGCTGAGGAGGCGGTCGCGAAGGAGTTCGTACGTGCCCTGGCCGGGCTCGTCGACGTCGCTCACGGCGCTGCTCAGGAGATGATGTCGCGGATCGGCTTGTCGCCGATGCCGTCGTCGGCGGCCATCTCGATGAGTTTGGCGATGCCGTCTTTGGTGTCACCGCTCGCATTGGCCATCAGGTTGGCGAGGAAGGCGCTGATGGTGAGATCACGCACGCCCCCGGAACCCATGCCGGCCGTGAGAGCGGCGAGGTCATCCATGAGGTCTTTCTCGCCGTTGATGTAGCCCTGACCGAGCGCGGTCTGCTCGAAGCCGGCCTCGACCGCCTTGCCGGTCGCTGCTGCGCCGACCACGCGATCGACGAACATGTCGGTGCCGCCGATGATGTCGATGTCGGCCTGTTCGAGGCCCTTCCCGATCGCTTCGGCCTGGGCTTTGGCGATACCGACCTGGGCGTCGACCTCGGCGAGCTTGACTTTCTCTTCGACTTCGAGCCGCCGGGCGAATTCTTCGAACTCTTGGCCGACGCCTTCGAGTTCGCGCATCGCTGCTGCCTTGTCGGTGAGGCCGGCTGCCTCGCCCTTGAGCTTGGCTTCCATCGCTTCACCTTCGGCGGCGCCGACCTTGGCGATCGCGGCGGCATCGGCTTCCTTGACGTGGACTTCGGCCAGGCCTTCCTTCTCGATCGCGGTGGCGTTCGCCTCGCGCACCTGCACATCGGCAAGGCCGGGCGCGGCGGCCTGGGCCTGCTCGCCTTCGGCCATGCGGGTCATGGCCCGTGCGTCGAGATCGGCCGACTCCAGGTTGGCCTTGGAGAGGGTGATCTTCTCCTTGGCGGTGTGCGACGCGGCCTGCTCGCGGGCTTCGGCTTCCTTGATGTCCTTCACGAAGCCGCTCTGCGCTTCGCCCTCCGCCGCGATGACGGTGGCATCACGGTGCCGGTTGGCGTCCTCGACCACTCGCAGGGTGGCGATCGACTCTTCCTGCTCGGCGACCGTCTTTTCGACGGCGACCCGGCTCTTCTTCAGGTCGGCGATCGCCGTCATCTCCTCTTCGAGACCCTTCTTCGCCGCGGTGGTCTCGACGTCGCGTGCAACGACTTCGATCTGGCGGGCCTTCTCGACCCGTTCGGTCTCGACCGCCACGATCCGTTCCCGGTTCTTGGCCGCAACGTCGATCTCGCGCTGGGTGTTTTCAGCTTCGATGCCGACCTTCTGCTCGGTGTTGAGTTCGGCGGTGCGGGCTCGCAGTTCTTCCTCGGATTGCACCACCGAGGTCTGGGCTTCTTCGCGAGCGATGGTGGTGAGGACCTCTCGCTGCTGGCGAGCC